>NZ_BAAACH010000015.1:0-98229 GCF_039521405.1 Clostridium sartagoforme
ATTTTTAATTATATTACATATTTGTATAAAATTAAAGACTGCTAATACTTTGTCAGCAGTCTGAAATAAAAATACCGTTTATAAAATAAACGGTATTTTTATTTATATCTATTCTAACCTAATAATCTATTTACTATATCACTGGCATCTTGAGCTATTGGTATTATATTTTTTACAAAAGAAATAGTAGTATTAATGCTTGTAAGCAAGCTTAAAATTTTTTTTATATTTTCTTTAAAACTTTTATTTTTATACGCTTCTTCACAAATATTTTTATTAAGCATTATACTTCCCAAACCTTGTTCTATAGATGATTTTAGGCCATCTATTCCATATATTTTGTATTCTTCTATCTTATAGTATAAATTACTAAGTACATCATTCAAAAATAACTTCAGTTCCTCATTTACCTCTAATTCTTCAAGTTCCTCTACTAAAGTTTGTATCTTTTCTTTAAACTTCATCAAATTTTCTTCTTCAACATTTCTATATTGATTACATACATCTAAAGCTAATGCTAAGCCATTTATAGATATCAATATTTCTTTTGTAATTATAATATCTAACTTGTGTGCATCATCATCTAATCCTATAGCCATAACCTTTTTTTCAAAATTAGTAAGAGATCTTACTAACTCATCTTTCGAATTGCTTTCAATCTTGTTAGTTAGTTTTTTTATATTTTCTATCATTTCAATAATTTGTATGATAGATCTAAATATTTTCTCGTCATCGTTAATATCTAAGTCAAAAACTTGAGCAAGAACTGATTCTACCGTCCTAAATCTGCTTTGTTTATTAGCATTATTACTGCAAAATTCTTTTGATTCACTTAAAATTTCGTATAGTCTAACTGCCGGATTAGTTGATAATACCATACTACCCCCTCCATAAAGTTTGATACAGTTACTAATTCTATACTCTACTAAAGTTATCCTCTTTTTATCATTAATATTAATAATTTTTTAAGTATTAAATATTATTAAATTTAAATTTATATTTAAATATCCCTTTATTATATATAATGCTTTAATTGTTCATTTTATGTATATTTTTAAATTATTTATATATTTTCTTTATTTCTTATTTTAAATTCATTAAAATTTATATTTTTTATTCGTTATAATCATATTTTTTATATTTAATGCTAATATATAATTAAATGATAATTATATATTTTATGGAGGATTTTATATTGATAAAAAAATTTAATATTAAAGGAGTTGCTCATATGTGGGTTGTTTATGCATTACTCTCAGCTTTCTTTGCCGCCCTTACATCTATTTTAGCTAAAATAGGAATAGCAAACATAAATTCAAATTTAGCTACTGCAATTCGTACCGTTGTAGTCTTACTAATGGCTTGGGGAATAGTTTTTATAAATGGTAGCTTAAACCAAATTAGTAATATAAGTCAAAAAAGCTGGATTTTCTTAATTTTATCTGGTATAGCTACTGGATTATCTTGGTTATTTTATTATAAGGCATTACAAATAGGAGAAGCCTCAAAGGTTGTTCCCATAGATAAGTTTAGTGTTGTAATAACTATGATATTAGCTTTTGTAATATTAAAAGAAGCTATTACTACTAAAACTATAATAGGTGGAATTTTTATTACTATTGGAACTTTTGTTTTAATTTTGTAAATTGCAAAATTTTGCGAAGCAAAATGTTATAAGTGAAAAATGAAAGAGTGAAAGAGTTGAATAAAAAAATTCTTACAGGATTTTTGAATAAAAGGTGATTTGCACCAATTGGAATTTAAGTTTTGCGTAGCAAAACACCCTCAACTTTTCACTTTTTCACTCTTAACTTTTCACTAATAAATTGCTTCACAATTTAAATCTATCACAAATGTAGTATCTTTCCCTAATTCGCTTTCTGCATAAATTCTTCCATTATGACTTTCTATTATAGATTTCGCTATTGAAAGACCTAATCCATATCCACCTGTTTCTCTAGCTCTTGAGCTATCTATTCTATAGAATCTTTCAAAGATTTTATCTAACTCCTCATTCTTTATACCATCTCCAGTATTTTTAACTATTAACTTTATTCTACTTTTGTCTAAATTAAGAAATACAGATATTTTCCCATTAGGATTTGTGTATTTAATTGCATTATCTAATAGTATTATACATACTTTTTTTATACTTTCCTTATCTCCCCTTACAAATATATCATCTGAAATATTTGTCTCTAATTCAATTTTGCTCTCAAATATAACTGCTTCAAATGTTAATAAAATATTGTTTAATAATTTACTTAAATCAAATATCGAAAACTCTATAATTTCTCTACCAGTATCGAGCTTAGCTAATGATAACATTTCATCTATTAATTTTGCCATTCTTTCAGTTTGATTATTTATATAATTTATCCATTTAATTTGGCTATTTACAGTTTCATCTTTATTAGATAAAACTAAAGATGTATTAGTTCTTATAATAGCAAGAGGAGTTTTTAATTCATGTGACGCATCTGCAATAAATTGCTTTTGTTTTTCAAAGCTTTCTTTTATAGGCTCTATAGTTTTATTAGTTAAATAGATACTTATTAATAATAAAATCACTAAACTTATACCAACAATAGCTATAAATACTTTTAAGAGACTTGAAAGAGTATTTATTTGTGGTTCTCTATCCATTAATATAATCTTAGTTCCCTTAAGAGTAGTTTCCTTCAGATACCCATAGCTATTATCTGCTAATTTTATCCTGTCAAACTTTTTATCTCCTTTAATAATTTTATCTATTGTATTATTTAAATCTTCGCTATCAATTTCTATGTATTTTATTACTGTTGATATTGTATTGTCAGAATTCAATTCTATGATTATGCTTCCTGCCATCATTGGAGAATCGGGTGCCGGTTTACGTGGATTAAACATTGTACTCCTTAATTCTCTTTCTAAATCTTTATCCATGCTTATTGCTGTAAAAATATATATTGTTCCAAAAATTGCTATAAACACTAATGTTAACAAAGACATATTTATAAATATAAATTTTTTCTTTAACTTATCAAACAAAATTACTCCTCCATTCTGTAGCCTACACCTCTTATTGTGATAATGCTTACTTTAGAGTTTAAATATGCTAGTTTTTTCCTTATAAATGAAATATATACTTCTATATTGTTATACTCAACCTCTGAATCAAATCCCCATAGTTTAGTTATTAAATCGTCTTTACTAACTACACATTTAGGTCTTTCCATAAAATACTTAATTATCTCAAATTCCTTTAAAGTTAACCTTATACTTTCAGAGTTAACATCTAAATCATAAGTTTCTATATTTAATCTTATGTCACCATAAGTTAATACATTGTCATTTACTACATTTCCTTTTCTTCTAGTTATAGACCTTAACCTTGCAAGTAACTCCTCTGTTGCAAAAGGCTTGGTTAAATAATCATCTGCTCCACAATCAAGCCCCAGTACCCTATCTTCAATTTGGCTTTTAGCTGTAAGCATAATTACTGGAGTAGATATCCCTGCTTTTCTTAATTGTTTCAATAAACTTATTCCATTCAACTTTGGTAACATAATATCTAAAATTATAACATCATATATTCCTGTTAAAGCATAATCCAAGCCTTCTTCACCATCATAAACTGAGTCAACTGAATATTTATTATTCATTAATATTTGAAATAATGCTTCTGATAATTCTTTTTCATCTTCTACTAATAATAATCTCATACTTATCCTCCTTTATGTTATAAATAAGGAAATTAGCTCCTAAATTCTATTTGTTTTTATTTATATAATACGATTTTATCATAGAAACCTTAAAATAAAATTAAATATAATTATCTATAAAATAAAAAATAGCTATATCAAAATCGATATAGCTATTTTTTATACCCATGGACATATTTTCTTTTCTAATAAGTCTATAATTTTAAATATAATAAGAGACATAATGCTAAGAGCTAATACTCCTGCAAACATTCCTTTGTAATCAACCATTGACCATGCATTCATTATATAATACCCTATACCATATTTAGTTGCATAATTTTCACTAAAAAACAAAGCTGAAATTGCGATTCCTATACTTACTCTCAAAGCTGAAAATACTTTTGGAGCTATTGATGGAATTATCACTTTTATTATTGTATCAATTTTAGTAAATTTCATAACTCTAGCTGATATTAGTACATCCTTATCTGTTTCTTTCACTGCATCTCTTGTTACTATTAAAATTTGAAAAACAATTATAGTAACCATTAATATTATCTTAGATTTATCATCGATTCCAAACATTACCATAAATATAGGTAAGAATGCTATCTTTGGTATTGGATATAATAAATATACTACTGGTGATATTATTTTATCTATTAAATCACTCATTCCAATAGCTATACCAACAGGAATTCCTATAATTAATGATATCAATATTGCTCCTAATATTCTATACATACTATATAAAATATGATATATAAACTCATTTTTTAATAATCTTAATAATTCATATATAGTAGTTTTAGGAGATGGAACCATGTTACTTCCTATTAATATACTTAATAAATACCATAATACTACTATAATTACTACTCCATAAAACCCCTTTATTATTTTTAATAATATATCCTTAATCATAAAGCTTCCCTCTTACTTCATTACATATCTCCATATATTCTTGTTTTTTTCTTATATCCTTGTCACCAAAATATTTATTATTAATTAGACTATGAATTCTTCCATCTTTCATGACTATTATATACTCACCTAAAAAAACAGCTTCTTCAATACTATGTGTAACTAAAATCATTGTATTTTTTCTTTTATTTCTTATTTCTAAAAGTAGCTCCTGAATTTTCTCTTTATTTATAGAATCTAAAGCTGATGTTGCTTCGTCTAATAATAATATCTCCGGATTTCTTATTATTGTTCTTGCAATTGCAACTCTTTGCTTTTGCCCTCCGCTTAGTTCCTTGGGATATTTATCTTTTAAACTTATTAAATCTAACTCTTTTAATACATCATTAACTAATTTCTCTTTTTCCTTTTTGGTACAATTATATTTATTTAGTCCAAGTTCTACATTCTTATATACTGTAAACCAATTAAATAACCCTAAGTTTTGTAATATTAAAGAAGTCTCCCCTTCTATTTCTAATTTCCCTTCATAATTAGAAATAAGCCCTGCTATAGTGTATAGCAGGGTTGTCTTTCCACATCCTGATTTCCCTATAATTGCATAAGTTTTCTCTTTTTCAATAGATAAGCTCATTTTATCTATTGCTATTTCATTCTTATACTTAACGGTTAAATCACTTATCCTTATCATATTACTTTACAAATTTTCCTTCTAATAAAGCATCTGGCTTTACTGATAAATCCTTATTTAAAGTTTTTTCAGTCCAGTCTATTATACTTTGTAAATATTCGTCACTTGGAAGGGCTGCTTTTTTATATGTTGGTAATACCATAATATCTTTTACAGCAGGATTTGTATTTGGTATTTTTTCAATTAATATCTCTTTTGCTATTTCAGGGTTTTTATTAATTTCATCTACAGCTTTATTATAAGCTTCATGGAAAGCTGTTATAGTTTTTGGTTTTTCTTTTATAGATTTCCCAGTAAATACTAAGCAATCAGGTGAAAATTCATCATCCATTCCATATATATTCTTTTTTAAACCTTGTAACTCTCCATTTGAAGCTACTGGCTCTGGGAATAAACTCATATCAACTTCACCACTTTTTAAAGCCGCAAGTCTAGCTGGTATCTCATTTATAAATACCTTTTCCACATTATATTTATCTCCAAGCCACTTATCTATTAAATAATTGGAAACACTTACTTCCATCATACCTACTTTTATCTCTTTTTTATCAGTTGCTCCTTCATTTGCTAGTACAGGAAACATTCCGTCTGTCATTGTTGTTGCCTTTATGTCAAACCCACCATCAACATTAGTTGCAACTGCTATAAAATCTGTCATTGCTCCATCTATAGCATTACTTTGAAGAGCACTTTGTCTATTTTGAGCATTAGTATATATTTCTATTTCTACATTTATTCCTGCTTCTTCAAAATATCCATTTTTTTCTGCAATAAGTATTGGGGCTGTGTCCACAGCTGGCATTAGACCTATTTTTAATGTTGTATCTTCTACTAAAACTTCTTCATTCTGTTCATTACCTTTACATCCAATTAAAATAATTGAGAACATTGATATTAAAATTATTGATAATAATTTCTTAAAATTTCTCATTTGTTAATCCTCCTACAAACTTTTAATCATACTTATTATAGTTAATCAGACAAACTATTTCAATATTTTAAAAAATATTATTCCCTAAACTATCAATTCCTTCATTTTTACTTCTTATTAAAATAATTAATACCTATTACATCTCTTACTTCATTAAGAAAAATCACTAATATCCCATAGATATTAGTGATTCTTTTATTACTTCTTAAATTTCAATGTTACTTTAAATAAATCGCCATCTATTTCTACATTTAAATTTCCACCTTGAAGCTCAACAAAACTCTTTGCTATTGCTAATCCAAGCCCTGACCCTTCTGTATTTCTTGATTTATCTCCTCTAGCAAATCTTTCTACTATTTCTTCTGATGTGAAGTCTATTTCATTTGCTGACATATTTTTCAATGTTACATAAACCTCTTCATTGCCATCTACTATATCTATAAAAACTCTTGAATTTGGCATTGAATATTTGACTATATTTATTAATAAATTTTCAAATACTCTAAAGGTTTTTTGACTATCTAAAGGTACTATTACTTTATTTTCTGGGAAATTCCATTTAAACTTTAATGATGATTCTTCAATTTTATCACTTAATTCAAATTGTGTTTGCTTCATAAGCGAAACTATATCCACATTCAATATATTTAATTGCACATTTTTACTTGTTGCCTTACTTACTTCGAATAAGTCTTCTATCAAATTTTTAAGCCTTTGAGATTTCCTATCTAATGTATCTAAATAAAGTTTTCTATTTTCTTCACTTATATTTTCATCCTTTAGTAAATCTATATAAGTAATTATTGATGTTAATGGTGTTTTTAAATCATGAGAAACATTAGATATAAGATCTGTTTTCATTCTTTGACTTTTCACCTCCTCATCAACTGCATTTTTAAATCCTTTTTGTATTTTTTGAAGTTCATCTTTTAATGGTTCAAAAACCTTTAAGTCTTCTTTTATCTCTACATCTAAATTTCCTCCGGCAATTTTATTTGTAGCTTCTAATAAAATATTATATTTTTCTTTTATTTCACTCATATACTTTCTTAATATGAAGAACAGTACTATTGAATATACTATAGCTCCAAATATTCCTCCAAACCATAGAAGACTACAAAACATTACTATTACAAAATTAATTGCTACTAATTTTAAAAGATATTTATTGCTATTTTCATTAAAATCAATTTTGGATAAATTATTCATAACACTTCTTGATTTTCTAATTATAAATAATGTAAATCTACCAACTAAAGTATTTTCTTTTATATACTTTATAATTCCTTTCTTAAATATATGCTTTAATAAAGAAATTGCTATGAAAGCTGAAAATAATAAAGCTATCCAATATATTACATTAATGATATACAAACCATATCTAGAAACTGATTCGCTTAATCCATATATCTTAAGTCCATTAATAACTTCTGTATTATATAATGTTCCATATATAATTTCTGGTGATAAACTGACACATGCTGTTATTGATATTATTAAAGTTGCCAGTATTTCTAAAGGGATGTTTAACAACTTTGATATTATCTTATCTTCCTTAGATTTCTTATAAGAAATTATTAAGGACATTAATATTACTACTGCATAAATAATAATTGCATAAGGAGCTAGCGCATCTCCATAAACCCAATTTCCTATATTTAATGAATTATAGTAAATATCGTCATCGGAATATGATAAGTTTTTAGGTATTCCATAAACTATAGTCACATTTTTAGGATTTATTATTTCTTCTTCATAATCTAATCCCAAGTAACCTTTTAAGTTTCCATTTTTATTACTGTAATAGTTATATCCATATTGATTAGTATTTTTAATATTTACATTTCCTTCACTATCAAATTCAATTACTATATAATAATTGTAATAATTTAATATGTCTTGATTTTTTATGTTACTATTTATGAGTAATGATAAGTCTTGTTTGGTATTTGTTAATTTTTCATTATTTAGATTATCTATTATTAGATAATCTAAATTTTTCAAATCATTAGTTAACCTTGTTTTCAAATTTTTAAATTGTTCTTCATATACTAATAATGTATCTGTATTTTTTTTGACTTTTTCACTTAAATACAAATCACTGTAATTTACTGATTTTCCTGTTTCTTTTTCAATAAGAAGTTTATTCAATACAAAATTACTTTTATATAAATCATGTTGTATATATTCATATCTTGTTCCTTGATTGCTATCTTTAGCTATACTATCTATTCTTTCATATAAAGAAACCATTATTATCGAAAGCATCATAATGATTAAAATAACTATTCCACTTATATAATATTTTTCTTTAGAGTTTTTCAATTTTGTATCCAACTCCCCACACCACCTTTAAATATTTCGGATTTTTTGGATCGAATTCTATTTTTTCTCTTATGTTTCTTATGTGTACCATTATTGTATCTGTATTTATTGCTTTTTCATTCCATACTCTTTCATATATTTCTTCGGAAGAAAATACTCTTCCAGGGCTTTTCATAAGCAATTGAAGAATTTTAAATTCTATAGGGGTAATTTTAACTAAACTGCCATCAACAGTAAGCTCAACTTTGTTAACATTAAGTTCAAGTCCTCCTATACTATAGATATCCTCTTTATTAACTTCTTCTTTTTCTGTGCCAACTAAGTTTAAGTATCTGGAATATCTTCTAATTTGTGAGTTCACTCTAGCGATTAATTCTAGAGGCGCAAAAGGCTTGGAAACATAATCATCTGCTCCTATATTTAGTCCCATTATCTTATCAATTTCTTCTGATTTTGCAGATAACATTATAATTGGAAAATCATACTTTTCTCTTAGTTTAATTGTCATCTGTATTCCATCCATTAATGGCATCATTATATCAACAATAGCTAAGTGTATTATTTGTTTTTCTATTATTTCTAGCCCATCTATACCATTATGTCCTACAAAAACCTTATATCCTTGATTTTTCAAATATATTTCTACTGCTCTAGCAATCTCCTTATCATCCTCAACAACCAAAATATTATATGAATTCATAATTTTTCTCCTTCATTTCTTAATATATAACTATTATATCCTATAAGAACTTTTAATAAAGTTACATCTTAACTTAATAGTATTTCTAAATAATTAAGAAAAACTCTTTATATTTCTAAAGAATTTCTAAAGACCTTTTCCCTTAGTATTCTTCTTTTAAGCTTATTTTTTTTGATTGTTAGTTGATAAATGCTTTATATTGCTTTAATTATCTTAGTTAATTTATCTTCTATTTTGTTGCTATTAATAATTAAAACTATAGATACGGCTATTATTATTCCCCATATCCATAATGGTACTGTTATGCTTGCTGACCCCATTGCTGATGCTATTAAGATTTCCCATGGCCTTGTAAGTATTAATATAATGAAATATTTTTTAAAGCTCATTCCACTAAGCCCTACTAAAAAATTAATTATATCATCAGGAAAAAATGGAAATAATAACATTAAAGCTATAGTAATTTCTCCCTTTGAAGAATTTATTAAGTTTTCATACTTTTTCAAAGACTTCTGGCTCACAAACTTTTCTGTAAATGCTTTTCCATATATTCTTGATAATGAAAACACGATAGCTGAACCACAAATTATAGCTAAAGTAGTTATAATAAACGAACCCCACATTCCAAATATCATAGCACCTGCTACTGCAGTTACATTACTTGGTATTGGAGCTATAATAATAGATATTAATTGTAATATAAAAAATACTATATAAGCCTTACTACCAAACCCTTCTATATAGGCTTTTAATTGTTCTAATGAAGTCATATATCCTAAAATACCACTATATTTTAAGTATACTACTATTGTTATAACTAAGAGTATTATTAAACTTAAACCTATCTTTTGCTTTGTTTTACTTTTATTCATTAACTCATTCCTTCTTAAAATGATTTTTCTTATTTAAAGATAAATAAGAATTTATTAATTTTAGTATAAGATGAACTTCTTAAAATATTTTTCATATAAAAATAAAGATTTCCTAAATTTAAGCTTAAAAAATCCTTATAAATGAATAATTCATGCAAACTTTTACTTAACCGTAAAATTATTCTTCCAAATCCCTTTTTAATTTCTAATATTTTAAAATTTTTGTTGCTTTTTTATCTATTTAATGTTATTCTTATTAGGCAGTTGGTACGTAAAGTGCTAATTACCGTGGAGCTTGGTTTGTCTTTCGCCGGATTACCAAGCTCCACTTTATTTTTATAATTTTATACAAAAGTGGACACATGTAAACTTACTTATTCTGTCGCTTTACTCTAAGAAAAATTAATCTTACATATTTCTACTTAAAAACTAAATGTAGGAAAGGATATAAATATGGATTTTAAAGATTTAAAAATAAATAGTAAACTAATTGATTCATTAAAAAATAATGGTATTATAACACCTACTAAAGTTCAAATGGATGTTATTCCTGAAATAATTAGCAAAAAAGATGTTATAGGAAAATCAAAAACTGGAACTGGAAAAACCCTAGCATTTTTATTACCTATACTTCAAAGAATAGATAATACTTCTAAAAACACTGAGGTTCTAATTTTATCTCCAACTAGAGAATTAGCAATCCAAATAACTGAAGAAGCTAATAAATTTAATATAAATGATATAGGAATTTTAGCTGCTTACGGTGGAAAAGATGTTGGTTCTCAATTAAAAAAACTTAATAAAGGCATTAATTTAATTATTGCAACTCCAGGAAGATTACTTGATCATTTAGAAAGAAAAAGTATAAGTTTAAGTAAGCTAAATACAGTTGTTATTGATGAAGTTGATCAAATGCTTTTAATGGGATTTAAAAATGAAATTGAAAAAATAATGTCTTACGCTCCTAAAAAGCTTCAAACTCTTTGCTTTTCTGCAACTATAGACTCTAAAGTAAAAAAACTAGCTTATAGATATATGAATAATCCAGCTATCATAGATATTACAGAAAATGAAGAATCTGAAATTCCCAATATTAAACAAGAAGTAGTTAAAACTACGGATAGATGGAAGGTAGATGCTTTAGTTAAGATTCTAGAAGAAGATAATCCTTTTATGTCTATTATCTTTTGTAGAACTAAAAGAAGAGCTGATGAACTAGAAGTAAAACTTGCTGCCAAAGGTATAAAAGCTGCTAAAATACATAGTGATGTTCCTCAAAATAAAAGAGAAAAGATAATGAAATCTTTTAGAGATTGTGAGATTCAATATTTAATTGCAACTGATGTTGCCTCAAGAGGAATAGATGTTACTGGAGTTACTCACATATATAATTATGATGCACCAGAAAGTGTTGAAAGCTATATTCATAGAATAGGAAGAACAGCTCGTGCTGGAGATAGTGGTTATACTTGTCTTATTACAGATCCTAAAAATTATAATATTTTGGAAGAAATAGAAAACTATTTGAAATATACAATTCCTGAACGTGAAGTTAATTTTAAATAAAAAAAGCTGCAATTGCAGCTTTTTTTACTTGTAGTTGTAATTTATAATGATCTTCTACTTTAATTTCCAGATTTCATTATTGTATTGTTCAATAGTTCTATCTGAAGAGAAGAATCCGGCTTTACTAATATTAACTAAAACTTTTTTATTCCAAGTCTCTCTATCTTCATAAGCTTTAAATACTATTTCTTTAGTTTTGATGTAATCTTCAAGATCTAGTAATGTCATGAACCAATCCTTATTGATTAATTCTTTATGAAGTCTTGTTAAGTTTTCTTCATCTCCAACTGCTATCATTTCATCGCTTACTATAAAGTCAACTAATTCCTTTATTGCAGGCTTTTCATAATATTTCTTAGAAACATAATCTGCTTTTTTATAGTGTTCAATAACAGTTTCACTTGATTCCCCAAAGATATAAATATTATCATCTCCAACTAATTCATGTATTTCAACATTAGCTCCATCTTCTGTACCTAAAGTTAATGCTCCATTTAACATAAACTTCATATTACCTGTTCCAGAAGCTTCTTTAGATGCTAAAGAGATTTGCTCTGAAACATCACAAGCTGGAATTAATTTAGATGCTTTTGTTACATTATAATTTTCTACCATAACAACTTTTAAATACTTGTTAACTTCAGGATCATTATTTATAATTTCTTGTAGACATAAGATAGTATGAATTATATCTTGAGCTATTATATAAGCTGGTGCTGCCTTAGCTCCAAATATCATTGTTATTGGAGTTGTTGGAATATTTCCCTTTTTAATATCTAAATACTTATGAATAATATAAAGTACATTCATTTGTTGTCTCTTATATTCATGAAGTCTCTTTATTTGAATATCAAATATAGAATTTTCATCTATTTCAACATCTTGAGTTTCTTTTAAATAATTTTTAAGAGCAATTTTATTATTCTTTTTAATTTCTCCAAGCTTATTTAAAACAGTTTTATCATCTATATATTTTATTAAATTTTCTAATTTAGTAGCATCCTTTTTAAAGTTTTCTCCAATTAATTCACCTATAAACTTAGTAAGTTCATTATTGCAGTGGATTAACCATCTTCTAAATGTTATTCCATTTGTCTTATTATTAAACTTTTCTGGATAAATATCATAAAATGTCTTTAACTCTTCTTCTTTTAATATCTCAGTATGAAGTGCGGCAACCCCATTTACACTAAATCCATAATGAATATCCATATGAGCCATATGAACTCTATTATCTTTATCTATTATAGCTACTTTTTCATCATCATACTTAGCTTTTACTTTATTATCTAATTCTCTTATAATTGGCATTAATTGTGGAACAACTTTATCTAAATATTCTATTGGCCATTTTTCTAATGCTTCTGCTAATATTGTATGATTTGTATATGCACAAGTCTTTGTAACTATTTCAATAGCCTCTTCCATTCCTATTCCTCTTTCTCCTAAAAGACGAATTAATTCAGGAATAACCATTGATGGATGTGTATCATTTATTTGAATAACTACATGATCATATAATTTATGCAAATCATATCCATTTTCTTCAGCTTCTAATAAAATTAATTGAGCTGCATTACTTACCATAAAGTATTGTTGATATATTCTTAATAAATGTCCTGCTTTGTCGCTATCATCTGGATATAAGAATAAAGTTAAGTTTTTCTTTATTTCTTCCTTATTAAAATTTATACCATCCTTTACTAATGTTTCATCTATTGTGTCTATGTCAAATAAACGAAGCTTATTGCAAGCCTTATCATAACCTGTAACATCTATATCATAAAGGCTTGATATAACCTTAAATCCTCCAAATAAAACTTCAAATTTTATATCTGATTTATTTAACCAACTTTCACTAGTTATCCATGGATTTTTTACTGCCTTTTGTTTATTATTTTCAAATACTTGCTGGAATAATCCAAAATGATAGTTTAAACCTACTCCGTCCCCATTTAATCCTAAAGTTGCAATTGAATCTAAGAAGCATGCAGCTAATCTTCCAAGTCCACCATTACCTAATGATGGTTCTAACTCTATTTCTTCTATTTCAGTTAATTCTTTGCCATTAGCAGATAATACTTCTTTAACTTCTTCATAAAGTCCCAAATTAATTAGATTATTTGATAATAACTTTCCAATTAAAAATTCAGCTGAAATATAATAAAGCTTTTTATTTCCCTTATTAGTTCCCTTTTTATTAATAGTTCCTTTTGTTAATTCTAATAAAGCTAAATAGATTTCTTCGTTGCTTGCTTCTTTTATTGTCTTGTTAAATCTCTTTTCTAGAATTTTTGTTAAGTTTTCTTGCACCATTGTTCTATCCCACCCTTAAATAATTAATTTGATTTTTAATAATATTATTTATATTCTTTTAGATTTAATAGGTTCTTTAAACCCTTTACACTTACTATAATATCAATTTTAGATATATTAATTTGTAAATTAATTCTTTTATTTGTATATTGTTTATTCAACTTTATAATAATTTATATTTTTATAAAAAAAAGAAAGTCACTAAGACTTCCTTTTTACTTATTTCTAATCCAAGATATAACATACTTATACTTACTTTCTATATTAGGATTTGTAACTTTAAACTCTCCTGAAATTCCTTTTTCATTCATATATAAATTAAGATGACAAAGTGCTATTCCTATATCTATTTTATTCATATCTATTTTTCCGCTATTATATATATGAAGATCATCCTTTACCTTAACGATTCTCCAAGGTTGCTTATTCATTGCTGATGGTGCCAACCTCACCATTTCTAATGCTTCCGAATATTCCCCTGCCACTTCACTTGAAAGTGGGGTATTAAAATCTTCATAAAAAAATATTTCAGAATAACTTTTTCTTTTATTCTTATGATCAGCCATAAGTGATGCTAATAATGATTTCTTTCCTCCTTCATATCCAACCGGAGATACTATTGGTAGTATTTCATTTTCTTTAAGATTAATAGCTTTTGCATACTCACCTTTACTAAAAGTTCCTCCAAGCCATACTGTACCAAGACCTAAAGAAGTACAATATAGTATTACCTTTTCCAAAGTATATCCTAAAGCCTCTAATGCAAATTCTTCTTTTTCACAAGCTGATACTAAATAGTAATTGGCTCCTTTTATAACTCCATAAGTTCCAAGCTTAATTACATCTTTATACGTATCTTTCTTAATTAAATGTATTCTTACCTTTACTTTAAAAGGATTATCTACTTTGCTTATATAATTTTCTATTTCTTCTGTTAGATTTTTAGGTAAAGCTTTATCTTCATAATTTCTAACTGAATATCTATCTTTTATTATTTCTGTTAATGGCTTATTAAATATTAAACTCATACTAACATTACTCCTAAACTTTAATTAATATTTTATACTTTTTAATTGTTTAAAATAATATTATAGCATTTTTCCTCTAATTCTTCTATATATAGTAACATTAGAAATCATTTTACATAAATTATAGTAAGTAATATAAATAATTATTTTGAAGGTGGTTTAATTGAGTAAAATAATTACTCCAGATAATCCTTTATATAATGAGGCCAGGCAAATATGGAATCGCTCAATTCAAAAATATCCTGATTCAATCTTTTATTGTAATAATTTTGATGATGTAAGCAAAGCTGTTTGTTTAGCTAGAAATGGTAAAAACTCATCTTATCTTAAAGTTGTAAAAGAATTATATGATCCTTTGAATATATTTAACTTTCAACAAAGTATAAAATAGAAAAAGACTATATCATAATTAATCCTAAGCTTTAATATGATATAGTCATGCTTATTTTTATATTATTTTTTAAATAATGGCTTCCTCTAGGAGACTCAAATTATTTATTATTATTTTTTTATTTCCAACTATACTTATACATCCTTCATTCTCTAATAAAGTAAGTTTTCTGCTTAATGTTTCTCTAGCGATTCCACAATAGTTTGCCATTTCTTCTCTATTTAATGGCAAAGTTATTTCCACCTTCTCATTCACTTCTTGTCCATACTTTTCCGCAAATTCTAATAACATACAGCTTATTCTTAATTCAGGATTATTATTAGATAAATTACTAGTTAAATTTTCTACTTCAATTAACCTCTTATTTAATTCTGAAAGAAATTTTAAAGCTATTGAGGGGCTTTTAAATAATATTTCTTTTAAATCTTCTCTTGAAATTGTGCATAAGCTTGTATTTTTAACTGCTGTTGCAGATACATTACTTGGATGTGGATCTCCTAATATATTATTTTCTCCAAGAAAATCTCCAACAGTTAATATATTTATAATTTGTTCTTTACCAGTAGCTGTATTTTTAGTTATCTTTATCATCCCATCACTTATAATAAAAAGTTTTGAAACCTCATCTCCTTCCAAAAATAAAGTTTCTCCTTTTTTTAGATCCATATGCTTTCTAGTATTTATTATTCTCTCTAATTCCTCTGCTGATAAGGATTCAAATATTGGAACTTCATGTGCATATAATCTACTTGCACATTTTTCACAACAGAAATCACATTTCAAAGTAAAACCTCCTTAGTAAATAGTAACTTATACTTATTATACTACAAATTTGTATAATGAATAGTTTATATCTTTGCTAAGGAGGTAAATATTATTTTGAATTCTCTGGAGTAAATGTACAATATCCTACCATATCACACTTTTCTTTCATTTCTTGCCACTTTCCTTCATCTGTGATAGTTTCTAAAGATGTTGGATATAATATATAATTTTCCTTAAATATATGATCTCTTAACTCATAGCAAATAGCATTTGAAATATCTTTTAATTGCTTTTTATATTCTTCAAATTCCATATTTCCTACAGACCTTCCTAAATCTCTTAATGCTCTTTTCTTCTTTCTTAATTCTTCGTGCTCCATTCTCATTATTCTAGTTGGACCTGTAACACCTAATTCTTCTACTTCTTTAAATAATACTTCTTCTTCTCTTTTATGATGTGGTTCTGCATTTAATAAATTTAAAGCTAATTCTGGAATTTTATTAAATTCTGCTCTTTCTACATCATATTTATCCATAGCTAAAATTACTTTTGTAGTTTCTTCTATTTCATCTAAGAATTTTAATAAGCATTCATGTTCTTCAACCATTGTGTATAAAACATGGCCTGTTGATATATTGCTCTTTAATTTTTCAAGTTCATCTTTTAAAACCAACATATGAATTTCACATAAATGCCTTAATTCACTTGCATTCATTCCATCATCTATTAAACTTTGTTCTGCCATAGATAATTCTAAAGGACTTATTGACTTAACAAGCTTTAACCCTTTTTCCTTTAATTCTTCTGTTAAACCTTGTTCATTTAATTTTGATAAAAATACAGTTAATTCTTTTATTCTATCTTCATTAACAGCTCTATTTACACCATTATCTAAAATAAATCTTTTCTTTTCCATATTATTCACCTCTATACTTTTCTCAAACTTTCTATTAATATCTTTTAAATAAAATATTATTTTCTTTATGAATATGAACAAATAAATCTTTTTCAAGGTCATGCATTTTCATATATAATAATTTAAAACTTGTACATGCCCATTCTGGGGAATTATAGTCATCTGTAATTTCTGCTAATTCCTTTAGTATGTCCCCTGCAGCTTCATGTTCTGATATAAAGCTTTCTATTTCCTTCTTTAACTTTTCTTTTTCTTCTTTATCTTCAATATTTTCAAATTTAATCATTTTTGGAAATAGTATTTTTTCCTCTTTTATTAAATGTTCTTCTAATTCACTCTTTAATGAACCAAAAAGCTTATGAACTTTAGTTAAAACCTCTGGTAAATGATCATAATGTACTTTAAAAACTTTTAATAATAATGGATCTATATCTCTTAATAATTCAAATGTCTTTGCATGATGAGTATTAACTATGTGATTAATTAATTCCTCTGAAGATTTTTCATTCCAATTTACATATGAAGAATTCTCAAATATAAATTCTTCAAGCTCTTTATTTATATCTTTAATAAATGTATCTACATCAATGTTTTTTTCTTTCAATGCTAGTTCTAAATTTTGATTTCCTCCACAACAGTAATCTAATTGCATATCATTAAATCTTTCTACTATTGCTGGATAAATAATAACACATTCTCCTAAAGTTAATTTATTATTTATTTCATTTTTCATATTAATTCCTCCAAACATTTCATATCTTATCTATGAATAGATTATATAAAAAATATAAAAATAAAAATGTGATTTAAATCAAATTTAAAATTTTTAGATATTTATTAAGGAGCTGTAAAAAACAGCTCCTTTCATTTGAAAAGTTATATTTTTATACTATTTGTTGAAGGCATGTTTTTAAATCCTCTTCTGGAGTACTTATTGGTTTAAGTCCAAAGGTATCTACTAAGTATTGTAAAACATTTGGAGATATAAATGCAGGAAGTGAAGGTCCTAAGTACATATCCTTTACTCCAAGAGACAATAATGCTAGTAAATCTGCTACTGCCTTTTGTTCATACCATGATAGAACTATTGATAATGGTAAGGAATTTACATCTGTATCAAAAGCATCCGCTAATGATGTAGCTATCTTTACTGCAGAATAAACATCATTACATTGACCTACATCTAGAAGTCTAGGTAATCCACATACTTCTCCAAATTCTAATTTATTAAACCTATATTTTCCACAAGCAAGGGTTAATATTATGCAATCTTCTGGGACTTGCCTAGCAAAATCTGTATAATAGTTCCTTCCCGGTCTTGCTCCATCACAACCTCCAATTACAAAGAAATGTCTTATATCTCCATTCTTTACTGCTGATACTATTTCTTCCGCATGACTTAATGTTGCTTTATGTGCAAAACCTACTAATATTTCATGTTCCTCTTCATCTTCCTCAAAGCCACCTAATTCAAGTGCTTTATTTATTATTTCTGAGAAATCCTTATATCCATTTTTATCTCTACCTATATGTACTATTCCATCCCATCCAACAACTCCAGTACTATAAATTCTATCTTTATAGCTTTCTCTAGGTCTCATTAAGCAGTTTGTGGTCATAAGTATGCAACCCGGTATATTATCAAATTCTTTTTGTTGATTTTGCCATGCTGAACCAAAGTTACCTACTAAATGTTTATATTTTCTTAGCTCTTCATATCCATGTGATGGCAGCATTTCTCCGTGTGTATATATATTAATTCCCTTTCCCTCAGTTTGTTCAAGTAACATTTCTAAATCTCTTAAATCATGTCCTGAAACTATTATAAATGGACCTTTTTTAATATTTACATTTACTTTATGCGGAGTAGGATGACTATATCTTGTTGTATTAGCATCATCAAGAACTCTCATAACTTCTACAGCAATTTCTCCTGTTCTCATTGTCCAGCGTATTAATTCCTCTACTCCAATATTATCATTAGTTGTTGCTTCTAAAGCTCGAAAATAAAATTGGTCTACTTGATCACTATAAAATCCTATAAATCTTGCTTGATGTCCATAAGCTGATATCCCTTTTAATCCATATAAAATCGTGTACCTTAAAGATCTTACATCCGCATCCATATCTTGATCATACATTATTCCAGCTTTAACTGCATCTTCTAACATTTGTTCTTTAGTTGCACTTAAATTATAAGTAGCTTGCTCTGAGTAGTTCCCCTTAGGAGCCTTACTTCTTAGTGATTCTTTTATCTTTTGGGAATCTTTAAGCATTTGTATGTGAACCTCAACATCAAAATTAACATTAGTTAAGGTTGTAAAAAGTCCATTTTCCACGAACTCCACTACTGTTTTATCTATAATCTCTCCTTTATCAATTAGTGGCTTAGCATAACATGCTATTCCTTTTAATTGATATATTAATAGGTCTTGAAGGTTTGCAACTTCTGGAGTCTTTCCACAGACACCCATCTTAGTACATCCCTTTCCCCCCATTGTTTGTTCACATTGATAACAAAACATTGCATTATCCATATTCCTATCTCCTTTCCATATATGAACTTATTATTAGTTATTTCAAATCATTTTATTCATATTTACTATTTTCATATTAAAATAGTAAAATTCACGATTGCTAAAAACACTCGTGAATTACTTATACTTAATTTTTCTTTGTTCCTATTATCTTTTTAAATCCCATGATTGAAATAATACAATTAACTATAAATATAGCTATACAAATTAGTAAGCTAATTAAATATACAAAATTTAAATTCTCTTTCATAAAATCAGCTAATACATTAATTGCAAAATAACTATGAATTGAGCCAACTGCTAATGGAATGAAATAAAATAATGCAACTTCTCTACTTATAGATTTACTTATATCTTTCTTGGAAGCTCCTATGTTTAGAAGTGTTTTATATTTTTGCTTATCTTCATTTGCATCACTATAAATTTTTATATAAATAATACTAGCTTCTGCCAATACCATTACTAAAAATAAGAATCCTCCAATTGCATAAACAAATTTCACCCATTCTATTGTTTTTAATTCATATTGTCCATAAAATCCCTGAGTAGTTTCCAAATTAAGATTCTTCCCTATTTCCTCTATTACATTAATTATATTTTCTTCATTTTCTATTTTGATTCCATAGAAGTTTATTTCAGTAGCTGTTTCTCTAAGTTTTTCATATTCATCATTATTTACAATTATCGTAACATAATTTAATGCTTCACCAAAAATCCTGATTCTAGTACTTTCACTTATATTAAACTTAACATCATTTAATGTAACGTCTTTGATATTTGATAGCAAACTCATAAGTGTACCAGGTCTTTCAATATATATAGCATTATTACCTTGCACCATTTCTTCATTAAACTTAACTAAATCTTTTTCATCACCATTTTCTTTTAATATATTAGATAAGTTATCATAAGAAACCACTATATATTCATCATTTTGATATTGAGGGACATCCTTCAATGTACTTTTAATTTTTAACACTTTAGTTTCTAAAGAATACTTTTCTTCACCAATTTCTTTTAATTTATTAGCTACTTCCTCTGAATTAAACTCATCTTTAGATGAAATTGCTAAAGAATATAAAGTAATATTTCTTTGACTATTTTCATATGTTTTCTTCATTGAAAAAGCTGTTCCGAGAACTGTAGTAGTTGTTGCTGTTAGTATAGCTATAGTAGCATAAACTGTATAATTTTTCTTAAATCTATAAGCTAAATTATTTATAGTTATAATATTTGCTCCTTTGTATAATATAGATTTTTTATTAATTAATAAATTAAATACTACTTGGAAAACAGCTCCAAACAATCCATAAGTACCAATGCACACTAATATTAAAGTCTTAAGCGCATCAGTTGCTTCTTTATTTACTAAATAATACCCATAACCAATTAAAACTAATGATATTATTGCAACTATATATATAAGAAAATTAACTTTAGGCATCTTTTCTTGCTTTTTACTTGCATTTAAAAGATCTACAATTTTACTTCTAACTATACTTATAAAGCCTTTTATACTCATAAATAAGAATATACACATAAAAATTGCTACAGTATAAATTATGGAACTTATACTTACACTAAATGTCACATCTATATTAAAATCTGCAATTTTAAAAACTATTACTTGAAAAAATTTTGATAAAACAACCCCGATAATTGTTCCAATTAATGATGCACTCACTCCAATCAGCATCATCTCAATAAAATATATTTTTCCTATTACTGATGAATCAAGTCCCATAAATGCATAGATACCAATTTCCTTTTTTCTATTTCTTAAAAATATATTCGATGCATACCAAATAAAGAAAAACATAAATATAACTAAAATAACAGTTATAACTTGCAAAATAAGCTTACTATATTCTTCATTCATATCACCAAGGACCTTCATTGCATCCCCATTCATCATAATTAAGAAATTACTTAAAATAACTACAGAAAATATCATTGAAATAAAAAACATAGTATAAATTTTTATATTATTTTTGAAATTATTATAAGCTATATTGAATACGCTCATTATTTAGCACCTCCTAAAGATGCTAACATATCGATTATCTTACCATAAAACTCTTTTCTACTTTCTCCTTTATTTAATTGACACTTTATTTCTCCATCACTTAATATATAAACTTTATTAGAATAACTTGCAGTAATAGCATCATGAGTAACCATAACAATAGTAGCCTTTTTTTCTTTATTTGCTCTACTTAATGATTCTAGCAAATCTGATGATGATCTTGAATCTAAAGCTCCAGTAGGCTCATCTGCAAAAATTACTTTTGGATCAGTTATTAAAGCTCTAGCTGCTGCCCCTCTCTGCTTTTGACCTCCAGATAGTTCATAAGGATACTTTTTTAAATGCTCCTTGAGTCCAAATATTTCTGAAATATTCATTACCTTATCTTCTATAGCTTTTGTTTTCTTTTTACCTAAAGCTAATGGTAATGCTATATTATCCATTAAATTCATATTATCTAATAAGTTATAATCTTGAAATATGAACCCTATTTTATCTCTTCTTAAATTGGATAATTCTTTATTTTTAGTCCTTGTTATATTCTTTCCATCAAGGATTATTTCACCTTTTGTAGGTTTATCCAAAGTTGAAATTAAATTCAACAATGTAGTTTTTCCTGCTCCAGACGGGCCCATTATAGAAATAAAATCCCCTTCATTTACAGTAAAATTTATGTTGTTTAATACTTTAGTTCTAAACCCTTTAATTCCATATTCTTTAGAAACATTCTCTAAATTTAATATTTCCTTCATAATTCATTCCTCCCAAATTAATTTTAACTTTAATTTTATTTTAATAGTTTTTTAATTTGGATTCCTTCACTTAACCTTACTTTTTTAATTTTAATGTTACATTTTAGTAACCTTTAAATAATCTGATATTTTATAAAAATATATGTTAAATAAGGTATATTCACCTTTTATTGATTCAACAGTAACTTCCTGTTCCAATTTATTTAAAACCTTCTTAGTGAAATAAAGCCCCATCCCCGTAGATTTATATACTTTATTTCTACCATTACTTCCTGTGAATCCTTTATTGAATATCCTATCTATATCTTCTTTTGCTATTCCTATACCATTATCCTTAATGTTTAACTTTATGTAATCTTTATTATCCTCTGCATAAAATTCTATCTTACCATCTTCTTTTGAATATTTAATTGCATTATTAATTAATTGATCTATAACATAAATTATCCATTTTCCATCAGTATAAACATTATAATTTAAATTTCTTGCAACTACTTCAATCTTATTTTTTATTAAGAAAAATGAATTGTTTTTTATAGATTTCTTAACTATATCACCTAAATTTTCTTCCTTAATAAATATATCCTCTGAAGCTACCGTAGCTCTACTTCCATAAATAATTGAATTAACTAAAAAATTTATTTTTTCTGTTTCATTTTTTACACTGCTTGCTACAGTATAATCCTCTATATCTTCCGAAATTATATTTAGTGCTGTTATTGGAAGCTTTATTTCATGGACCCATTTAGAAATATATTCTTCCATATCACTTAATTTTTCTTCATATTCTTTAGTTTTAAAATCATACTTTTTATCTTTATTATCTGTAACTTTATAAATTATTTCCTCTTCTAAAGAGCTTTCTTTAACATCTTCTATAGAAATATCATTTTTATCTAAAATAGATTTATATAAATCGTAGTATTGCTTTTTCCAATTAAAATAAGCAGTATATATCCACATTAAATATATAGCAATTATAATAAAATCTAGGTAGATTAAATCACTTGCTCTACCATTAAATGAATTTATTGAAATTAAATATATGTTTATTACTATTAATAAGGCTATTGAAAATATAATATTTATATTCTTTTCTTTTATAAATCTTATTAAGCTCATTAAACCATATACCCTATGCCCTTCTTAGTTTTTATAAAATTATTCAATCCTAATTCATCCTTAAGTCTTCCTCTTAACCTAGTTACATTTACAGTTAATGTGTTATCACTTACAAACTCATCATCGTTCCATAAGCTCATCATAATTTTGTCTCTTGAAACTACTTTCCCTTTATTTTTAATAAGTATTGATAATATCTTCATTTCATTTTTAGTTAATTCAACAGTATTTTCTTTATATTTAAATGTACATTTATCAATATCTAGGATGGTATCATTATAATAAATAATTGAATCAGAAAAAGCATAATCATAGCTTCTCCTTAGCAATGCATTTATCTTAGTTATTAAAACTTCTATTGAAAAAGGCTTTGTTATATAATCATCACCACCATTATTTATTCCCATAATTAAATCCATATTTGAATCTCTAGAAGATAAAAAAATTATTGGCACCTTAGATATTGCTCTAATTTTTTCGCACCAATAAAATCCATCATAATATGGTAAATTAACATCCATTATTATTAAACTTGGCTTCTTTTCACTAAACTCTTCAATTATATTACTAAAATCATCTATTAGCTCTACACTAAACCCCCATTTATTTAAAGATAGTAAAAGTTGTTTTGATAAATCTAAATCATCTTCAATTAATAATATTTCTCTCATGATTATTACCTCTCAATTATTTTTAATAAATTGTATAATTATACAAATATACTCAGTTCACAGTACACAATTCACAGCCTACAACTACTTGGCTAATTACTTAGAGCTTATAGAATATATCTGCCTTAATCCTTATATTCGTAATTAATTTCTATCAAATATTTCTTTCTTATAATAAAGAAATATATTATTTGAATAATTAAAAAACTTCCCATAACTGTAATTGCTGATATACTTATTTCCATTTCAAAGGCGTTATTAAGTGATAATAATGCAAATAAAGAATGTATTGCTGCAACTATATATGGAAGTAGAAATAGTGCTCCAATTTCAATAGTTGATATTTTTTTTATTTCTTTAAAAGTTAAACCTATTTTACTTAACTTACTATATCTTACTTTATCCTCTTCTATATCCATATAATATTTATTGTATAAGAAACTTGCTGTTGTTACAAAGAAAATTATTCCAATAAATATTGCTAAAAACATAAATATTCCATAACCTAATTTAATTGATTCTAGTAAATGTGCTTTCATTAATAAAACTCTTTCTTTGCTATAATTTTCCTCATTAAATTTATCTAAATAACTTCTTGATATATTTAATGTGTCTTTATAATTATCTACATTAATACTATAAAATGAAAATTCTAGAGCTTTAACTTTATTATATGATTTATCATTTAAAACATATAAGTTCTCGTATAGAGCTGGAAGTATTTTGCTATCTAACTTTGAAATGATTTTAATATCTATATTATCAATTTCTATATTATTAACATTCTTAGATAGTGCTGAATTTAATGCTCCTTCATTTTCCTTAAGAGTTATTTTTTCTTTGCCAAATGAGTTAGCTAATTTATTATAGGTATCTTCATTTATTATATTTATCTCACTATCATTATATTTTAATGATTTTATATTTCCTTGAACCTTTTTATAATTATAATTACTTTTGTTTAAAGCTTCTTCTAAATATATTATTTTATCATTCACATATAAGCTATTTTCATTAAAAGCATAAAAAAATGCTTGAGGAAAACTACTATTAACTTCCGATTCTTTGTTAAGCCAAAAGGAATATACACCTCCAATAGATGTAAATGCTACTGATGAAGTTATTGTTATAATAAAAAACATCCTTGTATTATCCTTTATCCTATATAAAAGATCTGATACCCATAGCAGTCTTGTCTTATTCATATAAAAAGCTTTATTATTTTTTAATTTATTTATAATAAAAATACTAAATTGTGAAAATAATAAATAAGTTCCAACTACAACAATTACTGTTACTGGTATAATTCTATATATTATATTGCTCTTAGTAGATGTAATTGAAAAAAAATATCCTGCAGCAATTAATATAATACAAATTATTGTAAGAAACTTTGATGCCTTTGGTTCATCCTTTGGTTTTTTAGTTGCTTTAAGTAGTGATAATACCTTATCTTCCTTTATAACGCTAATAGTAAAAATAGAAATTATTCCACCCATTAAGATAAATCCTATTATTGTGATAATAATTGCCTTACTTGGTAGATAAAATTCTAAAATATTATATCCTAGTAACTTTCCACTAGCTAACAAAAATATTTTTGAGAAAATTAACCCTATAAGAACTCCAATAATACCAGATAAAGAACTTATTAATACATTTTCTATTATTATCATCTTCTTTATTTGTTTATTTGAAGCTCCTATTATATAAAGTACTCCTATTTCTTTATATCTACTTTTTAAAAATACACTTACTGAATAAAAGATAAAGAAACATAAAAATAAATATGCTATAATCATTGTTAATTTAAAACTAACTTTTAAGTAATTAGGAAAACTGCTTATATCTATATTAGGATGCAATACTAACATGGTAAAAGAAAATAACAAAGCAGCTGAAATACTACTACTTAAGAAATAGCCAAAGTAAGCTCGTATGTTTCTCATTACATTTCTAGTGGCAAATTCAATAAACTTCATTATCTCTTCCTCCTAGTAATGCAATAACATCTAAAATATCTTGATAAAATTGTTGTCTACTATCCTCTTTATAAATTTCATTATATATAGCTCCATCTTTTATAAATAATATCCTATTACAATAGCTAGCTGCTACTGGGTCATGTGTAACCATCATTGTAGTTACCTTTTCCTCTTTATTAATCTTTTCAAATAACTCCATTACTATTTTGGATGATTTTGAATCTAAATTACCAGTAGGCTCATCTGCTAAAAGAATTGATGGGTTGTGAATCAAGGCTCTTGCAACTGCTGCTCTTTGAGCTTCACCTCCTGATACCTCAAAGGTTCTCTTATTTAATATTTTTTCAATTCCTAGAATCTTTGATACCCTTTCTAGCTTTTTATTTTGTTCATTTACTAATACTCCATCTAAAGTTAAAGGTAACAATATATTTTCACCAATAGTAAGAGTATCTAATAAATTAAAATCTTGGAATACAAATCCTAACTCTCGCCTTCTAAATAATGCTAATTCATCTCCTTTTAATAATAGAGGTTTAATATCATTTATCCTTATTTCTCCTGAAGTTGGCTTATCTATTGTTGAAATTACATTCAATAATGTTGTTTTTCCACTACCTGAAGGTCCCATTATTCCTATAAATTCTCCTTGTTCTACAATAAAATTAATATTATTTAATGCAGTAAAAGAAACTTTACTTCCATATATCTTTTTTAAATTTTTAATTTCTAAAATCCCCATAATTCTCTCCTCTTATATAGTTAAAACTATTATCTTCTTTAATACTAATATTGCAAGTAAAATCCCTACCAAAACTCTATATATAGCAAATATTCTCATAGGTTTACTTTTTAGATATTCTATGAACTTCTTTATAACTATTAATGCTACTATAAAAGCTACTATAAATCCCAATATTAATGAAACCCACAAAGTTAATGTCATTATAGAATAATCGAACTCAATTAAGTCTTTTATAGATGATCCCAGCATAGCAGGTATGGCTAAGAAAAATGAAAATTCAGCAGATACAGATGTTGATATTCCTGCAATCCATCCTCCCATTATTGTAGACGCACTTCTAGACATTCCAGGCCATACGGCTAAAACTTGTAATATTCCTACCTTTAAAGCCTGAGTGTACCTTATATCATCAATATTGTAAGTAGCCTTTTTTCTATTCCTAAATATATTTTCAATTATTATAAGTAAAATTCCTCCTACTATAAATCCTATAATTACGGCTTCTGGCCTAAATAAAGATTTTATTTTCTTATAGAATAACACTCCTATAATCCCCATTGGGATAGATGCTATTATAACATTAATTCCAAAATTAAATCCTATTTTACCCTCTTGCCCTTTACTAAATATAAATTTGAAAAACTCAATTATGCTTTTATAAATTTTGTTCCAGTATAGTACTATAACTGCTAATATTGATCCTAATTGGATTACAACTTGAAACATACTAACAAATTCACCCTCAAAGTTAATTAAGCTTCCAATTAAAATCATATGTCCTGTTGATGACACTGGAATAAATTCTGTAAAACCTTCAACAATTGCAATTATAATAGACTTTAATATAAATATTATATCAATCATTTTCTTTATCCTCCTTTAAACTTTATATACCTAGTTTAATGAAGACTATATACATGTACTATCTTTAAACCTTACATAATTATTACAAGTATGTCACTTTTGCTTTTTATATATAAAAATAAGGTAAATCATATAATATAATTTACCATTCTATTGTTTTTATATATATTTTTCAATAAACACCCTACATAGTTAATGAGCTTAAAACATTAACTATATAATATACTAATGTGTCATTAAATTTTAGGGAGATATTATTTAAATTTTATATTCTAATTTTTGAACTTCACAGTAACAATTGTTCCAAATCCTAAATTAGATTCTATTGATATGCTATGCCCTAAATTATCACAAACCTTTTTTACTATGTATAATCCCATTCCTGTTGATTCACCAAATTTACGCCCATTTTCTCCTGTAAAAAAAGCATCAAATACTCTTCTTACGTCTTTTTTGCTTATACCTATACCTTGATCTATTATTGTTAATTTAATATATTCAAAATTTTCTTCTGCTTTTATTATTAACTCTTTCCCTACATCTCTTGAATACTTTATCCCATTAATAATAAGCTGCTCTAATATAAATTTAAGCCACTTGAAGTCACTATATATTTTTATGTTTTTATCTATTTCAACTACTGGTTTTATTTTATTTTTTATAAACATTGTTTTTTCTTCATTTACTTTACTAATAACTAAATCATATAGAGAAATTTTCTCTATTACAAAATCTTTTTCAAAAGAATCTAGTCTAGCAAAATACATTGCCATATTTAATCCCTTATTTAATTTATATACATCTTCTCTTATTTCTTCAAGAGGTCTTTCCCCTTCATCTTCTTGCATTTTTAACTGTATTATAGAAAGTGGTGTTTTCATTTGATGAATCCATTGATTTATAAACATTAAATGCTCCTGATGTTTTTTATTTTTATCAATCATATTAATACTATATAAATTATTCATTTGTTTTAAAATATCTGATATAGCTTTACCTAAAACTGAATTTCCTAAACTTATAACTAATTGATTTAAATTATTTATTTTCTTATTTAATAATGTATAAATTTTTCTATGTTTATAATATCTAAAGCATAAAAAAGTAATTAAAATAAATGTATTAACAATTGATATATAAAAAGACTCCATTACATTTAAACTTCCTAAAAGGTTTATATAAATTAATGTAATTAAAAGACTTATGAAATATATAATTATATATCCTTTATTATCCTTTAAAAATAATTTCATGTTATTTCTCCTACCAAGTTTTATTTAATCTATATCCAACTGACCTTACTGTTTCTATACCATTACATATTCCAATATCCTGAAGTTTTTTTCTTATTCTACTTATGTTAACATTTAATGTATTTTCCTCAACAAACTCAATATCATCCCATATCTTCTCTAAAAGGAAGTCTCTAGCTACAACTTTAGGATATTTTTTAATTAAATACTCTAATAAAATCCCTTCTTTTTTAGTTATTATTACTTTTCTATCATTAAATTTAATTTCTAATCTTTCTGGGTAAAATATTAATCCATCAAGTTCAACGATTCGCTCTTCCATGTGTGGTGCATAATCTCCAAAAGCTCTTCTTAAATGACTTTTTATTTTAGCCATAACAACCTCATAATAAAAAGGCTTAGTTATATAATCATCTCCACCATTTTCAAGTGCCATAACTTGATCCATACCACTATCTCTTGCTGATATAAATATTATTGGAATCTTTGATTCCTGTCTTATTCTTCTACACCAATAAAATCCATCAAATTTAGGTAAATTAACATCTAAAAGTACTAAGTTAGGTTTAAACTCATTAAATTCACTCATTATATTTTCAAAGTTCTTTACTATTTTTACATCAAATTGATATTTAGAAATATATTCTTTTAATAGAAATCCTAATGATGAATCATCTTCTATAATATATATCTTATAACTCATATAGTTTTCTCCTTACTAATTATAAAATTAAATTAATTATACAATTAATTTTCACTTATTTGTATTACAATTTAGTAAGATTGGTATTATATTCCACCAAACAGTCCATATATTTATTTTCTTAAAAGAAAAAAGCTATGGCTAATATTAGTATAGTCATAGCTTTTAATTTATTTAAAAGTATTTTGGTTACGCTAGCAAATGCTATAACGCCCTTTATACTAATTAAATCCCTATTAGTTTTTAATTAACTTAACCTCTTTATTTATTAAGTTTAATGCTTTTTCTTTTATTCCCTCTAATGCATAATTATTACTTTTTTCTTGTACTAATATCTCTGTTTTTATGCTGAATTCCTTATTGTATCTTTCTATTATTTTATCTTTTATACTATATTTAAAATTACTTCCACCTAAAACAACTACACTCGGATTAATTATTGCTGATATTGTTTTTATAGTGTTTATAATTACTTCAATGTACTCTTCATCATCTAAATTGCTCATAATCTTAGCATTTAGAAAAGTATCTCCTACAGGAATAAAACCAATTTCTCCTGCATATCCATTGTTACCTTTTATAATATCTCCATCTATTACTATTCCAGCTCCTACCCCTAATGACGTAAAACTTATATATACAAGACTTATTTCATTGCATTTCTTTTTTTCTATATAATCGTTATAAAAAGCTATAGAAATAGAATTTATATCATTCTCTAATAATATCGGGATATTAAATCTTTTACTAAGGTATTCTTTTATTTTTATTTCCTTCCAATCTTCCATCTTAATTCCTGACAAATAACCATAATTAGTAACTATCCCTGGAACACTAATCCCAATACCTTCTATATTATGATAAACTTTATATACCTCTTCTATTATATCGCCAACATCCTCAATATCCTCTAAGCTTCTTAGATTTTTAGTATTCTCTTCTAAGATCTTACCTAAAGTATTTATAATTCTATAAACTAATTTATTTTCTTCTATTAAAAGTACCATTAAATATCTTTTGTTTGAATTTATCTCATATCTCTCGGCTCTTCTACCTCCACTAGATTTATCAAGGCCTACAGATATTATTTCACTCATTTCAATCAATTCATTTAAAATAGATCTTACAGTTGTATGACTTAATCCTGTATCTTTGGAAATTTCTCCTCTAGTTGCAATACCTCTAGTCCTTATTGAATTCATTATTAATGAACTATTTACATTTTTTAGTTCTGTTGGTTTTCCTACAACTTTTTTCATTATAAAAGCTTTAACTCCTTTAAAATATCTCTTGGATTCTTAAAATCAAAATCAGCTTCTATTCCTTCTAAATCATCAGCACCCCACATAGCTATTCCAAAATCCATCCCTGCTGCTTTGGTTGCTTTAAAATCAAATATTGTATCTCCAATATATATACAGTCACTTGGATTTATATCTAATATTTCACTCACTTTTAATAATGGGTCAGGATATGGTTTATGCCTTTCTGTATCCTCTGCTAAAACTTCACATTTGATATATTTTTTTAATCCAGTAGGTTCAAAATCTATTTTATATTGATTTTTCATTTTAGAACTTGCTATAGCACATATGATTCCTTTTTCACTCAAAGTTTTTATTACTTCATCAAATCCTTCATATAGTACAGCGCCTTCTTCAAACTCATTCACATACTCTACCCACTTATTGTAAGACTTGTCTATATCCTTAAATCCTAATTCCTCTATTGTCTTCTTTCCTGCATATGCTTTATATTTAAGTAAATCCTTATAAGGAATGTCTTTATAGAGTTCTTCTTTTATAAGTCTTTGAAGTGGCACTAAATTCATTCTCTCAGTATTTAAAACTGTTCCGTCTAAATCAAAAATTATACATTTATACTCTCTCATTTTTATATCCATACCTTTATATTATACTTTTGAAAGTTTCTTTCAAAAGTATAATAACACATATTAGTAAATCTTTCAATTAAAATACTAATTAAAAATGTTGAATTTTTTTATTTATCAACGATAAAAACATCTTATATTTTTAAAATTTATAGATAATAAGGACCATCTAATGACGCCCCTTATTATCTTATATTATTTCATTTTCTATAAACCCATTTCTTAATGAGTTTTCTTTTAAAATCTCTTTCCATAATTCCTTCATATCATTGGATGGAACTTCATATTTCTTATGTTTATTTAAATATTTAAATTCATATATCTTAGTTAAATTATGATATGGAAGTATATCCACATATCTTATATTTCCATAATCATTAGATATTTTACATATAGCTTTAAAATGCAGCTCATTATCATTAATATTGGGAATTATTGGACATCTTAAAATAACACTCTTATTAAATCTTTTTAGTATTTCTATTGTACTATAAAAATCGAACTCTCTCTTTATATAGATTTTATAGTCTTCCTTCTTTGTTAGCTTATAATCTAATAAATACTCATCTACAAATCCAACTGAATTTTCTATATTATTCTCAGGATCATATCCGCTTATATCTAAACATATATGTATTCCCATTTTCTTTAATTTTATTGCTACTTCTTTAATAAACTCAAATTGATTTATAGCTTCTCCTCCACTAAAAGTTACTCCTCCATTAGATATATTATAATAATCAACATCCTTCATTATAATTTCAACTAATTCATCAGAAGAATATTTTTTCCCATATGTTTCATAAGCCTTATTAGGACATACATTTATTAACTCAAAATTTTGATCATGTTTATTAAAATCTATTCGTAATTTATTATTAATTATTTCTATTCCATCACCATTTACATATTCAACACATTTTCCGCAAGTAGTACATTTCTTAGAATTATATCTTAATTGAATTTTAGGAGAAATAGACTCTGGATTATGACACCACGGACATCTTAAATAACACCCTTTCAAAAATACTGTTGTTCTTACCCCAGGCCCATCATTAACAGAAAATCTTTGTATATCGAATACTATTCCTTTTCTACTCATTACATGTCCTCTCCATTATTTCTCTTTGAACATCATCATCTAAATTTACAAACCTTGCACTAAACCCACCTACTCTAACTGTTAGATTTTTATATTCCTCTGGGTTATTATATGCTGCAACTAAATCTTCTTGATTTACTATATTCACCATAAGTTGTGGGCCGCCCTTCTTAAAATAAGTAGAAAATAATGCTTTTATTTTTATTCTTTCCTTATTAAACATAGTCTTAGAGAATTTAATATTCTGAACGCTACCTGCATGTATATCTGCACGTATTTTAGCAAGAGAATTTAACATTGCTGTTGGTCCATTAGTATCTGCACCACTTTGCGGATTATTAGCATTACTCATATATAATCCTGCTATTCTTCCATCTGGTGATGATGCTGTTGCTCTTCCCCATTCTGTATTAACTTGATTATTTATAACAACTACTAACCAACTATCTAACCCTACTTTACTAGCTTGCTTAGCCACTTCATTACAAGTAAATTCATGAAGTTCAACTGCTATAGAATCAATATAGTCATCATCATTTCCAAACTTTGGAGCATTGATCATTTCTTCTTTTACATCATTATATCCATCAAAATCTACTTCTAATACTTTTTGAATATCTGCTAATGTATATTTTTTTTCATCAAACACTAATTTTTTGATTGCACCTAAAGAATCTGCAGTATTCATATTTCCATACATCTCATTTGTTCCACCAAGATACTTAACACCACCATCTAAGGTCATTTTTCCCCTTCCAATGCAATCATCTGTTAATATACTTGTAAAAATGAATCCAACCTTTTCATTCATTACTTTATATGAATAAGCATGAGCATCAGCTGTTAATTCTATATAATAGCTTAATAACTTCTTATATTCACTAAAGAATTCATCAAAACTTTCTATTTCATTCATCTTTTTCATTTCAAGTTTTCCATACTTATATTTATAATCCCATTGATCAATTCCATCATGAATCATAATTGTTAAAAGCTTTAATAAATTAATACAAGTATTTGGAGTACCTACACTTTGACCTGAAAGAACAAACTCTCCACATCCAAAAGGAACATATTGCTCTGCTGTTGTCATATCTACATGCATTGTTTTTGACACTGCAGGTATATTTACATCATCATTATATAAAATAGGATAAGTTATTCCTTCTCCAATGCAATCTAAAGCTAAATCATATATCTCTTGATTCATTCCTTCATAGATTCTAAGAGTAAATTGAGGTTCAACTAACTTAGCTTCTTTAGTTGCTCTAATTGCTAACTTACAAAATACATCTGCATTTTTTTCATTTCTTCTACCTTTTCCACCAACAATAACACGTCCATTAACATTTGTTCTTTTTACTTCAATCAATCTCCATTGAGATTTAATGTATTCTATTGCTTCTTCTTCAGTAATTATATTATTTTCTAAATCATAAACTAAATAATCTCCTAAATAATCATCCATTCTACCGTAATTTACAACTCCCGATACAGATGAATATATCCATGCAAGTTGCATTGCTGAGATAAATGAATTAGGTTTATCATTTTCAATTATATTTAATGCAACTAATAATTTTTCCATTTGCATTCTTCTCTTTTGAGAAAGTGCATCTTTTTTTAGTTCTTTCTGAACTTCCTCTATATGATACTTAATTACAACTTGCAAAAGTTCAAGTGCTTCAATCATAGCATCATATTCTTTTTGTGAGTCAATATTAATTGCTCTTTTTGAATTTATTATATTCTTCAAACCATCTATTCCATTATCTAGCAACAAATTATAATTTAAATACATGCCACTAAATCGAGCTGTGATAATTGCCGGAAATAATACATCTACAAATTTTCCCAAAACATTTTCTTGTAGTTTATCCTTATAAAATACTTCTCTAGTATCATTTTTTTTCCAATATTTTTTTAAGAATTCTATATTATCTTCATATTTATCACCAAGTTTATTTACGTAATTATCTAGCTTTTCAAACTTACAATAATGCCCTGGCCCACCAACGGATGTTACACTTCCAAATCCTATAGGTAATGCATCATATCTTCCTACTATCAAATCGTCTTCATACATTGGCCTAAAGACTTTAGGAAAAAGAACTTTTAAACATTCAACTTCCCTTTTTAGTTTTTCACTATCATCGTATTTACTGTGAATCGCTGTATATTTTAACATTGTTTCTAACTGTTCTAACTCACTCATATATAATGCTTCCTTTGGTGCAACAGCTACATTAGTATCATTTCTTTTTAAGTCTCTTTTAATCATTACTTATTCCCCCTATCAACTTGTAATTACAAGTAAATTCTATATCAATGAGTTCCTTCCGTCAAGTTAATTGATTAAAATAAATTTTATAAATAAAAAACTATCCTAATGTATTTTTAAATAATATTAGGATAGTTTTTTATTTTATCTAACAGATGCAATAGTAATTGAATTGTCCGTAGATATTTCTCTAGTATATTGAGCAAGTATTGATTTTGTTAAATATACCTTATGTTCAATCTCCAAAATAGCTGAATCTAAATCTATTTCTAATATTTTAGAAACCTCTTCATTTGATTTTATAGCTTTTATAGTTTTTATATCATGACTTACATTATAGTGTTCTTCCATATATTTAAAAACAGACTTCTTTAAGACTTCCTCATTAAAATCTTTAAATAAATAACATGGCATATATGTATATTCTAATATTCTTGGTTCTCCTGAAATAATCCTTAATCTTTTAAAATAAATAAATTTTTCCTTCTTATCCACATTAAAAGCATTACATAATTTCTCATCACCTTCAATTTCCTTACAGAAAAATACTCTATTTTCTATCTTGTATCCTTCATCTTGCTTTTCTGATAATGTTGTTAATTTACTTTGTTCATAGAACTCTGGAGGATTAACAAATATTCCTGAACCTTGCCTTGAATGGACATATCCTTCATTTTTTAGTTTTGATATTGCCTTCCTTAATGTTGGTCTACTTACACCATATTTATGGCAAAGTATTTCTTCTCCCTCTAAGGAAGACCATGAAGAATATTCTTTTCTTATTATTTTATTTTTTATCTCTTCATAAACCTCTACGTATTTCATATTGCCTCCAAATATATATGATATTATTATTTTGTCATAAAATTTTTCTAAACATTTATACTAAGTATACCATACATACTAAAAAACCAAAAATTTTTATTTAACAAATTAATATTTACAAATTAGTATTTACAAATCTTCTTTTTTGTCTTATTATTTTATTGAAAACGAAAACAAGGGGGAATAATCTATGAATAAAATTTTTTCAAAAGACTTAATCCAACTTAACATTAAGTCTAGTACAAAAAATGAATGTATAGAAGAGTTAGCATCACTTCTATATAAGCAGGGGAAAATTACTGATGTTAAAAAATATCTACAAGACGTTCATAAAAGGGAGGAGGAATTTTCTACAGAATTAGAAAATGGGGCTGCTATACCTCATGCAAAATCTATTCATGTAAACTCACCAGCTGTTGCTATCGGTATAAGTAAAAAGGGGATTGCTTTTGGTAGTGACGAAACTAAAAAAACTCATTTAATTTTTCTTATAGCAATGCCAGAAAACTCAGATAATACTCATATTCATACTTTATCAACTATTACTAGTAAGCTACTTGATGAAAATTATGTTACTAAAATGATTAATTCTAAATCTATTGATGATTTGATTTACCTTTTAGAAAATAATGCACAAGAAGAAGTATCTGTTACCAATAATAAATTTCTTATAGGTGTTACTGGTTGCCCAGTTGGCGTTGCTCATACATATTTAGCTGCAAAATCTTTAACTAAAGCAGCTAATGAAATGGGATATTCAATAAAAGTAGAAACTAACGGATCTATAGGTGTTGAAAATGCTCCTACAAATGATGAAATTGGCAGAGCTGATGGGATAATAGTTTCCTGTGATAAAGAAGTAGATATGGCTAGATTCATAGGCAAAAGAGTTGTTGTAACTGGTGTAAAATCAGCTATAGACAAGCCAAAAGAACTTATAAATAAGGCATTAAATCCTTCTACTCCTTTATATACTTCTAAAAATACTTCTATGAAGCGATCAAATGAAGAGGATAAAGGAAAAAGTACTTTTTATAAAGCCTTAATGAATGGTGTATCCTTTATGATACCTTTTGTAGTTATAGGTGGTCTTATGATTGCTGTTTCACTTGCCTTAGGTGGTGAACCTACTCCAGGTGGACTAGTTATTCCTGAAGGAAGTATATGGAACAAAGTTTTAAGTATTGGTGATATCGGATTTAAATTAATGATTCCAATTTTGGCAGGATATATTGCATATGCAATTGGTGATAGACCTGCACTTGCTCCTGGTATGATAGGTGGATGGATTGCAAATAATGGTTCTTTTTATGGAGCTGATGCTGGAGCAGGTTTTATAGGCGCTATTGCTGCTGGTTTATTAGTTGGTTATTTTGTTTTATATTTTAAGAAAATCAAGTTTCCAAAAGCTATTGAGGCTCTAGTTCCTATAATGATCATTCCAATCTTGGGTTCTTTATTTATTGGATTTATATTTATCTTTATAATCGGTGCCCCTATATCATCTCTTATGAGCTGGTTATTTGATACATTAAAGAATATGTCATCAGGTAGTATGATAATTCTTGGTTTAGTTATAGGATTAATGCAAGGATTTGACATGGGTGGACCTTTTGGTAAAGTTGCCTTTATGTTCTCTGTTGGTTTAATTGCAGAAGGTCAATATCAATTTATGGGAGCTCAAGCAGTTGCTATTCCTGTTGCTCCACTCGGAATGGCATTAGCTACATTCCTTGATAAAAATAAAATATTCTTTAAAGAAGAGGAAAGAGCAAATGGTAAAGCTGCTCTAGCTATGGGATTAGTAGGTATATCCGAAGGCGCAATACCTTTTGCCGCTAGCGACCCTCTAGCTATAATCCCTGCAAACATGATTGGTAGTGCAGTAGCTTGTATTCTTGGATTCTTATTTGGAATTACTAATACAGTTGCACATGGTGGTCCAATTGTTCTTTTATTAGGAGTTGTAAATAAACCTATTATGGGCTTATTATCTATGGTTATAGGCACTATAGTAACTGCATTTCTAACTTTAGTTCTAAAGAAATTTAGATTAAATAAAAAAACTGTTAAAGTTAAATAACGTTATTATAATATATTTATCAATAAAATATTAATTAACTATGCTAAGACTTTAATTAAATAAAAATAATTTTAGGGATAGGTAATAGCACCTATCCCTAATTCATTGAAACTATAGTTATATCAGAATTATATTTAATTTGCTTGCTTATTTGTATCAATAAGTTATTGCAATAAACATTATGAGTTGTCTCAATTGAATTAGTTACTTTTTCTGGTGAGTATTCGTTTATTATGTGTTCTGAATCAATTAATACACTTTTAAGCTCTTTTCTATCATGAGTCAATGTAAAATTCTTATCTTTTTCAAAATAATTTAAGATACTTCCACTACATTTATTTTCATCAAAATCTTCAAATATATTCTTAGGTAAAAATCCTTCTTCATAAATGACATTGTCATCAGTTTTAATTATCCTTCTATACGTATAAAGAAATTCTGAACTAAAATAGTTCTTCATTTTATTTTCAATAATTCTACAATCTATTACAATTATTGAATTTATTTTGCTACTCTCAACACTTAATGATGTAATTGTAGTATTTAAATAAAATTCTCGTGGATTAATATAATAACCCTTACCTTGTTTAGAATTAATATAACCTTTTTCCTTTAATTTTTTTAAAGCTCTCCTTACAGGCTCTCTTGAAACATCATATCTTTTACATATTTCATTTTCAGAGATCAATAATTCTCCTTCTTTGAACTCTCCATTTAAAATTAGCTTTTTTATTTCTTCATATATATAATCCTTCTTAGTAGTCACTTCCTCATCTCCCTTACCTTATGTATCATATATAAACAAATATTATTATTAATAATTTCTTTATGCAACGAATTATATTTATTATACCATAATAATTTGACCTTTAACTTTTAACTATTATAAATTAATAGGCATATAATTCGACTCCACTAATAAAAAATTGAAGAAGTCTTATAACTAAAACCAAAAGTCCTAACCGATTAAGCTAGGACTTTTTAGCAAATCTCTATAATAGTTCGCCATATCTCTTTATAAAAACTTTTTTTAATAGCGTTACTAATATCATATACAGTATTATTATTACAATTAAAAAAGGAAAATAAATTGCTGGCATAGAAACCATATCCAATGCTTTGCCAAAGAATGTATAAGGAATTATAGTTCCTACTGCAATACCTAATGTTGTTAGTGTTGTGAGTTGCCATGATGCTCTACTTTTAACAAATGGAATTCCTGGTGTTCTAATCATATGAATCACAAGTGTTTGAGACCATAATGATTCAACAAACCATCCAGCATGAAATAATCCCATAAATCCTAATTGTTGCGCTTCATTTAATATATGATATTGTCCACCAAATACAAAAGGACAAATAAAGAAATACATCAAAGCATAAGTTGCAATATCAAAAACTGAGCTTGTTGGGCCAATCCAAAACATAAATTTACTTATTGAGCTTGAATCCCATTTACGAGGTACTCTTATATAATCTTCATCAACATTATCCCAAGGAATAGCTATACAAGAAATATCATAAATTAAATTTAACATTAGTAATTGTATTGGTAACATAGGTAAAAATGGTAAAAATATACTTGCGACTAATACAGAAAACATATTTCCAAAATTTGAACTTGCTGTCATCTTTATATATTTAATAATATTAGCATATATCTTTCTACCTTCTACTACTCCATCTTCTAATACCATTAAATCTTTTTCTAATAAAATTATATTCGCTGATTCTTTTGCTATATCAACTGCTGTATCAACTGAAATTCCAACATCAGATTCTGTCATAGCTGCTGCATCATTTATTCCATCTCCCATAAAGCCAACAGTATGTCCATTTTTTCTTAAAGCAGAAACAACTCTTGTCTTTTGATTAGGAGAAAGTTTAGCAAATACATTTGTTTCTTCTACTACTTCACTTAATAATTCATCATCCATTTCTTCAATATCTGATCCAAGTAATAAATTATTTACCTTTATTCCAACTTGCTTACAAACAGAGGATGTTACTGCATCATTATCTCCAGTAAGAATTTTAACATTAACTCCAAAATCTTCAAGAGCTCTTATTGCATTAGCTGTACTTTCTTTTGGTGGATCTAAAAATGCTAAATATCCTATTAATACCATATCTGATTCATCTTTTACTGAAAGCTCCCCTACGCTTGATGGATTGTTCTTCTGAGCAATTCCTAATATACGCATTCCTTGACTATTATAACTAGAAACAGTCTCTAAAATTTCTTTTTTAATTTCTTCTGTAATAGTTTCAATTTTACCCTTATATTCTACATGAGAGCAAACTGATAACATTTCTTCAATAGCACCTTTAGTTATTAATTGAGTTTTTCCAGCTTTATCTTCAACTACTACACTCATACGACGACGGCTAAAATCAAATGGTATTTCATCTACTTTCTTATAATCATGCCATAACTCAATCATATCTTTTTCATTTGCATGATTAACTATAGCTATATCCATTAAATTCCTTAATCCTGTTTGATGATAGCTGTTTAGAAAAGCATGACGTAATACTCTATTATCTTCATTTCCTTCAATATCAAGGGAATATTCTAAAACCACCTTATCTTGCGTAAGTGTACCTGTCTTATCAGTACAAAGAACATCCATTGCACCAAAGTTTTGTATAGCATTTAAGTCTTTTACTATTACCTTCTTCTTTGACATAGAAACTGCACCTTTTGCAAGGTTTGCTGATACTATCATAGGTAACATTTCTGGGGTAAGCCCTACAGCTACTGAAAGTGCAAATAAAAATGCTTCCATCCAATCCCCTTTAGTAAATCCATTCATAAATAATACTACAGGAACCATCACAAACATAAATCTAATTAATACCCAAGATACTGAATTTACTCCTTTTTCAAAGCTTGTAGTTACCTTTTTCCCTACCAACTGCTTTGCCATTGAACCAAATATTGTATCATTACCAACGTTAATTGCTATTGCTATTGCTGATCCACTAATAACATTACTTCCCATAAACGCCAAGTTATTTAGCTCTATCGGATTTTTACAATCATGAGTAATGGCTGTATCTACTTTTTCAACAGGCTCACTTTCGCCTGTTAAAGATGATTGACTAATAAATAAATCTTTTGCTTTTAATATTCTAATATCTGCTGGAATCATATCTCCAGCAGCAATATGGATTATATCCCCAACTACTATTTCACTAATAGGAATTTCCTTTATTCCTACTCCTTTACGTTCTACACTTATAGTTGTTTTAACCATCTCACCGAGTTTTTCAGCGGCTTTATTTGACTTTGTTTCTTGAATGAAGCGAAGAATACCGCTTACTAAAACCATCGAAGTAACTATAACAACTGATGTCGCATCTCTCTTGCTTGAATCAACTATCATTATATCTGTTACAAAAGATATAATTGCTAAAATTAATAAAATAATAGTAAATGGATTAATAAATGACTCTATTAGTCTTTTTACTAAAGAATCTCCCTTTTGATGAGTAATTTCATTTTTACCATATTCTTCTCTCATCAATTCAACTTTAATTTCTTCATAGCCACTATAGCTTGTATTATACTTTTCTAAAATACCTAATTCATCTTGCTTTGAAGATAAAATTAATCTATTAATTCCTGAATTTATTTTTATTTCATTTGTACTTACTTTTTTAAATATTTTCTTTTTCATAGTCCTATCCTCCTAAAAATTTTTAGTTTTTTTATAGGTAAGACATAGATCCAAAAGAAATATTATCCCTTTAATTATTAAATTTAGAATGAAACTCGCTACTCACATACGTTCCTAGGAGTAACTTCGATTAACTAAATCAAAGATTTAGAATCTCAGTTAAGAGGAATAAATAATGTATAAGCCACTACATCATAGTTCCCAACATTAATTAAATTTATATTTTCTATTAGTGGATCTATGCACTTACTACTCTCTTCATCCATTCCTCTCACCTCCTAAAATTCAAAATATCTATAATAAATATAAAAATGGACTTGAAAAATAAAAAACCCTTACCACAATAACTTAATGGTAAGGGAAATAAACTTACAAGCTTAACACAATCCTAATAAAAGGTTGCGCAAAAAACATAAAACAGAAAACTGCTTTATCATCGTTCAAGCTTCAGCTTCACAAGGCGATGAAATTGCATTAGTCTATGCCTTGGCTTCGACATAGACTGCTAACCTTCTCATAGTGTCTCCACTATTTTGCGGCAGCAACCCTTATCCTTGTGGTAACCTCACCTACCGAAAAATATTAACTTTTCATTTCTTCTTTATCATATGCAATGATTTCAAAAATGTCAACCCATTTTATATAATTCATACTTAATTTACATTTAATTCATATAATCTACTATGTGATTTTATTGTAATAGATATTTAAAAATGTTACAATAACTCTTATTAAGTTTTGCTTAACTGGCATTGAATACTTAGTGAAGTTTAACGCAGTTTAGGTGACCTTAATACTAAGGAACATCTACTGCACTTATCTGAAGTATATGTTCCTTAGTATTAATTGTTAATTATGAATTATTAATTGAAAAAGGAGGATTTATGAATAAAAAAACAGCATTAATTTCTACTGGCGCAATAGGGGCTTTATCTATCGGTGCCTTAGGACTTATAGGTAATTATTTTTATAACTTAGCACTTAATCCAAATACTTCGAAAGATTCTATTTTTGGAACCCCAGAAGAAGCAAAATCTACAAGTGGAGAAGTTCTTAATAAAAATGTAGATTGGCTACTTAATAAATCTAATTTTTCTAATGAATATATAAAATCTTTTGATAATTTAAAGCTTCATGCTTATAAAATACTAAATGAAATTCCTACTAATAAATGGATTATAACTGTTCATGGATATACAAGTAAGGGATTAGATATGAGTGGTTATGCTAAAAACTTTTATGAAACTGGTTATAATGTACTAATTCCAAATCTAAGAGGTCATGGTAAAAGTGAGGGTAGTTACATTGGAATGGGTTGGTATGATCGATTAGATATTACTAAATGGATAAATTTAATTCTTAATATTGATGAAAACGCACAAATAATACTTCATGGTGTATCAATGGGAGCATCCACTGTTTTAATGACTTCTGGCGAAGATCTTCCATATAACATAAAAGCTATTATAGCTGACTGTGGATATACGTCTGTTTGGGCTCAATTTTCTCATCAATTAAATGTACTTTATTCACTACATAGCTTTCCAATAATGAATGCTTCATCAGCTGTTACAAAGCTTAAAGCTGGCTATACCTTAAAAGAAGCATCTGCATTAAAACAAGTAGCAAAATCTAAGACTCCAATATTATTTATTCATGGAGATAAGGATGACTTTGTTCCTTATTCAATGATGGAAGAACTTTATGATGCTACAACCTCACCAAAAGAAAAATTAACCATAGAAGGTGCCGGACATGCTAAAGCATCTAAGGTAAATCCTGAACTTTACTGGTCTACAATAGAAAACTTTATAGATAAATACTTAAATTAGTGAAAAGTGAAAAAGTGAATGCATATATAGGTGCAAAGCAACTTTTATTCAAAAATCCTGTAAGGATTTTCTCCTTCACTTTTTCCCTTTCCCCTATTTCACTATTTTGCTTCGCAAAATATTAATTATATCCGTTAACAATTAAGTCTAGTTTTCCCGTTTCAGGATCTATTGCAAGTCCATGAATTGAAATTCCTTGTGGTGTTAATGGATGCTTTTTTATTAAATTAACGCTATCTTTTATAGATTCTTCAACTGAATCAAAGCCATGAAGCCATTTTTTTATATCTATACCTCCATTTTGAAGTGTTTCTAAGACTTCTTTTGTAATCCCCCTATCAATAGCCTTTTGTAATAAATTATCTGTATTTAAATTGCACATTCCACAACCATGATGCCCAATTACAAATATTTCATCAATATTAAACTCATATATTCCAACGATTATACTTCTGATTACGCTTCCAAAAGGGTGCATAATTGACGCTCCAGCATTTTTAACAATCTTTGCATCACCATTTTTCAAATTTAATGCTTTGGGTAATAAATCTGTAAGTCTAGTGTCCATACAAGATAAAATAAGTATTTTTTTCTTTGGATTTTTTGAAGCTATATATTGCTCATAATCTTTGTTTTCAACAAATCCTTTATTGAATTCTAATATATCATTAAGTTTACTCATTATATTTCCTTCCTAAGTTCATTATATTTATATGATTAATTAAAAATTAATATCTTACTAAATATTACTATATTATTTAAAATAAAATACTAAAATTAAGATCATATATATCTTTTAATCATTTTATAATAAACCTATAGTTTTTCATATAGTTTTTTATGTGAAATTACTTTATCTTTTTTATTTCATTCAGCAAGTCTTTATATTCCAAATCTAGTTGTTCCTTTTTCTCTTCGTTTACTTCTAGGGATAAACGTGAAATAACTTCTGTTAATTTATTTTTTAAAACTAATAATTCATCCTCACATTTCTTTTTATTACTATCAAATTCCTCGTTATTATTATGTTCTAAATAAGAACTATAATTTCCATCAAATTCATGTAAACCCTTATCTTTTATTTCAATTATATAATTACATATATTTGAAATAAATCTTATATCATGAGACACCAATACAATTGTCTTATCAGTGTTTCTTAAAGCATTTTCTAATGCTTCTATAGATTTAATATCTAAATAATTCGTTGGTTCATCTATTATTAGTATATTATTATCTGATAAAATCACCTTACATAATCCTATCTTTACCCGCTCTCCTCCGCTTAAGTCTTCTACTTTTTTATATACACTTTTGTCTTTAAAACCAAATTCACTTAAATTAATTCTTATAAAAGTTTCATCATAAGATGAATCCTTCTTTATATTTTCTAAAATGCTTTTATCATCATCTAAAATACTTTGAAATTGATCAAAATATCCTATTTTTACAGTGCTTGAAATCTTAACTTTATCATTATTATTATTTACTATATATTTTAATAAAGTTGTTTTTCCACATCCATTTTCACCTATTAAAGCAATTTTTCTTCCTTCTTTTATTTTTAAATTAACATCATTTATTAATAATTTATCTTCCACATAAATTTTAAAAGCTTTTATTTCAATTGGATACTTAGAGTTTAATTTCATACTTGGTACAATATTAATTATAATTTCTTTTCTTTCTTTTGGCTTTTCTTTAGCTTCTAAATGATCTATTCTGTTCTTAATTGATTTTATATTATTATCTATATTCTTCTTTCCTCTTTGATCACCCATTTTTATGGTTTTAGCTTCTGATGGACCCATTCCTTTAGGAGCTTTTTTAATTCTATCTCTAAGTACTTCTTTTTCTGATATTACTTTTTCTAATCTAGCTTTTTCATGAATATACTTATTATATTCTCTTTCGCTTAGTCTTCTATTTTTTTCTTTTTGATTTATATATTCACTGTAGTTTCCATTATATAAAGTCAGCTTTCCTCCTTCAATTTCGATAATTTTATTACATAAATCATCCAAAAAATTCCTATCATGAGAAATAATAAGTAATGTTCCTTTGTATTTCTTAAACATTTTATTTAAAAGCTTAACACTTTCAACATCTAAATTGGAAGTTGGCTCATCTGCTATTATAAGACTTTTATTTTCTTCAAGTGCTTTTACTATCCTCATCTTGACTTTTTCACCTCCGGATAAATAATCATTATATTCAGTTGGAACATTAAATATACCTTTTAATTTTCCATTTCCTTCAATCTCACATACTTCTTCTCTTTGACTAATATAAGAATAACTATCCGTAAGATAATAAGAGCCTTCATCTGCTTTTACTTCACCGATTAATATTTTTATTAAGGTTGTTTTCCCTGTTGCATTTTCTCCTACAATTCCTATTCTATCTCCTTTAATTATTTCAAACTTATCTATATCTAATAATAATCTATCACCATAATATTTCTTTAAATTATTAATGCTTGCTAATTGCATATTAAAGCCTCCATAAACCAAAATATAAAAGAAGGATGCTGTAAAAATTATAATCCACAACTATCCCTCTTAAAGCAATTCCTTATTAATATTATTTGATTTATATATTAAATGTATTCCATTATAATTTATTGTTTTTTCTTTATTTAAATATATTTAATAATATTACTAGCTTTTGGACAAGATATATATTATGATTATAAAAAATACTAATTTGAGGTGGTAACTATGACAGTTTATGCAATAACATTTTATCTAAATGAAGATTCTCATTCATGTGATTGTGATTCTCACGATCATAATCATGAACATCATCATCATCGTGATGACTATGATATAGTTGGAACTATAAAAACACTTGGAGCTTGGGCTAATTTTATGCCTGATAGCTATTTAGTTAAAACTGATGTTTCAGCTAAAGAAATAGCAGAAAAAATTAAAGCATTCTTACAGCCTAATGATTTACTTTTTGTAACTAAAGTTGATAAGGATGATGTTGAATCTTTAACTCCTGGAGTTGTAGATTGGATAAAAGCTTAATTGTGAAAAGTTTAAAGAGCTAGATTCATTTTAAATCTAGCCTTTTTTTTACTTTATAGGAGTTTTTTCATAAAATATTGCTTCATTGATAATAATTTTTTGTTTCATAAAGTCTCTTATATAATTAATTTTAAAACACATCATTATCTCCTCTATTATCTTCAGAACTTTCTTATACTATATCTAATTAATTTTTTCTTATATACAATAAAGCTACTATTGTTTTATAATTAAATAAGTTTAAAACTTTACAGAAGGGAAAGATTTGAATTGATAAATGCATTAACTATATTTATTTTGCAGCTTATATACGTTCCACTTTTGACATTAAGGACCACATTTGTTGTAAAAGGTAAGAAGGCTCAAGCTTCAATATTTGCTTTTCTTGAAGCAATAATTTATATAGTGAGCTTAGGTATTGTTTTTTCTGATTTAAGTAATTTTCTTAATATAGGTGCTTATATACTTGGATATGGTATTGGAATATATATTGGTGGAATTATAGAAGAAAAGCTTGCTATTGGATATAGAACCATCCATGTAAATTTAACCAGCTATAATCAAGAATTAATTGATAAATTAAGAAGCTTAAATTTCGGGGTAACTACTTATACTGGTGAAGGCATTAATAAAGAAAAAAGATATCGACTTGAAATTGTCTCTCATAGAATAAGAGAAAGTGAGGCTATCTCAATAATTCAAACTTTGGAGAAAAATGCTTTTATAGTTTCTTATGAACCTACTCAATTTAAAGGTGGATATATTACTAAACATCTAAAAAAACTTTAATAATATATTAAATAATATAACTCCCCTTTATAATACATAAATTAATGTTTGAAATTAAAGTAAATTAAATAATAAAACAAAAAAGATTCTAGATATTATATCTAAAATCTTTTTTATTTCATGTGATTTTATATTATTTAAAAGTATTTTTAACTTTTAATACTATTGCATCTGCTTTTTTTATAATTTCAGATACACCCATTCTTATCACTTTTTTACCTTTAAATCTCTCTTCGCCTTTAATAGAAATATCATTTGTTAAAATTACACATACTGCATCCTCTATATCTTTTGATTTTAACTTATTTTCTACTCCAGCTCCCCCTTGGGTTTCAATTAACACCTCAACTCCATGATTTTGCCCTGCTAATATCAGTGCCTCTGCTGCCATATAAGTATGCGCAACTCCTGAAGGACATGATGTAACTCCTACTATTTTCATATCTGATCTCTCCTTATCCTTACATTTCTTCAAACTCTAAATCAAAATCTTCTTCACTTATTTTACTTTCATTATCTGTATTTACTTTCTTAAGTAAATTAACCATAACTGCTGTTACTATAGATCCTCCAAGTACACCTATGATATAACCTACTTTTCCTTCAACAACTGGTAGCACTATAAGTCCTCCCCATGGAGCATGATTTAAAACTCCAAGTAAGAATGGAATTATATTTCCTACTGCTGCACCAACCATAATTGATGGAATAACACGAAGTGGATCATTTGCTGCAAATGGTATTGCTCCTTCTGTAATTCCTACACAACCCATTAATAAAGCACCTTTTCCTGCTTCTCTTTCTTCAACATTGTATTTCTTAGGAGCTAATAATGTAGCTATTCCCATTCCTATTGGAGGAGTACATATAGCAACTCCAACACCACCCATTAAATATGGTAGAGTATCTACTTGTGTTTGTGCAAATAATGTAGCTACCTTATTTATTGGACCACCCATATCAAATGCAGTCATACCTCCTAAGATAGTTGCTAGAGGAACCTTACCAACATCTCCTAATCCACCTAACCAACTTGTAAGATTTTCCATTATAGATGCCATTGGAGTTCCTATTATCCAAACTATAATTCCACCAGTAATTAATGTACCAAACAATGGATATAAAAATATAGAACCTAATGATTTTAATGATGTAGGTAATTTAATTTTCTTTAATTGCTTTACCACCATACCAGCAATAAAACCTGCAACCATACCTCCTAAGAAACCAGCTCCTACTTCTTTAGCTAAATAAGCTCCAAGCATACCAGGTGCCAATCCTGGTTTATCAGCTATTGAATATGCAATATATCCACCTAATACTGGTATAAATAATGTTAAGCCTGCTAATCCTATTTGTGCTAATCCTGCTAACCATCCTTCTGTAGGTGTAGATGGAATATCATTTAACATTACTGATAATGAAAATAAAACTCCCCCTGCAACTACAAATGGTATCATATGAGATGTTCCAGTTAGTACATGTTTTTTTAGTTGTAGTAAACTTTTTTTCAAATCCATATTATTCACCTAATCCTTCCTTTAACATATTAAATATATTGTCTTCATTACTTGTTAGTAATTCCTCTATAAACTCTTTGTGCATTAATTGTCTGGCTAATCTTGAAATTATTTTTATATGAGTATTATCTTTATCATTACCCGGAACTGCTATTAAAATAATTATATTAGCCAATTCTTGCGTTTCAGCATTCCATAGAACTTTTTCTTTTAATCTTCCAAAACATACAGCTGGTCTTAAAACGTTTTCTGTTTTACCATGTGGTAAGCCAATATCATTTCCTATTGAAGTTGGAGATAATCCTTCTCTTGCCAAAACATCTGCATAAAATTTATCAGTATCCGTAATAACACCTTGTTCTTTTAATTTTTTTACTAAAATTAATATTGCTTCATTTTTTTCTTTTACATCTATATCGAACACGATACATTCTCTTTTTATAATAGACTCCATTTATTAAACTACCTCCAATTCAGATTTAAATAGTATTTCTTTAATTTCAATTAATGAGTTCGCGTTTTCTAATTTTTCAATTAAATTTGTATTTTTAATCATTTTCATTAAGACTATTACAGCTGGAATATGTTCTTTTTTATCCTTGCTTGCTAAGCAAAAAATTATCTTAACTTTTTTATCACCAAATTCTATAGGTTCCTTACTAACTATTAAACTCATGCAACTACAGTTAACCCCATCACCTCCTTTGCCATGTAATAGTGCAAAATACTCATCTGTAACTGAGTAAAATCCTACAGTTTCCATAGTATTTATAATATCTTTTTCATATCGCTTATCTATGAACTTTTGTCTTTCAAGTAACTTTGTTCCTTCTTTTACAATTTCTTTCCATGCTTTTTTTTCTTCAATCATTTCTATACAATCACTAATTAATAGATCACTAAGCTTATTAATTTTTGATGGCATCAATACACTTTGATATCCAAATTCCTTTTTAATTACTTCAAGTACTTTAATTCTATCTTTATCATTTAAGAAACTTAGCTTTTCATTAATGGAGTAATAGTTAGCTAGTATCTTTTTTCTTTGTATTCCAATTCTATCAAGATTGATATAATCTTGCTCCGACAATAAAGGATTAACAACTACATATTCTTTTTTGTTTAATATATTTAATTTTGTTGTAGATATTATGCAATCAAATTTCTCCCAATTATCGTATGTAGCTAATTTATATACTGGAATTGTATCTATTATATTTATTTGATATTCATTTAATAGTGTTTCCTTTAATATTGTTGTTGTCCCATACCCATGTCCACAAACTAATAATATTTTCTTATTTAAAGATTTTGTTAATCTCTTGATGCTTGCAATGAAATGTATTGTTAAATATGTTATTTCATCATAATTCTTAATGTCTTTTAGCCTGTCTATTTGCTTAATAACTCTTGTTACTGCTTCAAATACTTGCATATCTTTTTCGGAAAGAATAGAAAATACTTCATCACAAATATTTATTCTGCTACTAACTCTCTTAATTAAAGGAACTATATGATTTATTAGTCCATCAACTAGTATAGTATCTTTATTAAAGTCAATATCCATCTCATTTGACATAGATGCAATTAGATTTGAAACAATAGTCTCTATGTAAATTAGATCCATATCTTCATCTAATCCAGCATCTTTATTTATATAATTTAATAATCTTATTAATACTTTTTGCTTTCTGTTATCTATTTTCATATTTATAATTTTTTCTAACTTTTCTATGAATTCATTATAGCCGTCACAACTATAGCTACTGATAGTTAACTCTAATGGATTTTCTTTTTCTTTTAATATAAACCAAATAACAACAAATATATTTGATACATACCATTTATATGAATCATCTGTTAGAATACAATTCATATTTTCAAGTAATTCATCAATCCATTTTATTACATCTTTTAAGGATACACTTGCAAAGGCCTTTTTTATAATTTTAACTGCATAATCTTCAAAAGCATTTAAATTTGATTCATCTTCTTTTAATAAATGTACATATTTTTTAAATTCATTATTCATTAAAGATACTCTATTATTTTTAAGTCCATCCAAAAAGAAATGATCTGTGTAACTAATTTTTATAGTTTTCTCACTTAGCTTATCTTCAAGAAAACTCATATCATTCTTAATAGTTGATCTAGAAACTTGAAAATCAAAACTTAACTTATTAATCTTAAGGCTCGTATTATCTATTAATAAAATTAGTAAGATTAAAGAGGCTCTTTCCTCTTGAGAGTATATAAAATCGTTTTCTTTAGTCAATGTAGATATATCAATATCTTTAGGAAATATTATTATGCCTTTAGATTGTTTCTCTATTAATGGCATTTTATTTAATTTCAATAAGTCATTAATCCTATCTACATCATATCTTATGTGTCGTTCCTTAATGTCTAATTCAATTGATACTTCCTTGTAAGTACTCACATTATTAATTTGTAAATACTCAATTAATTTTAGCATTCGTCCACTTAACACTTTTTTTCCTCCCTTATTACTCCCTCTTACAATATCAATGATACATAAGATACATGTTTAATATAAGCTAGAAGTTTTGTAACTTTTTTTTCATATTTTATAGTAGTTAGTAATTGTAATTATTTTTACATTAATTATACAATGTTTGCTACCAGTTATTACTACTCATCCGAATAAATTGCAAAAAAATAAGAGAGTTATATTTTTTCTCTCTTATTTTTATTCCATTCTAGCAGCACTAAATGCAATTATTGATGCAATAAAAGCAAATAATGCAGCCCAATAAGCACTTCTTGCTATTGCTATTCTGTTTTGTTGTCCCCTTGATATGGCATTTTGTAATGCTCTATCAGCAATATCTAAGAATACTCCTGAAGTATAAACACTCATGGTAGTTGTAATTGACAAAATGTTGCTTGTATCAATAAAATTTTCACTTTCTTTTGTATTATATAATGTATCTCTTACTGTTGCTCTAGAACTATATAAAAGATATAAGTTTAGTAAATCTGTTAGTAATCCAACCTTAGAAGCATCAATTGACTGCTCTATTGTATTTAATCTAGACAATAACTCTTCCGGAGTTTCTGTACTTTCTTCACTTCCTGATATAAATCCAAGGTCTTCTTCAAAATCTATTTCAACACTATTTTCATCAGTATATTCTTCAATATTGTTTGTCTTTTCATTTCGCAAATTTTCTTCTTTTATATTTCTTTCAACCTTCAAATTTATACCTCTAGTGACTAATTGCTTATATTATAAAATATACACTTACATTATATTAGATACATTTAATTAATATTCATTTTATATATTTAAATCATTTAAAATAAATCGCTCAATAGCTTTAGCTACTCCACTATTATTATTATCTTCAGTTATATAGTTTGCTAGAGATTTTACATCTTCCATTCCATTTTGCATAGCAATTGAAATTCCTGATATTTTTAACATTTCTATATCATTACCTCCATCACCTATACACATAACTTCTTTAATATCTATTTTTAAATCTTTTGCTAGTTCTTCTACAGCTTTCCCTTTAGATACTCCCTTACTATTTATCTCACAATAGTGATGCTCTGCACTAGATATTTCAAATTCATTTGTTTCTTCTAATAATTGCCTAACCTTTTTCACTTCATTTAAATCATCTTTATTTATACAAATTGCTTTAACTATCTTATGTTTTTTATCATATTTCAAATTTTCAAAAGGATAGTTCTCTACTATATTCACTTTGTATCTATCTTCTAAGCCATTATTTATTGCTTTATAACTATATGTATTAGGAATACTTTTTTCAGATATTATTTCATTTTCTGTGTTTAAATATATATCTACATTATAATCTTTAGTTAAATTCTTTAATCTTAGAATTTCTTCATAACTTATAGTCCTAAAACTTAAGACCTCATCTTCCTTAAGGATTATTCCTCCGTTAGATGCAATTACTTTGATCTTATTACCTAATGTTTCTTTTATATGATCTACAAATTTATAAATTCTTCCTGTTGCTATACATATATTAATTCCAAGGCTGCTAGCTTTTCTTATAGTTTCTATATTTTCTTTAGTTATTGTTTTTTCATCTGTTAAAAGTGTTCCATCTAAATCTATACAAACTAATTTATATTTTGGTTCCTTCATTCTTCTCTCTCCCTAATTCTATGTAAATAAATAATCTGTATGAACCAATAGATTCATACAGATTATTATTTTTATTTTACCATTCTGCTATAGTACCATCGTAGTTTTTCCAGCTTGGATTAGTCCAATATAGTCCTTCTGCAGAAACTTTTTCAACTAATTCTTCATCTATTTCTATGCCTAAACCTGGCTTAGTTGGTATATCTAAGAATCCATCTTTGTATTGGAATATTTCTTTATTCTTAACGAAGTCAAGTAAATCAAATCCTTTATTATAGTGAATTCCTAAGCTTTGTTCTTGAATAAATACATTTGGTGTACAAACATCTAATTGTAATGTAGCTGCTAATGCTATTGGACCATATGGTGCATGAGGTGCAACTGCAATATCAAATGCCTCAGCCATTGCTGCAATTTTTCTAGTTTCTAATATTCCACCACAAAGTGCTATATCTGGTTGTATTATATCAATAGCTCCATCTTTGATAATGTTTTTAAATTGCCATCTAGTATATAATCTTTCACCTGTTGCAAGAGGTGTAGAAACATGATTAGCGACTTCTCTAAAAGCTTCTTCATTTTCTGGAAGAACAACTTCTTCTAAGAACATTAGCTTATATGGTTCTAACTCTTTTGCCAATACCTTAGCCATTGGTTTATGAACACGTCCATGGAAGTCTACTCCAATACTTAAATCGAATCCAACTGCATCTCTTATTGCTTTTACTCTATCAACAACTTCTTGAACTTTTATAAATGAATCGATATAGTGAAGCTCTTCTGTAGCATTCATCTTTATTGCTTTAAATCCTCTATCTCTTCTATCGATAGCTTCTTTTACAACATCAGATGGTCTATCTCCGCCAATCCATGAATAAACCATTATTCTATCTCTAGCTGCTCCCCCTAGTAATTCATATATAGGAACATTTAATGCTTTTCCCTTTATGTCCCATAGAGCCATTTCTATTCCTGAAACAATAGTTCCATTAATAGGACCTCCTCTAAAGAATGATCTATGAAGTTCTTGCCAAATTCTTTCTATCTCAAAAGGATTCCTTCCTATTATTCTTTTTCCTAATTCATAAGCTCCTGCTACTACTGTATCCGTTTTAGTTCCAGATATCATTTCACCCCAACCTTCGATTCCTTCATCAGTTGAAATTTTTATAAATATCCATCTTGGTTTTACAGTATATACTTTAATACCTGTTATTTTCATTACAAAGTCTCCTTCTACTATTAGATTTTATTTAAGCGCTTTGCTCTATACTACCGTTATCTTCTGAACTTTTTTTAGCATCTTTTTTTGGTTTAATAACATCCATGTAGTACCATACTATTACAAATACTACTAATAATACTGGTATAGATATTGCTGGAGCCACTGTAAATGCCATAAATACTAAGAAACTTTGAGTTAAACTTGTTGCTGCAAATGATGATATTAATGCTCCTGCTGCTAAACTTAAATCTATTCCAACACTTCCAGCTAAATTTGTTAATACTGGTGCTGTAACAGTTCCTGCTAATAATATTGCTGCTGTTGTACATAATCCAATTACAATATTTTTAAATAGGTTACCTCTAGTTAATGCAACTACCATTGCAACTCTAAATGGTACAACTGCTAAGTCTGCAAAAGGTAACACTCTATTTCCTGGAAGTACTACTGCTAATAATATTGTTAATGGAATTACTATTAATGAAGTAGTTATAACATCAGGGTTCCCTGAAATAACAGCTGCATCTAGTCCTATGAATAAATCTCTTCCTTTAAATCTCTTCTTAGCAAATTTCTTTGCGCCTTCAGATATTGGCATTAAACCTTCCATGAATAATGATGTCATCTTTGGTATAAGAACTAAAACTGCTGACATGTTTACAGCAACATTTGCTATTTGAGTAAAATCATATCCTGCTAAAAATCCTATAATTCCACCTAGAATTAATCCCATTATTATTGGTTCTCCAAAGAATCCTAAATACTTTTTAGCATCCTTTAATGAGAAGTTTATTTTATTTACTCCTGGTATTTTATCTAATATCCAGTTAAGAGGCACTGCCACTACTAATGATGATAATGCTGAAACTGTAGGTAATGATACCCCTGGTAAGCCAAAGTAATCTTCAACCATAGGTGCTGACCAGTCTGATAATTTAAATGTTATAATTGCCATTACTATACTTGCACCAACACCTAAGAATATGTTTCCTGTTACAAAATATGTCATAACTCCAACTATAGCCATATGGTGATAATTCCATATGTCAACATCTAGAGTATTCGTTTTCTTTAAAATTAACATTACTATATTAACTGCTAAAATTGCAAATATTAAAATTGGTATAATTGGTGATGCCCATGTTACTGCTGCTATTGTTCCCCAGCCTACATCTAACACATCTAAGCTAAATCCCCATCTTTCAACCATAGCTTTTGCTGCTGGCCCAAGACTTCCTGATAAAAGGTTGATTACAAGTTTGATACCTGCAAATCCTATACCAACAGTTAAACCTGATCTAAATGCTTTAGCTGGTTTAACTCCAAAAACAAGACCTACTAGTAATATTATTATTGGTAAAAGTACTGTTGGACCTGCGTTTAATAGTGTCTGGAATACATTATAAATAAGTTCCATAGTTAATCCTCCTCATTTTAAAGATATTTTATTTATTTTTTAGCATAATTCACTATTTCTTCTAAAGTTTCTTCTTCTCCGATACCTGTTAATAAAGACATTGCTGATACTACTGGTATTTTTGCATTATCTCCACCATATTTTCCTGTTGTTACTAATATATCGAAATCATCTACTTTACTATCTATTTCTAATAGTTTACATTGAGTAACTGATACTGCTACCCCATTTTCTTCACAAACTTCTCTGATTTTTGTTGCTACCACTGTTGATGTTGCTATTCCATTTCCACAAGCTACTAATATTCTTTTCATTTTTCATTCCTCCATTTTAATTAAGTTTTGTGTAGTTGTATTTAAATTTATTTTTTACTTTTTAATCTAAATATTTTTTTATTACTTCTAATACTGATTCATCGGATTTAGCTTCTATAATTTTCTTTAAATCCCCTGTATTTTGAATTAAACTTATAATTTTTTGAAGCATTTCTATATGACCATGTGGTTCATTTAATGCTAACATAATAACAATTTGTACATCCAATGTTATGCTTGGATCATCCATTGCTTGGAAATCTACAGGATTATTAAGTACTCCCATTGCTATTGCTGACTCGTTTACTAAAGTATGATCGCAATGTGGTATAGCTATTTTTATAGCAGCTGGTAATCCTGTTGGATATTCTACTTCTCTTTTTAATATAGCTTCCTTATATCCTTCTTTAGCAAAACCTTCTACTTTTAGATTATCTGCTAAGAAACTTAAAATTTCGCTGCTATTACTAAAATTTAAATCCCTATAAATTAAAGTGCTGTGACTCATATCTTTTCCTCCTACTGTATCTCTTTCTCTAATTCCTTTAATGTATTTACCAATGCTTCTATATTTTTTGAGTCTACATCCTCTTTGTTAAAAAGACTTGATCCAATGCCTAAATAGTCAGCTCCATTTTGTAAAAATTCTTTAGCATTCTGTACTGACACTCCACCAACGGCCATAACCTTTATATTTCCTAAAGGAGCTTTTATATCTTTTATATAGTTACTTCCACATGCTCTTGCTGGAAATATTTTTACTATATCTGCTCCATTTTCATAACACCACCATACTTCTGTTGGAGACATTGCCCCTATTACCGATTTAACATTATATCTTTTACATTCATCAATAACGTCTTTTGAAACAACTATTGGTGTTAATATAAATTTTGCTCCTGCTTTTATAGCATTTCTAGCATCATCTATATTTTTTACTGTTCCTGCACCTATACTAACTCTATCTCCATATTCCTTAGAGATTTTCTCTATAGTTTCAAGGGCTCCTTCTGTATTTAATGTAATTTCTACTGCTCTAATACTTGATTGAACTAAGGCCTCCATAACTGTTTTTGTTTGTTCATAGCTGTAACCTCTTAAGATAACAGTCACTTTAGAAAAATTCTTCATCCTTTTCCCCCCTTTGGTTTTTGTCTTGCCATATATTAAAGCAATTACCGTGCCAAGTTTTTGTGGCTGATTTTGTATTTATGTTTTTATAGTAAAATCTCTAATATTTCATCCTTGCTAGTACTAGATTTTATCTTGTCTAATACATCTTGCTCCATGATTATTTTATATAATTGCTCAAAATATTTTTTAGAATCATCTTTTAATGCTATAAGGAAAATTAGATCTACTTCATAATTAGCACTCCATGTTATCTTTTTGTCTAGTTTTGTAATTAATATGGTTGGTTTTGTAACAAACTCTGAATCTCCATGTGGAATTGCTATTCCACCTTTTAAATATGTATCTCCAAGCATTTCTCTTTTAAATACACTTAATAAGAACTCTTCTTTTACATACCCGCCATTAATAAGTTTTTTAACCATATCATCTAATGCCTCGTCCTTATACCTATATTCTTCATTAACAAAAACAACATCCTTATTAATAATTTCAGATAATTTGTTTTCTTCTTTCTCTGAAATTATATTATTAAGCTTTTTAACTCCTGACCCCTTCATCAATTCTTCTAATGATATAAATGGAATATTTCTAAATTCAGGATTTATTGTACCTACTATTGCTTCAATTTTTTTATTTTTTGCTATTTTAGATAAAGCTATATTTATATCTTCATCCATAAATCCTATTGATATTATTTCAATATCCTTTCTTTCTGAATGTATTTTATTTTTTACATATTCCTTTATCTTTAAAGCAGATCCTCTTCCTGTTATACATAATGTAATTATTACTCTTGATAAATTGTTATCTTCTGTATTATATTGACTAATTCCATATCCTTTAGAATCATTTTCTAAATCATGTACTATTTCTTCTAAAGATTGATCGGTCAAAGCTGATTTTCTTACCGCTTCTAAAACCATTAATGTGTCTACTCTACCCATTACTCTAGTCTCAATACCTGTTCTTGCCGTAATTATATCTCCAAAGGTAACTAAAGATCCCATATCTACTAAGATTATACATCCCTTTCCTTGATTACTTTCTTTAACTACTTTTATAGCTTTATCAAGCATGATATCTGGAGAATCCCTAAAATCCATATCTAATCCTACTGCATGTTCAACTCCTAGAAACTTATTTGCAACCTCTGCCATCGCCGATGCAACTCTTCCATGAGTCATTACTATAACAGCCACTTTACCTTCTTCACTTTTCGATTCTCTTCTATAGTTTTTTAAATACATCGTAATAAATCCAATTTCGTCTTCAGGTATATCTATATCTAATCTTTCCTTTACTATTTGACACATTTTCCTAGCTACATTAAATTCTATATCATATTTTTTCTTTATAATTTCAATCTTTGGATTTATTATTTCTTTACCGTTACGTATTCTTTCATAAGTAGAATTTAAATGAACTGCTAAAGGATATATTATATCTGCTTGCAACCCAGGGAGCTCTTTCTTTGCAAGTTTCACCATAGTCTTTACAGTTTCAAGACTTTTAACACCTACTAGATTCATTAATTCATCAGTATTAACAACTGTATAATTAATAGCCTTTGCTCCTCTAATAAGTTCAAGCTCAACTTGTTGGCTTAATATCTTCGATATTTCTTCATCACTATATCCAATAAATTTAAGTTCCGATTGTCTTTTCTCTATAAATTTATATATGTTTGTATTTTTATTACTTTCGATTTTTTCCTCTCTAGCACCCTTTATTCCTTTTTCAGATATATAAATATCTTCCACTACAAACTTTTCTATATCTGAATTATTAATTTTAACTCTTCTACTTTGTTCTTTTATATAATCAGGTAAATGTCTTTCATTTATGTAAAGTCTCTTATCATGTTTTATTTTATGTTCTAAAAAACTTATTGCACAAGCAACTTGAATATCACTTTTTAATTGCCCAATATTGCCTTGACATTCATATTTCATAAGTTCCTCTATTACTTTTTTAGATACTAACATATCTTTTTTAATCCTATAGCTTTCTTCGAAAAATGCTTGATTAATTAATTCAAACCTTTCTTCAAATGGTCTATCTTTAATTGCTGGAATTTCAATAACCATAGGTATTCTTCTTCTAAATGTTAATAAAAGAGAACTTTCCACATTTTCAGTAGTAGCAGCAATTATCATTACATTACTTCTTCTTATTGTTTCGCTCTCACCCAATCTTCTAAATGTTCCTCTATCTAATATGCTGAATAATATTTCTTGTCCTTCAGAAGGTAATCGGTGAATTTCATCTAAAAATAAGATTCCTCCATCACAAGCTTCAACTATACCTATCTTATTATCTGTAGCTCCTGTGTAAGCTCCTTTAACACTACCAAACAATTGCGATAATAAAAGCTGAGGATTGTCCGCATAATCTGCACAGTTAAAAACTATATATTTAGCTTCTTCTGAAAAGTTACTGGTACTCTTTGCAAATTCATACATGGCATCAGCTAAATAACTTTTACCAACTCCAGAAGGTCCTAAAATTAGAACATGCAATCCATGAGGTGGATAGCTAACTGCAGCCTTTGCTTGTTCAATTTGCAACTTAAGACTTCCATCATATCCTACTACTTTTTTAAAGAAATTATTTTCTTCTATGTTATTTTTCATCTCCTCTTCAGAAACTTTATTTATTTTATTATTTGGTATTTCATTAAACTGCTTTTTATCTAAATTAGATAATATTTCTTTCTTTATGTTTGCTGCTGCATATCTTTCTATTTTATATCCTTTTTCTTTTAATGCTTCTGCTAAGGCTCTATCAGAAATATTTTTATTATTCTTTAAAATATCTATTGCATCATTTTTTATATACTCTAATCTCCTACTTCTTGAATTTCCTATATTATTTTTCTTTCTATACTCAGTTATAACTTCCCTTAGTAAATTTAATTCATTTGCTATTTCCTCATCAGTTAAAGGATTTTTCTTATCTTCTAATTGCAATATATCTTTTATCATTTTTCCTATATCCATATTACTATCCCCCATCTTAATTTAAGAATTATTTAAAACTCTCTATTTATTAATTTTTAAAATACTTGAAACTCTAAGTAACTTTTATAAGAAATACTTGTATAATTAATAGCTTTCACGTGTTTCTTTCGTTATAAAAATAGTGTTTACAATATCAACATTATTAATACAATGTGAAAAGAGAAGTCTAATCTAAAAAGATAAACTCCTCATTTTAACTTTAATTAAATCACTTTTTCAAATGCAACTCTTTTTGCTTTATCTTCTAGATAAATAACTCCACAATATTTAAAATCATTTTTATTTAATAGTTTTTGCATTACTAAGTTTTCTTCGTGTGTATCTATTTTTATACTTTTTATACCTTTATCTTTACAAATTTTTTCTATACTTTTTATTATTTCTGTTCCTGTTCCTTTTATATTATATCTTCTAGATGTCGCTATTCTATGAATAACAGCATATTCATTATTAGATATCCATTTTCCATCATAAATTAAATCGTATGTTTTTTCTTTATCAAAAGCTAGCGCAACAGTACCTATAATTTTATTATTATCTTCTAATACATAACTATGTTTATTTTCTATATCCCTTAGTATGACTTCCTCATTAGGATATCCCTGCTGCCACTGATCAATTTTACTTTCCCTTAAGAATTCCTTAGCTTCGTTTATTATTTCTATTATGTACTTTAAATCATCTTTTCTTGACTTTCTTAACTCCATTTTTTTATCCTTTCTAAAAATACATATATTATAACTTATATACAAAATTTATTAACTAGTATTATACAGTAGATTATCCTTTCTGTAATTATTAATAAAGTAAATTTCAAGAATTTATTAAATTAATAAAAAAGACTATATCTTACTCTTAAAATAAGATATAGCTCTTTCTTCAATCTTTATAATATTACTTTAATTTATTACCTAATTGTTAATTGAACAAAATATTATCTAGATATTTTCCCCACGCCATAGTCTACTAAATTTTCCACTTCTTCTATACTTACTAAATTTGCATCTCCATAAATTGTATGTTTTAATACAGAAGCTGAAACTGCAAATTCACAGATATATTCTGGAGTCTTTTTGTTTAATATACCATAAATTACTCCAGCTGTTAATGCATCTCCTCCACCTACTCTGTCAACTATATCATCAATTGTTTGAATACTTGATGAAAATAAAGTTTTATTAGTATAATAATTGCATTGTAATGTATTTACCGATGATGATTTTATATCTCTAAAGGATGAAAAAATATGCTTTATATTAGGATATTTTTTAGAAATCTCATCATAATAATACTTTAGCTTTTCATATTTATCTTCTAAATTACATTCCATATTTAAAATATTTTCTGCATCTAAGATCCCACCAGAAAAAATATTAACATATGGTAATACTTTTTCAGTAACTTGACTTGCTTCCTCTAGACTCCACATTTTTGCCCTATAATTTGAATCATAACTAACTAAAATATTATTTTCTCTACAGTATTCTAATATCTTAAAAGTTAATTTTCTTGTTTTTTCAGCAATAGCTAGGGTTATTCCTGAAAAGTGGAATATATCAACATCTTTTAATGCTTCTTCAATTGAAAAATCATCTTCTGAAATATAGCTGAAGGCCGAATCAAGTCTATCATATATAACTTTTGAACTTCGGTTACCACTACCTGCTTCTAAAAAATATATAGGTGTTCTCTTATTTTCCCTACTTATAAATCTTGTATCCACATTTTTTGATTTTAAGTATATAAGCATTGCTTCTCCTAAGCTATCACTTGAAATTTTTGTAATTAACCTCGTATCTACCTTAAAATTTGCTAACGAAATTAATACATTAGCTTCTCCACCACCGTAGTTTACATTAAATTCATTTGAATTTGATATTAATACTCCTTTTTTAGTAGCTAATCTTAGTAATATCTCTCCTAATCCAGCAACTTTCATATTAAATACCTCTTGCTTTATTAAATTTTTCTATATATTGTTTACAAATCAATTCTATTTCATCAAATTTTCCTGCTTCACCAAGCTTATTTAATTCTCCACCAATCCCTACTATTGCAGCTCCGGCTTTTACCCATTTATCTATATTTTCTAAATTCACTCCACCTGTTACCATTATGTTTGCATATGGAAGTGGTGCCTTTACTGAACTTATATATCCTTGTCCAAAAGCATTTCCTGGGAATAATTTAATAACATCTACTCCACTTTCATAAGCTGTTACTATTTCATTTATTGTCATTACTCCTGGTATATAAGGAATATTGTATCTATTACAAAGCGTTGCAGTATCTTTATTAAAGGATGGAGAAACTATATATTGTGCTCCCGCTAATATTGCCATTCTTGCAGTTTCTGCATCTAAGACTGTTCCAGCTCCAATTACAACATCGGCATCTTTAGAATACTTTTCTGAAAGTTCCCTTATTATTTCATTAGCAAATTTATTTGTATAGGTTACTTCTATTGCTTTTACACTTCCATTAATACAACTTTCTGATATTTTAACTCCAATTTCTTTTGTGGTACCTCTAACTACAGCCACTACTCCACAACTTTTTAAAGCTTCTAAAACTCTTAATCTAAACATACTACATTCTCCTATAAATTTTATATACTATTTTCACAAATAACTTTTATGTTTTTACATTAATACTTAATAATTGTAAGCTTAAGGAAATTAATTATTCCATATATCCACCTTTCATTGGTGAAACAGCTTTCTCTGAAAATATCTTTAGTATTCCTGATTTATATTTATTTTGCCTTGGTTTCCATTCTTTTCTACGCTCAATTAGTATTTTATCTATTTCTTCTAAATCTAACTTTTTACCATTAATACCTATAATTTGTATAATTCTTTGTTCTATATCAATTTCAATCAAATCATTTTCTTCAACTAAAGCTATTGGACCGCCTACTGCTGCTTCTGGTGAAACATGTCCTATAGCTGGCCCTCTTGAAGCTCCTGAGAATCTTCCATCTGTTATAAGAGCAATACTTGAAGATAATTCTTTATCTGATGAAATTGCCTCTGTTGTATAGAACATTTCTGGCATCCCGCTTCCCTTTGGTCCTTCATATCTTATAAATACAGCATCACCTGGTTTAATTTTTTTAGATAATACTGCCTCAATTGCTTCTTCTTCACTATCAAATGGCCTTGCTTTTAAAATTGCTTTATGCATTTCCTTTGGTACAGCTGAATGTTTAACAACAGCTCCTTCTGGTGCTATATTACCTTTTAATATAGCAATAGCTCCATTTTTGCCTATTGGATTTTTATATGGTTTAATAATGTCTTCTTTACTTAAACCAGTTCCTTTTAAATATTCATTACATTTTTCATAGAATCCATTTTTCTTTAAATCTTCTAAGTTCTCACCTAAAGTTTTTCCTGTAACTGTCATTACATCTAAATGTAATAAGTCTTTAACTTCTTCCATAACCGCTGGAACTCCACCTGCATAATAGAAGTACTCTGCTGGCCACTTACCTGTTGGACGAATATTTAATAAATATGGTGCATATCTATGTATCCTATCAAAGCTTTCTGCATCTATATCTATTCCAAATTCATGAGCTATAGCTGGAATATGAAGTAATGAATTAGTTGATCCCGAAATAGCTGCATGTATTATTATTGCATTTTCAAAAGATTTAAGTGTAACTATATCTCTTGCCTTCAAATTTCTCTTGGCTAATTCAATAATTTGCTTTCCTGCTTCTATTGCTACGTTTTCTAAATCTTCGCATGTTGCCGGCATAACTGCACTTCCAGGTAGCATTAACCCTAATGCTTCTGCCATTATTTGCATTGTTGCAGCAGTTCCCATAAAAGAACATGATCCAGCTGATGGACACGCGTTATTTTTATAATAAGTTAATTCATCTTCAGTAATTTCTCCACGCCTTTGCATAGCACTATAAGTTCCTATTTGCTCTAATGTTAAAAGATTAGGACCTGCTTTCATTACCCCGCCAGTAACGACAATTGATGGTATATTTATTCTTCCTATTGCCATTAAATGTGCTGGTACACCCTTATCACAACTAGTTATAAATACCCCTCCATCAAAAGGTGTTGCATTAGCATGAATCTCTATAAGTGATGCTATCGTATCTCTGGATGCTAATGAATAATTTATTCCATCATGACCTTGTGCCATTCCATCACATATATCTGTTGCAAAAAATCTTGATGCCCTTCCCCCCTTATCTGCCACTCCCATAGCTGCATTATTAGCAAATTTAAGCAAATGCACACTTCCTGGATGACTATCTCCAAATGTACTTTCAATTATTATTTGTGGTTTAGATAATTCCTCTGACGTATATCCCATTCCTCTACGAAGCGGATCCATTTCTGGCGCAATCTTTCTAATATCTTGACTAATCATAATATCCTCCCTATTTTATGTTCTATTATTTAAACATAGCTCGGATAATGGAATATCCATCATCCGAGCCTATAAAATTCACTTTATACTCTATTATTTAAGTTCTGGCCAATAGCCTTTATTTGCTTCAATTAAATCATCTAAGATTTCTTTTGCTACTTTTGCGCTTGGTATAGTCTTAGATAAAGTAAGGGCCTGCCATAACTTCTGATAACTTCCTTCTATCCAGCCTTCAACAACTAATTTTTCTACTGCAACTTGTTGTTCCATTAATCCCTTTTGGAATCTTGGAATAGTTCCTTGAACTAAAGCTTCTGGACCATTACTTCCAACTATACATGGAACTTCAACCATAGCTGTTGGATCAAAGTTTTCTATTGCTCCTTTATTTTCAACTATTAATAACATTCTTTCGTGTGTGTTATATGCAATTGCTCTTGCCAAATCAACTATAAATGAAGCATGGGCATCTATATGGAATTCTCCACCCTTTGCAGTTCCAGCTTTTGTTATTTCTCTTGCTGCCTCAAATACATTCTTTTCTCTTCCATTCATTACTTCATTAGCTCTTGTAAATTCTTTATTAGAATGTTCTACAACATAATCTGGATATAAATAATATTTTAAATAAGTATTTGGTAAGAAGTTTGGATCTAATGCTATTAAATCTTTTGCTTTCTTATGAGTTTCTTGCCAGCTTGGTTCTGTATGTTGAGTATCTACTTCAACTTGATTTAAATATCCATTTTCTGAAACATAATCTCTTAATTTAGGCATTAAATCGTTTCCTTCTTTATCTCTAACACTAGTCCACCATCCAAAGTGATTTAGCCCAAAATAACTGACTTCTAAATCTGCTGGAGTTAATCCAACTATTTGAGACATACGTCGTAATGTTCCGACTGGCATATCACAAATATTTAATACCTTTGATTTTGGTTTTAATACACGGCAAGCTTCTGCAACTATTGCTGCTGGGTTAGAATAATTTAGCATCCAACAATCTGGAGAGTATTTTTCCATAAGATCTATTAATTCCATCATTCCACCTATAGAGCGCATTCCATAAGCTATTCCTCCTGGCCCACATGTTTCTTGACCTACAACCCCATATTTTAGAGGAATTTTTTCATCTTTTTCACGCATTTCATATTTTCCAACACGAATATGTGCCATACAAAAATCTACATCTGTAAATGCTTCTTCTGGATCTGTTGTATATGAAAATTCTATATCAGGTGCATTTTCCTTTAATAATATTTCTAATGCTTCACCTATTACTTCTTGACGTTCTTTATCATTATCATATAATTTTAATTTACGTAATGGAAAACGATCTACATTATCTAGAAGCATCATTACAATACCTGGTGTAAATGTACTTCCTCCTCCTGCTATCACTACAGAAAACTTTTTATTCTTATCCATAAAATTAGCCACCTTTCCTATTACAGTTTATAAAATTCAATTATTATATTTATTTAAATTTTATTTTGTTTTTGTTACTTACAAGCACATTATAGACCAGTAAATACTTATGGTAAACAGTTTCTATACTCAAAGAAACATGTTACCTTAGGTTGTAACATGTTCTCAAAATATTTGAATATTCTTAACTCTCTACTCTATATTTACATGATTATTTAACACTTCAATATTTGATAAATTATCTCTTTTACTTAATAAAAGACATATCCAATCTAAAACTATATGAGTAGCTTGATCAAATAATGAGCTTAATAACTGAATAGACCCTTGGTCTCCATCCGATTTAACCTTTCCTGGTACCTCTAAAATAACGTCTGCAATTTCAGCTAAAGGAGATTTCCTTTTACTTGTAACCACAATCACCTTAAGGCCTAACTCTTTTGCTGCTCTTGCATTACTCAATGTGTTTTTTGTAGTTCCAGATCCAGATATAGCAATATATATATTATCTTCTTTTAAGACAGGAGTAATGGTTTCCCCTAAAACATACGACTTATATCCTATATGCATTAATCTCATTGCAAAACCTTTCGCCTGAAAACCACTTCTTCCTTCTCCATCTACAAATATAGAGTTATCCCTTTTTAAAGTATTTATTATTTTATATATTTCGTCTTCATTAACTTTTAAAACAACATCATTAACTTCTTTTAATATTTCTTTTATTATACTCATATAAATTCTCCCTTAAACTTCTTTATTTCATCCCTTGGATTTTCTTTTGATGTAATTGCTGATCCTACAACTACTATATCAATATTATAATTTTTAAATACCTCAATACTTTCTAATTTAACTCCACCTGATACTGCAATATGTTTAATATGTGGAAATTCCTTATTGAATTTTTCTAACTCATTTATAAAACTTCCCTTATTTTTCTTATCAGTAGATGTATGTATGCAATAAATGGCATCTTTGAAATTAGATATTTCTCTTATTTTATATTCGGAACACTCCAACAAATCAATCATAATACCTTTGTTATATTTTTTAGAAACCTCATAACACTTTTCTATAGTTTCTAATGATGAGTTTCCCATTACTGTTAAAATATCAAATCCACACTTATAGCCCATTTCAAATTCATAAGCACCTTCATCAATTGTCTTTATATCACCTAAAATTAACGATTTATTTTTATTTAGATTTATTTTACTTAAAATTAAAAGTCCATAATCTTTTATTAAAGAAGTTCCTATTTCAATAATATCTGCCAATCCATCAAATTCATTTACTAACTTTAAAGCTTCTTCAATAGTCACTCTATCAATTGCTACTTGTAATCTCATTTTTTCTTTCCTTCTTACAAAATAAATATATTCAATTTATATATATTCAAATAGGAGTGACTAATTCAGCCACTCCTTATATTATATTTTAGTTTGATTCTATTCCAAGATATTCATCTACGCTTTTTCTTACACCTGTAACTCTCAATCCATAGATAACCTGAACATTCTCACCTTTAATTACAACACCATTTGCTGCTGTTTCGTTTTTTAATAAAGCTTCTTTTACTAATGAAGAATCTTTTACTATTAATCTTAATCTAGTGAAGCAATTATCTACTTTTACTATATTATCTACACCACCAAGTCCTTCAACTATAACTGGTGCTAAATTTGCTTCTCCTGATGCTTTAGTATCTACTGACTCTTTGTTTGATGTAGCCTTTGCCTTATAATCACTCTTTGTATAAAGCTTAGTTTCGCCTTCTTCTTCTCTTCCTGGAGTTTTAAGTTTAAACTTAGTTATTACAAATCTAAATATTAAATAATATACTATGAATTGACCTATACCAACTAATATATACATTGGCCAACCTGTTTTTTCTATTCCAAGTGGAAGGTTATATAATAAGAAATCTATTAATCCATTTGGACCTATTGCTGTAACTCCTAAAAGATTTAATATTACCATTCCAAGTCCACTTAATACAGCATGAATTCCAAACAATACTGGTGCTACGAACATGAATGAAAATTCAATTGGTTCCGTAACTCCTGCTAAAATAGATGTAACTGCTGCTGGAATTAAAATTGCTTTGATCTTAGTTTTGTTTTGTGGTAATGCTGTATGATACATTGCTAAACATGCACCTATTAAACCAAACATCTTTGAAAGTCCTCTAGCATCCCAAATTACTGATGCTGAAAGTTTAGCTATTGTTGGATCAGCCATTTCTGCAAAGTATATGTTTCTAGCTCCTTCAAAAACTTGACCACCAACTTCAGCAACTCCTCCTAATGAACTATACAAGAATGGAGTATAAACTAAGTGATGTAAACCTGTTGGAATTAATAATCTTTCTAATGTACCATATGTGAATATACCAAAGTTTCCTGAATTTTTTATAAATTCTCCAAGGTTATTTATTCCACCTTGTACTACTGGCCATATATAACTACATACTATTGCTAAAAGAACAGTTACTGGTATTAATATAATAAATACTAGTCTTGAGCCTCCATATATTTGAAATGCTCCATCAAATTCTTTTTCGCTAAATTTATTATGAAAATATGCTACAACTATACCTAATATAATTCCTAAGAAAACTCCCATATCAAGTATTTGTACACCTAATACAGTTGTTTGACCGCTTCCTCTTAATGCATCAGCTGGTGCTAGTTTTCCGTTTAAATTTAAAAATATATTCATTGCATTTATAAATACTAAAAATACTAATAATGATGTGAAACCTGCTTCTGCTTTTTTCTTTTTAGCAAGTCCTACTGCCAAGCCTACACAAAATATAATACCTAAATTTGTTAATACAGAAACTAATGAGCCTGACAACATTTTTCCTAATCCAAATACAAGATTATTCTTTAGAAATGGTAAGTACTCCGCTAATTTAGCATTAGTTAGAATATTACCTATTGCAATTATTATACCTGCTATTGGTAATATTAAAACAGGTACAAACATTCCTTTAGAAAAGTTTTGTAGTTGATTCATTATCTTTTCTTTCATTTTCTTTACCTCCATATATTTTTTCTAGAAACCATTTACATTTTTCATTATAATAAGTGTTCTATTATCTGTATATAGATTTTGTCCTCAAAAAAACGTGTTACCCAATTAGATAACACGTTACTTAGAATTGCTATTTTTTCTCTTATAGTATTCGTATATCAATAGTTCTACTAATACCAATACCTTTGGAAAGAATGTATTAGGCATTAGATTTCTGTCGTCTAACTTATTGGCATCATCTATCTTTAAACTTACATCAGCAAGTTTGCTTATACTATTTTCAATTTCATTTGTAAAAGATATAACTTTTATACCATGTTCTTTTCCTGTTTTTACCTTATTCAAAACCATAGGTGTTTCTCCTGATTTTGATATGACTATAATTGCACTTATAAAATCTAAATTATTTTCAAAAACACCTATTGAATCTGTTCCATTTGATAATATACATCTTTTGCCCATTACTAATAGTTTCTTATTTATATAGTCTGCTACAATTCCTGAAAATCCATTCGCATAAATAAATATGAATTTGTTACTATCATCAAATAATATATCTACAAATTCATTAATTGCTTCTTTACTATTTCCTTCAAGTAAACTCTCCATATTTAAACTATCTAAAAAACCTCTTTCATTTAAGGTATCTTCAAATTCATTTTTTGTTAATGCAGCTAAATTATATTGCATTTCTAAGAATCCAGAATAGCCAAGCTTTTTAGAAAGTCTCATGATAGTTGATGTTGAAGTAAAATTATTTTTAGCAATACCTCTGACGCCTAATTTATTAACTTGATCTATATTGTCTAATATATAATTTAAAACTTTTATTTCAATTTCAGTAAGTCCCTTATTTTCAATAAGTTTAGATAAATCCATTCTTTCCTCCATCTCAATTTATATTCCTATAATATTGAATCTTTAATACTATACTCTTATTAAGTTTTATATTTTTATATTATTTTCTAATTTTTCTATAGCTTCATTCATTCTCTTTATTTTAGTTTCCTCTTTTTTAGCTGAAGTTATCATTTGAAAATATTTTCTTTTTTGAGAATAAGATAAAGCTTCATAAAATTTATATGCTTTTTTATTCGCTTCAAGTTTTTCTTTAAATTCCTCAGGCAACTCTATAATTCTTTCTTCTTTATCTTCTTCTAATTCCACACTTATAATATCTCCATAAGTTTTATTAATCTTATTTCTTATCTCTTTTGTTATACCAATTATGTAACATGGTAATCCCATTTTTACTACTGATCCTATATATTCTACGTTATTGAATTTAGCTTTAACCTTAATTCTTTTGGCTCCAAATTCCTTTTCAATATCTATTGGAACTTCTATATATGATGCATCTTTATTTTCTATTTTCTTTATTTCAGCTTTGAATGTGTACACTTTCATCTTTTTCCTCCAATATCAAGTTTTATATTTAAATATTCTTATAATTATTAATTATATTTTATTAATTCCTAAAAGTATTTTAATTTTAACATAATATTAGAGAATATATTAAATTTATAATAAAAAAAACTAATATATTATCAATTTATATATTAAAAGTATAATCAATTAATTATATAAATTAAATAATATATTAGATTTTGCTTAAAGCATCACGTTTTTTAACTTAAACATTACTTTCCATATATTTAATTAGTTTTTCTCTTGTTGGCAGTCCTTCATTATCACTTTCAAATGTAACTTGTATTGCCCCTATAGCATTAGCTCTTATTACAGATTCTTTAAGATTTAAACTTTCTAGCTTTCCGCTTATTATTCCTACCGCAAAACCATCTCCAGCCCCAACCGTATCAATTACTTTATCAACTTTAAATCCCCTTTGGAAATAACTTTCATTGTTATTTCTTACATAAGCCCCTTTACCCCCACACTTTACAACTATTTCATTAACTCCTAATTCATTATAAAAATCAGCTATTTTCTCTGGACTACTACTTCCCGTTAATATTAGTCCTTCTTCAATTCCAGGTAAAATTAAATCACATTTTCTAGCTAAACCATTTATAACTTCAATCATAACTTCTTTACTTTCCCATAATACTGGACGTAAATTTGGATCAAAAGTAATAAATATTCCTTTTTCCTTTGCCCTATCCATTAATCTATAAGTTGCTTCTCTACAGCCTTGTGATAATGCTGGTGGAATTCCAGTAATATGAAGTAATCTCACACCTTCTAAATCTATAGCTTCAATATCTTCTGCTTTCATTTTTGAAAAAGCAGAGTCTTTTCTATAATAAGCTGTTTCAGGATCACCAACTAAGACTTTACTTTTTAACATAATTCCTGTTTTATTTAATTTATCAAAAGTAACAAACTCTGTACTAATTCTTTCTTCCTCTAAATACCTTTTTATATACTTTCCAAGAGGATCTTCTCCTAATCTTGTTATATACGAAACTTTATGCTGTAATCTTGTAAGACCTATGCACACATTTACCTCTGCCCCTGCTAATGATCTTTTAAAATTCTTTACTTCGTCTATATTTCCTTCATCTTTTGCTATAAATAAAGCCATAGGCTCTCCAAATAATATAACGTCACTCACTTATTAATCCTCCTTGTATAATCTAGTTGTAACTGGTAAAAAACTATTTTTCTTTATATATCTATATCCTCTGCTTTAACAGCCTTGATTAGTTTTTCACAGCGTTCCTTTAGTAAGTTAAGGTTAGATGAATTTATTCCTTTTGTTAAATAACCTCCAAATCCTGCTGCATAAGCCCCATTATCAAACCAATCATTAATATTTTTATCATCAACTCCACCGGTTGGCATAATATCTATAAAAGGCATTGGTGCTTTTATCCCTTTAATCATATTCATAGATATACAATCTCCAGGAAATAGCTTGACCACATCGCTTCCTGCTAAATAAGAGTTATATATTTCTGTTGGTGTTGCAGCTCCCATCGAACAAAAAACATCTTTTTCTTTACAGAACTGACCTACTTCTTCTACTATACATGGTGATACAATAAAATCTGCTCCATTTGATATTGCTAAGGCTGCCTGTTCTCTAGATAAAACAGTTCCAGCTCCAATAAGAGCATTAGGTAAATTCTTCTTTAAATTTTTGATTAATTTTTCTGCTCTAGGCAAACTAAATGTAATTTCTAAAGTTGTTATTCCTGATTCTACAAGAGTTTTACATATAAGTTCTGCTTCCTCTAAATTATTTCCTCTAATCACTGCTATTAACTTTTTCTTCATTATCATTTTTACTTCTTGTTTATTCATATAAGCTCTCCTATCATGAAATTTATTTATTATAAAAATTGGGTTGAATTTAAATGATTATTCCATCCTTCAAATCCAACCCACCTTAATGTATTATTATTTTTCTTAAATCCTATAATAACTTTATTCTTCTATTTTTTTCATCAAATACAGTTAATTTTCCATATATGCTATGGTTGTTTTCACTTATATAAAGCTTATCGCCTTTAAAAGTATCATAAGCACAATAATAAACAGAAAATTTCTTATTTGTATCGTTAATTTTAATTTCAAAGCCTATTATTTTATCTTTATCTGCTGATGAATTGCTCCCATTTTGATGAACATTTACTTTCCTAACACTTAATAAATCATACTCATAAAATGCTTCTACTTTATTGCCTCTGTCTGTAAAAAATTCTTCTGATATCAATTTATCATTATTACATAATTGATTATATTTATTAGAAAATATACTCTTACTGTGTTTAAATTTCTCACCATATAAAACATCCGCTGCAAAATTTCTTTTATTTGTCTTCATTATATATTTTTCACCATTAATGCATTTTGCTGTTGGCTCAATATTATAAATTGAACGCCATTTATGTTTGCCTGGATATTCAATATTGGTAAATATAATAACAATATTCATTTCTGACTGTATAAAAACAGTTCTTTTAATTATATATAGTTCTTCCCCTTGGATATCTTTTTTATTTTTTAGCTTATTTATTGATTTTCCAACCCAAGAACTTTCTAATACTATATAATTACCATCTTGAACATAATTATTAGATATAGGATCTTGTATTTCGTCATAAGACCAAGCTCCATTAATAATAAATCCCTCTTTATTATCAACATCCACTGTGTTATGCATCCATTGCCTTTTTAAACTGCTTCTAATAACAGAATCCTGTTGATATGTAAATCTACCTGGATCTCCTATTAAATCTTCTTTATTCAAACTTATTGTTACACTTCCAAGTGATGCATGACCATGTCCACTACCATGACGTCCATTAAACATTGTTATCAAATGTTTTTTATCTTTATATGCTAAAAAACCACTATCTTTTTGCTTAAAACACCCATTAATATTTTCATTTTCTTCATAATTGAAATTAGACATTTTATCATATTTCTTACCAACAAATAAAATTCCTTTTTCATTATTATATACTTTTTCAGACGTTAACCCTAAACATCTATATATACTATATACGTAAGAAAAATCGACACCGTCACTATCATGTAGTGATAATAATTTATTATTATGTTTAACATAATATTGTGATGCATAAATTAACGGTTTTAACTTCTCACGAATATTTACCTTCATTTCTTGCTTTGTATATTCTGCATGCATTATTACATAAGCAATACTCAAAACAACTTCATGATGATAAAGAGGGCTTTGTTCCCATTGAATTCCATCCTTATAAAATTGTATTTCAATTTGATCACTCAATAAATTCCACGCCCAATTTTTATGATCTTCATCTACTAGTTCAGGAAATAATATCGATACCGATAATATTCCCGTTACTAATAGTACCCCCCAGTTACTTAAGAGCTGCTTTGGTTTATACTCTTCATAAAGATAGTTTAAGTGTACTTTTAAAGACTCCTCAAAAAGTTTTAACTCTTCTGTTGATAAAACTAGATCACGACCTAAATATATAAGGCTTCTCATCCAATTTGATAATCTTATTCCAGTATCAATATTACGCCAAGAATCTTTGTTGTTTTCTGATGGAATTCCATTATGAGTTATAAAACTAAACAAATAATCTTTCCATTTTAATAAATATCTTCTATCTTTAGTAAGCCTATAGGCTACAGCTAAGTCAATCATAAATCCATGTCTGCTTAACATAAAAATCCATTCTGGATCTCCATTAAGAGATTTATTCCAATTAACTCCATCAAATATATATGGGATAGAGGTTGATTCCATATCCATAGGATCATTATAAATAATTATATTTTCACATAATAAATTACCTTGAAATCTTGCTCTTTTTATTTCCTTACTACAATTACTTTTAACTTTTTCTTCCCAAGTTCCTTTTAAAAATTCACTACTATACCTGTTCACTAAATCAAAAGTTATCATAATTTAATATCCTCATTTTCTTCTTCCTATAATACTAGATGGTAAAACTTCTATTATAACATCTTTAGCTATTTCTATAGAATAACTATCTTTATTCTTATGCAATATCACGCCCAAAACTCCTGAACTCAATACAATTTTTTCACCAATTTTAAGCCCTTCAAGAAAACTTGAATGTTCTTCACTATTCTTCTTTACTCTTTTATATTGAATAATTGACGATAGTATAAAAAATGCTAAAGATGTTATAATAATTATTATTATAAAAGTTATATTATTTTTACTCATTATCCCATCATCCTAGCACTTAATAGAGTAGTTGTTTCTTTACATTCATCAATAGACTTAAGTAATGTATCTTGCAGTTCATCATCTGAAACTTCACCAAAAAGACTTTTCATTACTATATCAACAATTAATGCCAGATTAACCCCGGAAATAACATATTGATTTTTATTACCAGATTCTAATACTAAACGAGCTGAGATTTGATGAGGAGCTCCTCCAGTTAAATCTGCTAGTACTATAGCATGATCGTTCTGATCTAAAATAGATTTTAATTGTTCTTCAAATTGCTCATGTGTTAATTCACCATTTAAATTTAGACCTATAATATTTTCATTTTCTCCTACTAGTAGAGATACTGCTGATAAAATTCCACTTGGAAAATTTCCATGTCCTACTATAATTATCTTTTGCATTTCAATACCTCCTAAACCAGGATACCAAAGTATGAAAGTACTATACCTAATGCAAATAATAAAGCTAGTAACTTATATGTTGACCATTTATATTTTTTTACTAATACAAATACTATTATAGTAATAACAGCAGGTAACATATTTGGAAGTATCTTATCTAAAATTCCTTGAAGAGAAACTACTTGTTCTTTTGTATCAGCTCCTGCTGCAAGGGTAGTAGCGTATTGAATACCTATCTTCGCCTTTACAAACGAAACTGCTAATGCAGAAATTACAGTAACACCAACAATATTTGCTGCATGAGATATTTGTCCAATTTTTTCACTTAAAGTAGCAATTACACTAGTTCCAAGTTTATATCCTAAATGTCCCATTAACAATTTAACAATAAACAATGTAACATTTATAGTTATAAAGAAAGCCATAGGTGCAAAGCTTAATCCATCCATTGCTAATCCAGCAAAAATTGTTGAAAATAATGGAGCTACACCAAATTGTGCAAGAGAATCACCAATACCTGCTAAAGGGCCCATCAAAGCCATTTTAATGCTACGAGCATCTTCTACATCTTCACCATGATCAAGCATTGCTAATTGTAAGCTTGTTATAAAAGGTACCATATGAGGGCTTGTGTTATAAAATTCAATATTTCCACCAGCTATTTCTTTTAGCTTATCTGGTTCATTTTTAAAAATTTTCTTTAACGCTGGTAATATTGCAAATAAATATCCTGTTCCTTGATATGAATTATAGTTAAATCCATTTTGTAGATAATAAGCTCTTAAAGAAGTATTTAAATAATCTTTTGATGTTAATACCGGTTTTCTAGATGCCATTTGAAAAATCCTCCTCTTCTACAGCAACATTTGAAGTGCTAGCTACTACAACTTGTGCTTTTTCTGTATTTAAGTTATACATAATTATTGCAAATACTGCTCCGACTAGTGCAGTAGCCATAGTTGGTAATCCTAAATATGAAACACATATATATCCTAATAACACATATGGAATGTATTCTTTCTTTAACATAACTGACATAATCATTGCAAATCCTATTGCAGGTACAAGTCCACCAGCAACTGAGAATCCTTTAACTAACCATTGTGGTAGAACATCAACAAATGCTTGTAAAGCAGGTAAACTTACTGCTGATGCTAGACCTACTATAAATCCAACAACTAAGAAGCCTATAAATGTAAGATTAGCAACCACATTGAATTTACTATACTTACCTTCTTTTATTAAATTTTTAGCATTACTTGTTGTTCCAGAGAAAGCAGTATATAAACTAGTAGTAAGCAATTGGAATAATACCGCAAACGGGAATGATAGTGATAAGGCTGATTCAGGAGTAACTCCTTGATTTTTTAAAGTTATAGCCATTATTGTTCCAACGATTCCAGGTCCTAATTGGTTTGGAGGAACTGTACCACCTGCACCAACACCAAATCCCATGAATGCTAATTCTGCTAATGCCCCAAATGTTAGAGCCGTTGGGATATCCCCTAAGATTAATCCAACAAAGAATGCCATAACAATTGAACGGTTAGTATAAATACCTAATAATTGTCCTGCATAACAAAATGCAGTTACTAGTCCAATTAAAAGTGCTTGAACTAATGTAATTTCCATAATGTAATCCTCCTCTATTCTATAATATCGCCTTATTTAAAGCTTCTATTGTTTGAACACCATCATTTGATACTGGTGATGTTTTAGTATCAAATTTAATATTATATTTATCTCTTAATTTACGTAAAGCTTCCTTATCTTCTTCACCTAAATAAATAAATTGAGAAACCTTTTCTTTACCTTCAGCTGCATGCACATTACCTACATTTAATTCTTCCATCATAGGAAATCCGCCTTCAGCTAATCTTAATGCGTCCTTACAATCTTTTACAACAACAAAAATAGTTTGGTTTGGTGCAGCTTTCCAAATAACCTCATTGGTTCTATCAATTGTCCAAAAACGCATATTAACTTCTTTTGGAATAACTGTTTTCATTAGCGTTTGTTGAATTGGATCTGTCGATACCTTATCATTTGCTACTATAACTAAATTAACGCCTAAACTTTTAACCCATAATGTACCTTGCCCATGAATTAAACGCTCATCTATACGTATTTTTTTTATATTTGGCTTATTTTCCATAACTATTCCTCCATTACATTAATAGAATTACCAGTACATATTCCAATTACTATAAAAGCGAATTAATGCCTCCATATAATAATAGTCACCCCATATATTTCCTTCATCAACGCCTTTGCCTGAATGCCATGAATAAACTCCATGGTTCAATAATGCGGTTGCTCCTTCAGTTAATTCTTTTGTATAATTGTTAATCAAACTTCTTAAAATTATGTGCTCTATATGTCTGTAGACATTTTTCATTTCATTACTTTCTGGCAAGAACTTATCCATTAAATTGAAGCCACAAACAGCAATCGCTGCTGAAGATGAATCTCTAGATTGTCCTGAATTATCATTAAAAATCAAATCCCAATAGCATACAAAGTCTTCTGGTAAACGATTTATAAAATAATTTGCTACTGCCTCAAAGTTTTCTAAACTTTCCTTTTGAGGGTTATAATAATAATTTAATGCTATTCCGTAAATTAACCACGCTTGTCCACGAGCCCAGCTAGAGTCATCTGAATAACCTTGCCTTGTTTTTCCCCCTATCGGATCTCCTGTTTCAGGATCAAAGTAAAAAGTGTGGTATGCAGATGCATTTTCTCTAATAGCATTTGAAATAGTAGTACCAAAATGTCTATCTGCAATTTCCTTATACTTACTATCTCCAGTTACGCTACTAGCCCAATACAATAATGGGATATTTAAAAGACAATCTACAATTAGTCTATAGTTATCACGAGCACCAAGCTCTCCCCATGCTTGTATAAATCCACCAACTTCTTGATAGCGACCAATTAATTTATCTGCTGCCATAACTGCAGCATCATATGCTAATTTATTTTCTGTTAATTTATATGAACTGACACAAGATGGGGTATATAAAAATCCTAAATCATGATGCTCAACTTCAATATTATTTATAATTCTATTATGGAAGGATTCTACATGCTTTTCAGCTATTCTTCTATATTTCTCATCTTTTGTGTACTCATATGCTAGCCACAATATACCAGTCCAAAAACCATTAGTCCACTCAGTATTATCCATCACTTCATAAGTATTATTCTTAGTTGCTGGAGTTGGAAATTTTTCTCCAAAAACTTCAATATTTCTATCGATTTTCCTAATACAATCATCTAAAGCATCTTTAATTTCTTTTTTGGTTAAAAATCCTCCATTTAAGTAACGCTCACTACCAACTAATGATTCTTTTTTAATTACTCGCATTTTTTTAACTCCTTAATGTCTTTTTCTATTCATCACTCGACATTATCTTCAGTTTGAATTTCAATTGAGTAAAATTTATAATGTATGTAGTTTCTAACAAATTCAAAAGGCTGCTTTTCTGGATAGTATGTTATTCCTTCTGATTTATAAACAGGTATATTTCTATCTATTTTCAAAATCTCACATACCTTATCCTCTACAATTGGAAACTCTATTTCTATTTTTTTCTTCATTGGCAATGTCATTAAATTTATTCCAAACATTTTCCTTAATTCATCTGAAAGCCTATTACTTTCTTTCAGCTCATTATATGGAAAGTTTTTTAAATATTTTTTAGGAATATAACTATTTTGTACATGCCAAGGTCTATCATTTACATAACCAACACGACAGAACTCTACTAAAATATCGTTTGATCTAACATTCAGTTTCTTTGCTATTTCTGGATTTTCTATTTCTTTTACATAAATTAATTTTTTACTTTCAACAATTTTATATTGCTCTTTAAACTCCTGAGTTATTGGACTACCTTCATCTATAAATGCACGTCTATGCTTAAAGTTTTTTCTTACAAATGTACCTTCACCTTGTTTTCGAATAAGGTATCCACTTAAAACTAAATCTTGAAGAGCTTTTACAACTGTTGTACTACTAACATTATAAATTTTTTTCAATTCTCCTTCTGAATATATCTTATCTCCGGGTTTGAATTTTTTATCTTCAATCATTTGAATAATGTCTTGTTTTATAATTTGATATTTAGAAACCATTTCTATTCCTCCTTAATAATATGACATGTTAATATGTTAAGTTTATTATATGTTATATCATTAAGGCCTTCAAGTTATAGTTTCCATTTAATAATTAATATCAAATTCTTAAATTATCTACTAAGTAGATTTTTAATTCATTTTAGTAATTATGAATCTTAGAATTTTATAATTAATTATATAAATTTAAAAGTCATTTTTTTGGTTTAGTACTTAACCTAATTACAACTTAACATGTTAACCTGTTAATGTAATAATATTATAGCTAGAAACCGTTGTCAAGATATTAAAAAAATTTTTGTTGAAATTTTTTTAAATATAAAAGCATTATCCCTATGGATAATGCTTTCAAATTTTTATAAATTCATTAAAATACTAAAAAATATATGTTAAAATATATCTATAAACTAGCCTTTTAGGAGATTTTATGAATACATTAACTAAAAATATTTTACTAAAAAAACTGGGTGGTCTAAATAATTCAAATTATCTATTGGAAATACAAAATTCAAAATATGTCTTAAGAATTCCAAGTAAAAATAATACTAATAATTTTTCAGATGAACATGATATTTTAAATATAGTTAATCCACTTAACATTTCTCCTGATATTCTTTACCACAATAAAGATACTGGAGTCTTATTAAGTGAATTTAAGAAGTCTATTAAAATCAATCTAGAATTTTATAATTCACCTATTTTCATTAATGACTTGATTTCTATATTAAAAAAACTACATGGCTTAAAATGTACTAATTACTTTAATCCTTTTAAGATAATTAATGAAAATATTAATTTTTTACTTAATTCAAATTTTAACTTTAATCATGACATAAATATATTAATGAAAAAGCTAAACTTATTAGAATATACTTTAACACAAAACATCCATTACGGATTATGTCATAATGATTTAAATATATCTAATATTTTATATAGTAAGGATTCTGTATATCTTATTGACTTTGAATTTTCTGGAATGGGAGATATTTTTTTTGACTTAGCTACTTTATCTTGGTTTTTAAATGATGAAATGAGAAATGAATTGATTAAAAATTATTTTGGAAACTACTCTTCATATCTAAAAGAAAAATTAGAAAACTACCTTTTTGTAGTTAAGTTTTGGAATGCAACATGGAGTTTTATAAAATCCATGAATAATAATTCTCACTATGACTATAAACTTGGGGGTAATATGATATTAGACGATTTAATAATATCCTTATAAAATCGTCTAACTATCTTTATCTATATATAATTATTTATTTTCTTTTCATACTTTTGATAATAACCTTATTTTCTTTAGAGACCTTTAATGACTCACAAATCTTTTGTAATGTTTTATTATATGTAAAATTATCTAAACTATTTTTCCTTAAATATTTTATTGTTAATTCATCATATTTCACATAGCAAACTGATATTGCCCAAGCAACAGCCATTTTAACATAATATCCCTCATGTTTAATCTTATCTAATTTACTTAAAACTAATTTAATATAATCTTCTTCTATGTAATAATTAAGTAACATAACGATTGCAAATCTTACTTCAAATTCATTTTTAGACAAAATATATTTTTGTATAAATTCCCACACTTTTTCTTTGTTATTATTAGTGAATTTTAATCCATTACAAAAACTATCGCAAACAGACCAGTTATTAATCTTTGCTACATATTTTCTTATAACTTCTAAAATTTCGTCTATATCCACATCCTTAATGTATCCAACTACCATACCTTGTAGCATAATCTCTTCAAAGTAATAATCTCTTGGACTATTTAAGTAGCTTCTCCAATCATCCTTTGCTATTTCTTTTGCCATCCTTCTTAAATTTGGCAGTCTAACTCCAAGAATATTTTTAACTCCTGGTAAAAGCTTCGAAGAAAACTCTCTATAATTCTCTTCAGATAAATTTACTAGCTCTTGCCTAATCTTTAAATTAATATCTTCACTAAGATTAACCTCCAAACTATCCCCTCCTATGACATATATTAATTCTATAAATGATTTTTACCTTCTATCTCTAACAATTTTTCTTTCATTTTTAAACCTCCTGCATATCCAACTAATTTCCCACTTTTCCCTATAACTCTATGGCATGGTATTATTATTAATATTGGATTTTTATTATTAGCCATCCCTACAGCTCGAGCTGCCTTTGGATTTCCTATTTTTTCTGCTATTTCTTTATAAGTTACCTTTTGCCCATAAGGTATATTAATAAGTTCATTCCACACCTTACTTTGAAATTCTGTTCCTTCTAACTCTAATGGAATACTAAAATTCATTCTACTTCCAGATAAATACTCATTAAGTTGATTTAATGCCTCTTTGATTAGTTTAGTTTCTCTTATCTCTACATCATCTTCAAGTTTTAGCTTTTCTTTTGTATAAATATTTGTAATACCCCTTCCATTTTCAGCAATCCCAATTTCTCCAATTATAGTTTTATAGTAAAAAATACTTTTCATATAACTCCTTTCAAGTTTATTTCACAAATAAACTATTAATCATTTTATACGATAACTTCTAGGATTTATACCTTCAACTTTCTTAAAATTGTCATAAAATGTTGATAAACTTTTAAAACCACATTCATAAGAAATTTCAATAATTGATTTATTAGTAGTTTTTAAAAGTTCTTTTGCTTTTTTTACCCTAAGTTTTGAGATATATACTCTAGGTGTTAAATTAAAAACTTTATTAAAAATTCTTAGTAAATGACTTTTTGCTATATGTAATTCTTCTATCTTAGAATTAATTAATTCTTCATCATAGTAATATTTATCATAAATATCCTTAATATTATTAGCAATATTAATACTAGGATTATATTCTATTAAATCAGGTCGGCACCTCTTACAAGGTCTAAATCCACCTTCAATTGCTCCTTGTGCTGTAGAGAAGAATATTACATTTTCCTTAACTGGATTCTTTGATTTACAAGATGGTCGGCAAAATATTTTCGTAGTCTTTACTCCATAAAAAAACTTTCCATCATATGTTGAATCATACTCTATAACAGCCTTCCATTTTTCCTCCTTTTTCATATATCTACCTCCAACAATAATTTAACATATTGTTTTAAAAACTTCTTACGGATTTTTATCTTCTAATTTTAACATAAAAAAAGTATTGATTAACAAAAATCAATACTTTAAGCAGAATTATTCAATATATTTTAAGTGTCTATACTCAATATTTAACTTTAACGATAATTACTATTTTATATTAGTTAAGTCAAATAAATCTATGCAGCTACTTTAATAAAAGATTTCATATTTATATGGTATTCAATCTCTTTTTCAAGTTCTTTAGCTTGTTTAAAACCTACCCCTTTAAAAAGATTCTGAGATCTTTTATTACTCTTTTTAATTTTGGCTACGACATACTCAGCTCTCATATCAAAAAAAGCTACTTTTAAAGCTTCTAGCACTGCATTATGTCCTATCCCTTTACCCCATAGATCTTTTTCACCTACTGCGATAACGACTTCTACGAATTCACTTTTAGGAACTAATCTTAAGAAGCCTATTGTTCCATATATATTTTTTATAGTAAAAAATCTACAATTATTATTAAAAAGATGAGTTAATATCGGCATGTTTACCCTATTTATAACGTTGATTAAATTTCTTTTTACATTAGTATCTTCATTTAAATAACTTATTATTTCCTCATCACTAAGCCAATTGCATATTTTCTCTGCATCAGATCTATACACTTCTTGACTAAGATTAATACTGTTTACTTCCACAAAGTACAACTCCTTAGCTCTATTATATAGTTTGCAAACTTTATGAATTAATAATTACTAGTAACAATCATATCTTACTATTATTATTAATATAAGTAAAAAGCAGTATTCTCTGTTGCTCAAGTTTAACTTGGCTTTCTTATTCTTTTCTCACTTTTCTATCACTTTGCCACAATGTTTATTTTTTCCATAAATAGTATTTAAATTCCATTTAAAGTTATTAAAAGTATTTTTTTGGTAATATAATTATGCTTTATAAAGTGTTTTGCATAAATTTTTTAAAAATATTTTTTTGTTCTTCATAATTTTTATATAATAATTCTGGATGCCATTGTACACCTAGAACAAATTTTTTATTATCCATATAAGCACTTTCTATTATTTCATCTTCACTTATTGCTGCTACTTTTAAATGTGTTGATAAATTCTTTATAGCTTGATGATGCATACTGTTTACTAATATTTCTTCTTTACCTGTAATATTAAATAATAATGAGTTTTCCTTTATTTTTACTTTATGGCTTGGTACATAATAAGGTTTATCTTGTTTATGAACACTTTCAATATTATTATTTTTTTCTATTTTTATATCTTGATATAACGTTCCCCCTAAATATACATTTAAAAGTTGGAAGCCCCTACATATGGCAAGTAATGGTTTATCAAGGTTTAGGACTTCATCTATTAATATCTGCTCAGTAGTGTCTCTGCCATTATTTATATTTCCACAATACTCTGCTCTTTTTTCATTATATATAGCAGGATTTACATCTTGTCCTCCAGTTATTACAAATCCATCAAATTTACTAACTATTCTTCTAATGTCATTTTCATTATCTATAATTGGCAATATAACAGGAATTCCACCTAAATCTGTAATCACATTTAAATAAGAGGGTAACATCCAAATACTGTCTCTATCATCATCAAAAAGTGCTGTAACTCCAATAATAGGTTTAGTCATAGTATCCTCTCCTTTCTATCATACGTTACTTTATTGTTTATATTATATGTCTTTCAATTGATAAATGAAACACTGCCAATAAATTCCTTGCATTAGCTTCTTCACTAAATTCAGTTATCTTTACACTAAATTCCATAAGTATTCAATTCATCTAGATACTTTTTATATCTCAATTTTATTTGATAATGACATAATATTCTTTTTTCTATAATCATCAATGTAATCTAAATATTCTTTTAGCTTTTCATGCCATTCTTTTTCACTTTCAGTCCCATAATCGCTATCTAAATCCTTATTACTTGGTAAATATTTTATTAATAACGCTATTTCAATATCCTCTAATGAATTAAAAACTTTATAAAATTCATGTTCAAAAATACAATCTGCTCCTAATACATCTACTAAATCCCTTAAGCTATGAATATCTTCTTTAATTATTTTTATTTTATCTTCTACAGTATTACAAGTTCTAATTTCTTCAGTTACATATCTAAATAAATTATTTTTAATACTTTTTCTGTCTTTATATTTTATAATATTTTCTTTTTCATTATTTGGAGTAATAAATATTTTGTCTATTTTATTTATATTAATTTCATGACTAATTTCTACAGAAATATTATTTAAATAATTTATTAATTCTTGATTATCTATAGAAAACTCGCTACAAATTTTTTCTATAGCCATTAATATATTATCTTTAAGTTGAGCTTCTGATAAATCTTTAAGTTTATACTCAATATATATTTTATCAGAAGAGGTTATTAATAAGTTCTTAGCACTTCTATTTAATAAAATAGATCCTATAGAGTTTGTTAATACAATTTTAAAAACATTTATTAATAGGTGATACGATTTTTTATCATATCCATTTAGTAATTCATCTATATCTTTGAAATTAAAATTAGAACAGAATAAATTTTCTAGATATAAATTTTTCAAATATCTCTCAATATATTCTACTCCAGCTAAATTTATTTCATAATTAGCTAACGGATAATCTATAGATCCGGGAACTTCATGACTTTCATATCTAAAATTATATTCCTTAAAAAACAAGGGAATTCCGTATTCCATAGTATCTATATAAGCATAATTTTTTATTAGTATTTTAGTCTTTGTTATATATTCTAGCAAAGTAGTGCATTCATTAAGTTTAACTTTTAAAAGCTTTTGCCCTTTATTAAATATCTCTTTGATATTATTCTTTTTAATTAAATCTATACTCTCAATAGCTTTAAAGTTGTTTTTCAAGAATAAACTTATTGTATAATATATAGATAAAAGTAAACTTTCTGCTACTTCTACTCTAACTGAAGTGCTTTCTCCCATTGTATAATAACCAACTAATTCTTTTAAAATGCCTATAATTTGAATTTGTATATTTTCAAATTGCTCTTTATTTAATAAATTATTTGAATAAGCATATTGTAGTAAAGACTGAAAATAATACTCTTGATTTAATAATTCTTCTATTCTATCTGGATTATTTATAATAACTTTGTTCATTATTTATTATCATCCCCATCTTCATATTCATCTTTGTCTTCATTCATATTTAAATAGTCTGTAACTCCATACTTTATATTGTGTGCAATATTATCTAGATATTTATACTTAAGAAGATCTAAGGAACCTTGGCACTCATTATCAAAATAATTTTTCATTAAATTTATTAAATCCTCATCACCTATTTCATCCATTGTTTCGTTTTTATAATAATAAAAAGTTTCTATTATATCATCTATAGTCTCAATATAGTTATATTGAGAAATATAAGGTGAATCACAAAAGGTTAATATAATCTTTTGAATTAGCTCTCCGCCTAATTCTATTCGGCCTGTTTTTATAAGTGATTCTTTTCTTGTCTGTAAAATTATATTTATATCTTCTGCTGAAAGCTTCAAACCATATTCTAAAGTTTTTTCATTACATTTTTGAACTTCTAAAAAAGTTTCTTTACTTACAAATAAATCTGAAATAGACACAATATTATTTTCCATAAATTAACCTCCAAAAATTTTATTTTCCCCTTGACTTATTTCTTTAAATGTGGTATGATTAAATTAATACACATTTTTATAATACCTAATTTTATCATTGTCTTTCAAAATAGTCAATGATATTTTTTATATACTTTTTTTTAATTTCTATAGTTAACTTTTCTAATCTTATATCATTTATATGTATGTTTTTTACTTTTATATAAAGGAGGGTACAAATGTTAAGTAATACGATTTTAAACAATCTTAATGAACAAGTTAATTTTGAATTTTATTCATCTTATACTTATTTAGCTATGGCATCTTATGCTGAATCTATAGATCTAAGTGGATTTGCAAATTTCTTTAGAATTCAAGCAAAAGAAGAATTAGATCATGCAATGAAAATTTATGATTACATATTTCAAAAAAATGGTGTTGTTAAATTAAAAGAAATTATTAAACCTCAATCAGATTTTAATAGTTTAATTGATTTATTTGAAAGAGGATATAAACATGAGCAATTAGTAACTAGCAAAATTTATGAATTAGCTGATATGGCTTTTGAAGAAAAGGAACACGCAACTATTAGTCTACTTAAATGGTTTATTGATGAGCAAGTCGAAGAAGAAAATAATTTTAATACTTTATTAAAAAAGCTAAGAAGAGCTGAAGATAATCCTGCTGCTATATATATGATTGATGAAGAGCTTTCTAAAAGAGTCTACACACAACCAACAACTACTATTTAATAAAATATCTATAAAAAAAATAGGAGCGCTCCTTTTAGGACGCTCCTATTTAAATATAAGAAAGTATAAAGGTTTTTGAAATTTAGGTAATTTCTTTATACCACGACTTTATCATTTCAATGTATAAAAACAGTTTCACTTTATACTTTCCTACCTTCACTTTTCAAGTGGCAATATTAAGTTTATATTGACTTGAAGTGAAAGCAGACCATGAATAAACTTACTCTCTTAGCCTACTTTATTTTATTTAATATTTCAATTCTTTTAGCTTCATATTCAATCTCGCTTATAATTCCATCATCTCTTAGCGATTTTAATTTTCTTAATTTCTCTTCAAAGTCTAATTCTTTTTCTTGATTTATATTATTTTCAAAATTTCTATCATGGTATCCATCTGATTCTATATAAATTTCTTCACTTGGTATTCCTTTTTCACTAAATACATTTATACCATTAGTTATAGTTATTCCAACTGCCATGGATGTCCAAAAAAATCCGAATAGTCCAAATTGAGGTATTACTATAAATATACCTATTAAAACAAATATTATTCCACCTATAAACCCTGGAATAGAAGCTTGCCTACTAGGCTTAATTTTAATATTTTTTCTCATAACTTATACCTTACCCTTATATTATTCTATTACATTATAGCATTTTAAAAGGATTTTATCATAAGCTTTTAATATAAAATCTACTCTATCCATATATATTAAGTATTTATTAAATACCCTAATATTAGAAACCTTTTTTTATTACTTCATCAAAAATATATTCGTATATATATATCTTATGAGAAAAAGACATTACTGTAGATCTAACAACTTCTGATTCTCTAGTAACTCTTCTTGCAGAACTAGGTTCAGAAAAATTTCTTGTATCAAAAACAGCCTTTAGAGACTTTTCTAGTTCTACACAAAAAAAGTCATACGCTTCTTCTATAGGGCAAGTATTTATTTGCCCTCTTATTAAATTACATATTTCTTGTATAGTAAAAACCTGCTTTAATATACAAACTATAATTAAATATGCTAGATGCTTTTCATTATATTTTTTATCTTTTGGAGGAGAAACTACCTTTTGCTTAACATAATTATTAAGCATTGTCGGAGTAATTAGCCTTTCACTATGTCTTACATTAATTCCTTTTAATACATTTTCTATATATTCAATAACTTGCTCCTTATATAGTGGAACTTTAGGGAGTTCATTGTATCTTGGACAATGGAATTCTAAAATATTCCTCATTAGATTCTCACTTTTCCCTTTATTCATATTTCTTCTCCTATGAATCAATTATTTTAATAAATCATGCTTTTTTATTACTTGTATAGCAACACAACCTGGACCTCCTTGTGTTGTAAATACAGGACTTAGCAACTTAATTTCTATTTCTATATTTTTAATTGCTTCTAATATAATTTCCTTAGCTTCATGTGCTAAATCTTCTTTGCAGGCATGAGAAATATAGATTTTATAACTAGAATCAATATTCCATTCTAAAAAAGCTTCACTTATCTTTTTCATAGCTTTTTTATATGTACGTTTAGTAGCAAATTTTATAAGAGATTTACAATCTTCTGCTAAAGTCATAACCGGTACTAATTTTATTGCACTACCAATTTTACCAACTATAGATGATATCCTGCCCCCTCTTACTAAAAAGTCAAAATCGTGCGGAATTAAAAATGATTTTGATGTTTCGATAATTTCTTTTAATTCTTTTACTATTTCATCTTTTGTATAACTAGCTTCTGAAAGCTTTACTGCTAAATCTACCAAATATCTATGTGGTCCACATAAAGTTTTAGAATTTATAACCTCTATACGGTCTGGATTGTTATCCATATTTTTTGCCATGCATGCTGAATTATATGTACCTGACAGACCATCTGCCATAGAAATATTTATTATTTCATCATCTGGATATTTACTATATATATCTAGAACTTCTCCAATAGATGGTTGAGATGACTTAGGAATATGTCCTTGGTTTATTATATCAATAAAGTCTTCTGTATTAATGTCTTCATATTCTCTATATGTTTTATTATTAATGCTAACTGTAAGTGGTGCAATATCGATTTTATTAGCTTGTCCTTCTTTGATAGAATAAAGAGTTGATGAATCTGATACAATTTTAATCATATTTTATCTCCAATTTCGTATATTAATCTAATATATATAGTTTTTAAAACTATATGTTTCAGATTAACATACTAAGTTATTGATGTCAATGATAATTATGTAAACATTTTAATAATTCCTTCTAAACTATACTATTTATCTTAATTTAATTGATGAAAATAAAATCAATTATTAAAAACTTATTTAGTCTAATATAGAAATTGTATCAACTTTCCCAGTTTAATAATAAATACTAACTTTTATCAATTTGTCATAATATTCTATATTTTTCTTTAATACTTCGATATTAAATCTATATTTTATTACCAAATCATTACTTTTCACATTTTGATTTTATTTTGCTTATTAAGTAAACTCATTGTAATAAACCAAAGGAGGATGATGCATATGTGGGGCTTTGAAATTAAGCTCTAGGTGTGGTTGCATAAATATCTCATATTTATAAGTACAATCACCTTAACTTTATAGAGCTTAATGATTATTATCAAATATAAAGTTAATGAAAGAGGTATTTATTATGTCAAATTTAGCATTTAAAGTATATGAAAGAAATGTAAAGACAAATCAAAGTAAATTAAGAAAAACTGGTCAAATTCCAGGGATAATATATGGAGAGTTCCTTGATAATACTATTCCTATAAAAATGTGTAATGCAGAACTTAGAAGAATGCTTAGAAAAAACAATAGTGGATCTATTATAGAAATTGAATTAGATAATAAAAAATTTAATTGCGTGGTTAAAGATGTTCAGAAAAATAATCTACATGAAATATTACATGTAGATTTTCAATATATTAAACCAAATGAAGTTATAAAAATGAGAATTCCTATTAAAATTATTGGACAAGAAAATTTAGAATCTAAGAGATTGACATTGGAAACTCATAATTTGTTTATAGATTTACAAGGAAATGTTGAAAAAATTCCTGAATCAATCGAAATTAATGTTGCTGATATGAAAGCTGATGATAAAGTATTTATTGAAGATATTGTTATTCCACAGGAAATAACAATTTTAACTGATTCTAAAACTTTATTGGCTGTTGTAAGTAGCCAAATTGTTTAATTCTATAGTTTATTTATAAAAAAAAAGCTATACACTGCACTGTATAGCTTTTTCCATGGCAAAATATACTTTAATTTTAAGAAGTATGAACCGTACAATATTGCTAGAATAATTAACAAAATGACTATCTAGAATAAAACTCAACTATTAGATTTTCATTGATCATTATTGGTAATTCATTTCTTTGTGGATATCTAGTATAAACAGCCTTAAATTCATCTAAGTTAGATTCAATATAAGGTAAAGTATTTACATGAGCTTTTATGGTTTCAATATAGTTTGGAGATTTTCGTGCTTTTTCTGTTAATGAGATATTTGTTCCTGGTTCTACCTTATATGATGGAATATCAACTTTGTTTCCATTAACTAAGATATGTCCATGATTGACCATTTGTCTTGCTGCCCTAATAGAATTAGCAAAACCCATTCTGTATACAAGATTATCTAGTCTTGATTCCAATCTTATTAATAAAGCTTCTCCTGTTGTGCCTTCTTTAGTTTTAAAAGCATCTTCAACATATTTTCTAAATTGTTTTTCTAAAACCCCATAGTAAGCTCTTAATCTTTGCTTTTCTAATAGTCTAACTCCATATTCAGATAATTTTTTATCTGCTCTACTTGTTCCCTTAACAGATCTATTCATAGCTTTTGGATGTCCTGAAACATTTAAGCCAAGTCTTCTACACTGTTTAAATCTTGGGCCTCTTTCTCTAGCCATGGTTTTCCTCCTCTTTAAAATTAAATTATGGGATAATAATATCACACTTCTTTAATAATTGAAAATAATTATCATTTGATTCTAAGACGATTATATTAATTTATTTTTATTTTTCTTGTATTTACTCGCTAATTGATAATATTTATCAATTATTTCATTTAATTTAGTAATCCTTAAATCTTTATTTTATCACTACTATCATGTTAATAACTTATTATATTTAATCATTTTTATTTTTTAAACAATCTTCAGGATTTAACTTTACTCTTTTCCATTTTCCATTACTATCTTGAATATATTGAGCTACTTCTACATCATAGTCATTAGTTAAAGTATAAAATTGTATTTTATAGTTTTTATTATCATTTCCAAGGAAATATAAATTCTTGATATATCCATTCACTTCTGTTTTGTTAATCTCTTTAATAAACTTGCACCAATCTCCGTATTCTATTTGAACTTTTGATTCTGCATCATATACCCATCCGTGATATGGCGCACAAAGATAATTTTCGGGTGTTATGTTTATATTAGATATCTTATATTCATTTTTTATTTTACTCAACTCTATAAATCCATAATAATAAGTAAAACTGGCAACATTATTTTCTAAAGCTTGTATTGCTTCTATTTCATAAAAGTATTTAATATCATCATTATCACTTGGTACTTCTCTAAATTTTATTAAGCTTATATGAAATATATTAGAAAATGAATCTTTGTATTTTTTGAAACTTACCTTCGCTTTATATTCATCATCAAAAAGGTTATAAGCTATTTTATAAGGCTTATCCCCATCCCCTAATGAACCGCAGCCTATATATTTACCATTCACAGGATTAGCTGCTTCTCTTAATAAAGAAAAGTAATTTAAAATTGTATTCTCTGGACTATTTATGAATTTCATTGGTATTGATATATCATTGAATTTATTATCATAATAATTATTAATAAGTTCATTAATTTCTTCGTTGTTATTTAATACAGGAAGTTTTGATGGTCTAAAGTATTTTTCATTATCCAATACATTCACTACTTCCTTTTCATGTTGTTCTTCTAGCTTTTCATTTATGAGAAATGCTCCAACAATAAAATCCCTTTTATTATTTAGTATTACGTATTTATAAAATATAAGCCCAAAACATAATAAAACTAATAAAAATAATAAAAAATAACTTTTTCTCTTCTTAATATAAATTATCATTAACATACTCTCCATTTAATATACTTACTAAATATATTATTATGTTTATTCTATTAATATATTAAAATTACTTAATCTATGAAAAAAACTATGACTACCACTGTAATCATAGCTTTTTAATCTAATTACTTTTATTTTCAACATTACTTTTCTTGTTCAAATCAATAAAAGCTTTCTCATCTTCCATCACTTTATTTAAAGCTCTTATAAATAATTCAGTAGGTTGAGCTCCTGATACTGTAAATTTTTCATTAAGTATAAAGAATGGTACTGCATTTATTCCATAACGTCCTGCTAACTTTTCGTCACTTCTTACGCAATCACTATATTTATTAGTATTTAATATACTTATAGCTTCTTCTTTATTTAAGCCAATACTTTTTGCTATTTCAGCTAAAGTATTAAAATCACTTACATTTCTAGAGTCTGTAAAATATGCTTTGAATAAAGCTTCTGTCATTTCTTCCATTTTTCCATGCTCTTTAGCAAAATGGATCATTCTATGAGCATCAAAAGAATTTGTTGGTATTAAGGTATCAAAATTATATTCTAATCCCAGCTCTTTTGCTTGACTTACTATATTATCATTATTTAACTTAGCTTCTTCATAGGTAATTCCATACTTACTAGAAATAAGTTCATGTATATTTTTATCATTATGTTTTGATGCATTAGGGTTTAGTTCAAAACTACGATATATAACTTCTACCTCTTCCTTTTTATCAAAGCTTTCCAAAGCTGCTTCAAATTTACGTTTTCCTATATAACAAAATGGACAAAATATATCTGACCAAATTTCAACTTTCATTTTTATTCCTCCTTACTATGCAAAATAATTTACTACTTTAATAAATTTATTATTAATTACATCCAACTTATTTCCGCAATTTTTCTTGGTGTTGTTCTTAAATATTTTATATTAGGATATCCAATAACCATACAAGTTACGATTTGTTTACTTTCATCTAATCCTAAATAATCCATTATCTTTTTATTCCCTTGTGCTGCCCTTATAAAGAATCCACTAAAGAACGTTCCAAGTCCCAAAGCATTAGTCATAAGTTCCATATTTGAAGATGCAAGTGCACCATTTACTTGAGAGTTAGATATCACAAGTACTACTGCTGGTGCATTAAAGAATACTCTGTCTCCCTTTTTAGGATTTACTTTATAATCTTCATACATTTTTACCCACATTTCTGCATAAGTTTTAAATTTTATAGTTTCTTCATTTAAGTTATTTAGTAATTCTTGTCCCATTTGACTTAAACTTTCCAAGATCATTTCTCTTAGTTTATCAATTCCATTTTTTATAACCACATAAGAAACATCTTGACTATTACTTCCTGTTTGAGTAAATCTACCAGCTTCTATTATTTTTTGAAGTTTTTCATTTTCTACATCTTTATCTTTAAAATTTCTTATACTTCGTCTAAACTTAATGAAATTAAGTAAATTTTCTTCATTAACTTCAAACTCTTCTTTATTGTATTCTTTCACATCTTCCATTTTATATTCATTTGTTGAAACTGCATTCCTAGGACAAACCGCTATACAGTGTCCGCATTTAATGCACGTTATATTATTTATATTTGCTTTTCCATTAACTAGATTTATATCTCTTACAATACAATCATTAACACATAAACTACATCCAATACATTTTTCTTTATCTACTTTCATCATAATATATTCCCCCACTTTATTTTGACATAACTATAAATTAATTTTATAATTATTTTATATTATTAGTTTAATTCAAAAGCTTATATTGTGATTATATCATCCAAAAGTTACATATGTCTAATTGATATTTTTCATAAAATCATAACTAATAGTTATAGTTATTATACTATCAATATAACTTGAAAAATGCCTATGTTATTTAATTAAGGAGAATAAAATGAATCTACAACAATTAGAGTACTTTAAAACAATAGCACAAACCGAAAACTTTACAACTGCATCTAATTTGTTATCAGTAAGTCAACCTGCCTTAAGTAAAGCAATTTCAAAACTTGAAGAAGAATTAGAAGTTCCTTTATTTGAAAAGAATGGTCGTAACATTAAGCTTACACGATTCGGAAAAATGTTTTTACTTCATACAAATGCAGCTTTACTTGAAATAAATAAAGGTATAAAAGAATTAAAGGAAATAACAAATCCTAATACAGGCAGTATTTCTATTTCATCTACCTCTAGCATAGGAACATATTTTATGCCTTTTATAATAAGTGATTTCTTGAATAAAAATCCTAATACTAAATTTCAATTTAATCATGAATCAGTACAAAATATAATATGCGATTTAAAATCTAGAAAAATAGACTTAGGATTTTATGAATGTATAGAAAATATCATTATACCTTCTGAAATTGAATCAATCCCCATAAGAAAAGAAGAATATGTATTAATAGTTCCCAAAAATCATCATCTTTCAAATAAATCTAAAATATCCTTAAAAGAATTAGCCAATGAATCTTTTGTTGCCTTTTGCATAGATAATAAAGATAAGATGATTTCATACTCTGAGTTCTTAGGTTATATTCCTAAAATATCAATAAGACCTAGTGAAGCAAGTATGTTGGAGGGATTAGTAGCGGCAGGTGCGGGAATATCTATAGTTCCTAATACACCTATTATAAACACAAACGTTGTTTCTATATTAAAAATAGAAGAGAAGATTAAAGATAAAACGATTTATATGGGATGGCTTAAAAATGCTTATATGTCACCTATAGCAAAAATATTTAAGGAATTCGTAATTTCAACTCTTTAAAATAGTATATATGTGGCTTTAGATATAACTAAAGTAGTATATAACATTATTATATACTACTTTTTCTTCTAATAATTATTCAATTGTATGACCTGTATTCTCTATACAGCTTTTTATACTTTGCTGTGTAGCTGGTTTATTATAAATAACTTCTACAGAGCCTCTTGACATATCAACACAAACTTGATTAACACCTTCAACCTTTTCTAATGAGTTTTTTAACTGTGTTTTCATATTTTCATTAGCTATTCCATTTACCTTACAATGTAATCTTTCCATTCTATATCTCCTTTCAAAATTGATACAAATATAGTATGTTCAAAATACATTCATATATATTCTATAGCTCTTAACAATTAATCTTTTATTCTTACTTAGTATTATTCAAATTGTATAATATTTTTATGATTTTAATGAAATTTATTATAATATTACATTTATTAATTGATAATTAATCCAATTCCTGGTATAATCATCATTGTTTTAAGATTTTATATGAAAGGGGGATTTAATATGAAAGATAAACTACTTTTAGGACTTGCTGAATTAACACAGTTAACTCCTATCAATAAGAAAGAAGCCTTATTTGGATTATATAGAGATTATAATGTTTCAATTAACTCAATTAATTATATATATTATATTGATTTTCCTATAAAGCTTACTAATGAATCTGAAGTAGATAATATTAATTCTTTTCTTAATGGTTTAAAAAAGGAATTTAAAAAGCTTAATTATGCTTCTTATAAACCTTACAGCATTCAACTTCAATATAATCCAGGCTATAAAAAATATAGAAATCCAGAAATAATATTATCTATATTAAATAAACTCATAGATTTTTCTGTTATGAACAACTTAGTTACTTCTTGTAGCTCTTGTGGAGAAAACATAGAAGTTTCACCATTTTTACTAGGTGCTAATATCATTCCTTGTTGTAAGAACTGTCAATTTGAAATTAAAAATACTATTAGTGAAAATCAAAATAGCGTTCGAAATAAGGGTAACAATATTATCGGTGGAATCGTTGGTGGATTTATAGGTGCTCTACTTGGTTCAATAGTTTGGATATTAATATATCAAATGAATTATATAGCCGCAATTGCTGGACTAGCTATTGCCATATGTTGCATTAAGGGCTATCAATTACTTGGTGGAAAGCTAAATATAACAGGTGTTATTATTACTTCTATAATCACTATTATAATGGTTTATGTAGCAAATCATATTTCACTAGCCATAGACATATACTCTGAATTTAAAAGTTTTTACGAAATAACATTCTTTGATGCATTAAGATCTGTCCCAGATTTTCTATCAGAACCTTCAATTAGAAGTGAGTTTATGAAAAACTTATTTATTGGTTATCTTTTAACATTTATAGGTTCAGCATCATATATTAAAAAGTCTTATAAAGAATTTAACTATAAAATAGAAGCTGAAGAATTAGAGTTGTAAAAAATTTTATATGTAAGTTTTGTTATTCTCTGGTTTCACTCAAAGTTAACGTAAACTTACATATTAGCATTTACCAACTGAAGGAATAAATAAGGCTGTTGAAAATCAACAGCCTTATATTATATTCTTATGTATTTATTATGAATTTTTCATTATTACGCTTTCAACTAGATTCGCCGCACTTTCACAAGCATCACAACATCTTTCAAAGTACTTAAATGTATCAGTCCAAGTCATTAATTCAATAGGATCCTTTGAACTAGTATATAAATTTCTTATACAACTAGTATATAATTTATCTCCTTCTTCTTCTAAATCATTAATATTTATTATTAACTTATTTATTGACGTAGACTTTTTATAATTATAAAATTCTTTCATTAATCCTTTTAATGCATCACAATTTTTTATGATTACATTAGAAAATTCTAAAGCTTCTTCTCTTAAACTAATTATATTAAACATATAAATTCTAGCTAATATATCTTCTATAGCATCTGTTACATTATCAATTTCATGAGCTAATTCTATTATATCTCCTCTTTCAATTGGAGTAATAAATTCTTTAGCTAATTTATTCATCATTTCATGTTTTTTTATATCTGCTGTATGTTCAATTTCATGCATTTCATCTATTTTGTTCTTTATTATATTTATATCAAAATTAGACAAAGTTTCATTAAGCAGACTAGCTGCGCTACAAGAATAATCAACTAATTCTGCTAACATTTCGAAATAATTATTTCCCTTTTTATTTGCCATTTTTAACTCTACTCCTTTAGGTGTAAAAATTTTTTTATATTTATATGTATGTTTTAATCAATCTTTTAAACAATTAACATAATATAATATTAATTGCCATTAAAACTTATACACTAAAAAATTCCAATAAATAATTTTGCCATTAAAAATCCAATAAGACCACAACCTGGGAAGGTAAGAATCCACGTCCAAAGCATTTCCTTAACTACTCCCCAATTTACTGAGCTTAATCTTTTCGCTGCTCCAACTCCCATTATAGAAGTGGTTTTAGTATGAGTAGTACTTACAGGTATTCCTGTTACTGATGAAACCAAAAGACATCCAGCAGCTGCTAAATCAGCTGAAAATCCCTGGTATTGCTCTAATTTAACCATATCCATACCTACTGCTTTTATTATCTTATATCCACCAATAGATGTTCCTAATCCCATAACCAAAGAACAAAGTATCATTAGCCAAATTGGAATAACAAAATTTTCAACGCTACCTTGACCATTAGCTAAAAATATTCCAAGCATAAATACTCCCATAAACTTTTGTCCATCCTGTGCACCATGCATAAATGCCATTGCTGCACCTCCAGCAATTTGTGAACCTTTAAAGAAGCTACTAGTTTTTTTACGATCAACTCCACGGAATATAATTTCTATTAATTTCACAGTAAGCCATCCCATAGCAAATCCTAATCCAGTAGAAAGTACTAATCCATAAACTACCTTTATCCATTCCCCTCCATTGATACCGCTAAATCCACCTTGAAGGGCAATTGCAGCTCCTGATATACCAGCTATTAAAGCATGACTTTCACTTGTTGGAATTCCAAAATACCATGCTGCTGTTGCCCATACTACAATTGCAAACAATGAAGCACATAAAGCAACTAAGGCGTTTCCAGAATCACCTCCGAAGTCTACCATATTATATATTGTCATTGCTACATTAGCATTTATCATAGTCATTACAAAAACCCCAAGGAAATTAAAAATAGCTGCCATTAAAATTGCAGAACGAGGTCCTATTGCACGAGTCGATACACATGTAGCTATAGCATTTGGCGCATCTGTCCATCCATTTACTAAAATAACTCCTAAAGTTAAAATTACAGTTATTAATAATGCCGGATTTTCTACTACTTGTCTTAAAAATTCAAAAAAAGAAATAGTCATTAAATATCTCCTTCCAATACATTAACCATTATTTATAATATAGAAAACTTTTATTTATAATATAATAAATATGTAATTATATTATATGAATTGTAATAAAATCTTCTCAAATTAACAATGTGATTATATAATATTCTATATTAAAAATACAAGTTGAATTTCCATTTTATTCCCAAAATCCTCTGTTAAATTATTGTTAAATACAAGTTAAATTTATTTTAACCAAATTGAAATACTATATTTATTATGCTTATTTTTTGTAAATGTTAATATGAAAGTGCATAAAAGTTCCAACATCAAAATGTAGGAATTTATGCACTTTTTATGTTA
>NZ_BAAACH010000016.1:0-298715 GCF_039521405.1 Clostridium sartagoforme
TTATTCACAATTAATATATAGAAAAACCCTCTGTTTTTAAACAGGGGGTTTTTCAACAAACTGAAATAAAAAATAGAGAATACCTATCATATTCTCTATTTTTTATTTGAAATATTATTTTTTCTTAGTTTCTTTTTTAACTTCCTTTGGTTTTACTCCTTCATAAGCATTTATATACATTTGCTTAATTTCACTCATTAATGGATATCTAGGATTAGCTCCTGTACATTGATCATCAAATGCTTGCTCAACCATTTCATCTATTGTAGCATAGAAGCTTTCCTTTAACACGCCTGCGTCTGAAATTGATTTTGGCATTCCAACCTTATTCTTTAAATCATCTATAGCTTTTGTTAATAATTCAACTTTTTCAGCTTCTGTATTTCCACCTAATTGTAGATAATCTGCTATTCTAGCATATCTCCATGCTGCATTAGGATACTTGTATTGGGCAAATGCTGCTTGTTTAGTTGGAGCATCTGCTGCATTAAATTTAATTGATTCATTTATTAGTAATGCATTAGCCATACCATGTGGTAAGTGATGGAACGCACCTAACTTATGAGCCATTGAGTGACAAATTCCAAGGAAAGCATTTGCAAAAGCTAATCCTGCTATTGAAGCCGCATGCGCCATTTTTTCTCTTGCTTTTACATTTGTACTTCCTTCATTATAAGCAACTGGTAAATACTTAAATACTAATCTTATTGCTTCTAAAGCTAATCCATTAGTATATTCTGAGGCTAATACTGAAACATATGCTTCAATTGCATGAACTAAAACATCAATACCTGAAGCTGCTGTTAATCCTCTTGGCATACTCATCATAAGCTCTGCATCAACTATTGCCATATCTGGAGTTAATTCATAATCTGCAAGTGGATATTTAACACCTGTTTTTTCATCAGTTATAACAGCAAATGGTGTAACTTCTGATCCAGTACCTGCTGATGTTGGAATAGCAACCATCATTGCTTTTTCACCCATAGTAGGGAATTTGTAAACCCTCTTTCTTATATCCATAAATCTCATTGCTAAATCTTCAAATCTAACTTCTGGATGTTCATACATTACCCACATAATCTTAGCTGCATCCATAGGTGAGCCTCCACCTAAAGAAATTATAACATCTGGATTAAATGCAAGCATTGCTTCTGCACCTTTTTTAGCTGCTGATAAAGTAGGATCTGGTTCAACCTCTGAAAATATTCTAAAGTCTATTCCGTATCTTTCTAAAACATCTGTTATTCTAGCTGTGTATCCAAGTTCAGCTAACATTTTATCTGTAACTATAAATACTTTCTTTTTACCCATTTCATGCAGTTCTTGCAACGCAATTGGTAAACATCCATATTTAAAATAAGTTTTTTCTGGAACTCTAAACCAAAGCATATTTTCTCTCCTTTCAGCAACACTTTTTACATTTATTAAATGCTTAGGTCCTACATTTTCTGAAACTGAGTTTCCACCCCAAGATCCACAACCTAGTGTTAATGAAGGTGCTAGTCTAAAGTTAAATATATCTCCTATAGCTCCTTGTGAAGCAGGCATATTTATTAATGTTCTTGCAGTTTTCATTGCCGCCCCAAATCTAGCAATTCTTTCTGTTGACTTTATTTGATCCGTATAGAATACTGACGTATGTCCCATACCTCCTAATTCTATTAATCGGCATGCCTTTGTTAAAGCTTCATCAAATGTTTTTACTCTATACATAGCTAGTACTGGTGATAATTTTTCATGTGAAAATGGTTCTTCTAATTCTACTGATTCAACTTCTCCAACTAAAACTTTTGCATCTTCTGGAACCTTTACTCCAGCCATTTCAGCTATTTTGTATGCTGGCTGCCCAACCATATTAGCATTTAAGCCACCCTTTTCATTTAATATTATCTTTCTTACTTTATCTATTTCTTCACCCTTTAAGATGTATGCTCCTCTTGCAGATAATTCTTTTCTAACTTCATCATAAATTTCATCCATTACTAAGATGCTTTGCTCTGATGCACAAATAACTCCATTATCAAAAGTTTTTGAAAGAAGTATTGAGTTTACAGCCATCTTTATATGTGCAGTTTCATCTATAATAGCTGGAGTATTTCCTGCTCCAACTCCTAAAGCCGGTCTTCCTGATGAATAAGCTGACTTAACCATTGCAGGACCACCTGTAGCTAAGATAATATCTGATTCCCTCATAACATTTTGTGATAATTCAACTGATGGTTCATCTATCCAAGCTATTATTCCTTCCGGAGCTCCAGCTTTAACAGCCGCATTTAATACTATTCTTGCTGCCTCAATTGTAGCTTTTTTAGCTCTTGGATGTGGTGATATAATTATTGCATTTCTTGTTTTTAACGCTATTAATGTTTTAAATATTGCTGTTGATGTTGGATTAGTAGTCGGAACTATAGCTGCTACAACACCTATCGGCTCTGCAATTTTAGTTATTCCAAAAGTATGATCTTCTTCTATAACTCCACATGTTTTCATGTCCTTGTATTGATTATATATATATTCAGCAGCAAAGTGATTTTTTATTACTTTATCTTCTACTATTCCCATTCCACTTTCTTCAACTGCCATTCTTGCTAATTTAATTCTGTTATCATTTGCTGCCATAGCTGCTTGTCTGAAAATCTCATCTACCTGCTCTTGTGTATAGGTAGCAAATATTTTTTGCGCTTCTCTTAATTCTTTAATTCTTTGAGTTAATTCTTGTGCATTTGTTACAGCCATTTTTTATTCCTCCTAATATTTATAAGATAAATTTTCTTTTTCACATTTTTAATTTACTTTAATTTTGATTACAAATTTATTTTATTGCATTGTTTATTTTTTGTCAATGTTTTTTTGTTAAAAAATTATCAAATTTATTTTTTTAACCATTAAATCTAATTTTTAATAAAAATTGTATCATTAATTAGCGTTTTTCTATATTAATACAATTTATCCATATAATTTAATTTAATTACATTGTTATATATATAACAATGTAATTCCTTCAAAATCTTTTTTATATTAAAGTATTTATTTTTTTATTTTAATTCTAAAATTCACTAACTAAAGTATATATTTTTACTATTACTTTTCCTAAAAATTAATTTAAATATTCATACTTAAATTAACCAAAAAAAATAAAAGGTTATAAATTAAAATTACAACCTTTTATTTTTTTATTATGATAATAATGTTCTATCACTTAAATCGTCATTTATATTAGCCTCTTTGAACAACTCCATTAACTTTGAAGAGGTTAGCTTTTCTTTCTCCTTATCTTTAACATCTATTAATATTTCTCCTCTATGCATCATAATTAATCTATTCCCACTTTTTATTGCTTGTTTTAAATTATGAGTTACCATTAAAGTAGTTATTCCCGTTTCTTTTACCAACTTCTCAGTTATTTTCATTATCATTAAAGAGGTTTTTGGATCTAACGCTGCAGTATGTTCATCTAAAAGTAACAGCTTTGGTCCTGATAAGATAGCCATTAAAAGTGTTAAAGCTTGTCTTTGTCCTCCTGATAATAAATTCACTTTATTATATAGTTTATCTTCTAGACCTAAATCTAATTCTTTAAGAATACTTTTATAATATTCAATTCGCTTTTTATTTATTCCAAAAGATAATCCATAAGTTTTTCCTTTATTATCTGCTAATGATAAGTTTTCTAATATTGTCATATTTGGTGCTACACCAAGAGATGGATCTTGAAAAACTCTTCCAATTTGCTTTGATCTCTTATATTCATCTTTACTCGAAACATCTTCTTTATCTAATAATATAACGCCTTCATCACACTCTATATTTCCTGATATTATATTTAATAGCGTTGATTTACCTGCTCCATTCGATCCTATTATACTTATAAAATCTCCCTTCTTAACATCTAAAGAAAATTTTGAAAAAACTTTATTTTCATTTATTGTATTTTCATTGAAAACTTTGTAAAGCTCCTGAATCCTTAGCATCTAAATCACCACCTTTTCTATCTGAAATCTCTTCTATCGAATAGCTTCTATTCTTCTTTTTTAACTTTATAACTTTAGAATTTAAGCTTAAAGCTATAATAACTATTATTGCAGTCATAAGCTTTAAATAATTAGGATTCAACCCAAAGTTTAATACAAGAGCAATAGCTAATTTATATATTACAGAACCTAAAATAGATAAAGTTGTTGCTTTTATAAAATTAATTTTTTTAAATATCGAACTTCCTATTATAACAGCAGCTAATCCCATAACTACTATTCCAGTCCCCATGCTCACTTCTGCAAAACCTTGATATTGAGCAGTTAGTGCTCCTGATAATGCCACAAGTCCATTACTTATCATAAGTCCAAGGGTTTTTATAGAATTTTTATTTACTCCAAGTGAAGTCACTACTTGTTCGTTATCGCCTACCGCAACTAGTAAACTTCCTAATTTTGTTTTTAGAAACAGATCAAATACCACCTTTATTATTAAAAGAATAATGGTAATTATAAATATCTTAGATATGTCATTACTAAAAACACTCTTAGTATTAAATAATGGTATATTGGATTTCCCCATTATCATAAGATTTATAGAGTATAATCCTATCATAACTAATATTCCAGACATTAAATTAGTAATTTTTAATTTTACATTTAAAAGGGCTGTTATAAATCCAGCCATTGCTCCACCTATAGTTGCTATTAAAACAGCTATCCAAGGGTTGAAGTCTTTAACCAAAAGTGCCGCACAAATAGCTGCACCCAAAGGATAAGTTCCATCTACAGAAAGATCTGGGAAATCTAATATTTTATAAGTTATATAAACACCAATAGCAACTATTCCAAATAAAAAACCTTGTTCTAGTACATTTAAAGCTAAGTTCACTAATTAACCCCTCCAGTAACCTTATTAGATTTTTCATCTAAATCACTCGGTATTTCTATATTTAATTTTGTTGCTACATCGGTATTTATTGTTATATTCATATCACTTAAAGTTGTTATTTCAATTTCATTTGGTTTTTTACCTTCCAATATTTCAACTGCCTTATAAGCTGTTTCTTTACCAAGCTTAAAATAATCTATCCCTATTGAACACAGTCCACCCTTTGATACAACCGCTTCCTCCGCACCTAAAATAGGAATATTATTTTTAATAGCTATTTGTCCAACTAAATCATAAGCTGAAGCTACAGTATTATCAGTTGGAGTGTACAATGCATCTATATCTTTTATTGCTGATGTCAAATTTTGATTTATTTCATTAACATTTGTTATACCAATTTCTTTAACTTTCAAATTTACCTTTTCAGCTTCTTTCTTTAATGCTTCTACTTGAACCTCTGAATTTGCTTCTGATGTATTATAGATAACTCCTATAGTTTTCACATCAGGTTTAAGCTTAAGCAGTAATTCTAATTGCTTGTCTACAGGTACCATATCAGACACTCCTGTCAAATTAGTTCCTGAACTCCTCCAATCTTTAGCTATCTCTGCTGCAATTGGATCTGTGACAGCAGTAAATACAGTTGGAATGTCTTTAGTTGCATTATAAACCGCTTGAGCTGCTGGTGTAGCTATTGCTAAAATCAAATCTTTTTTATCTGCTACAAACTTTTGAGCTATTGTTTGAGAGGTAGCAGTATCTCCTTGTGCATTTTGATAATCTATTGATATATTTTTATTATCTTCATATCCCTTTTCTTTAAGCCCTTCTATAAATCCTTCTCTTGCAGAATCTAATGCGGGGTGTTGCACTAATTGATTAACTCCTATTCTTATCTTTGTTTCCTCATTTACTGAAGCTGAATCTTTTGTTTTTTCACAACCTAATAAATTGCTTACTGTAAGTAAGCTAATCAAAATTAATGATATTTTCTTTTTCCCTACCATTTTATCTATCCTCCTAATTTTTATAAAATCTCGATTCCTACAATTCTACCTTTTAATTTTCCATTTTCTAATTATCTACTTTATACAGTATAATATTATTAAATTATATTATTTTGAAGTAAAATAATATAATTATTTTATTAATATCGAGATTTTATTAATAATTTAATATTTATCATATGATATCACATTTGCATTTTTTTGTAAATAATATTTTATAAAAAAAGGCTAAGATGCTACTTTTATTAACATCTTAACCTTGCTTATTTTATTTATTCAGGTACAGCTCTATGCCCTATTCCAATTACAACTTCATCTAAATGCAAAAGTCCAACACTTAGAAATATACATATACTTAAGTGCTGCCCCTTTCTTGCAATTCCTACTTTTCCCCCAACATTTTGTCCACTCGCTTTACTCCATACCTGCATAAGTGCATCCCTAGTTGCACCTATGACTCCACCTTCATGTAGATGTTCTTCTCTAATTACTCCATTTCTTTTTGCAGCAACTAAAGCTCTTTCTAATATTTTAGAAGTTGAATCATTTATATTTCCACCTATATTTACAGCTGTAACAAGTATTCCTTTTTTCTTAAACTCTATTTTTAATTCATCTTCTTCTTCTCTTGATGAAATGGCCATTCTTGTTGCATATTTAGCAACCTCTAAACTATTGTTTACCATGATATCCTCCCATACTTCAATTATTACATACTAATAATAACACAAATATTATTTTACATATAGTACAATTAACTTACGAAGTTATCTAAGTAAGAATATCATTTTATATTTTCACACTTATCTTTAAAATAAATGTTTAGCTTTTCTAAAGAATTTATTAAAACTTCTTTTTCATCTTCTGAAAGTCCATCCATCATAGTTTTTACCATTTCATTATGAAATCTGTCATGCAATCTATGAGCAACCTTCCCCTTTTTGGTTAATTCAACTAAAACTACTCTTCTATCTTCTTCTATTCTCTTTCTATCTACGTAACCTTTTTTTATCAATCTATTTATTGATGTAGTTAATGTTCCAACCGTTATACCTAAATCTTGTGCAACTTCACTCATCATTCTTTGATCTTTTCTTCCTATTGTTTCAATAGTATGCATCTCTCTTACTGATAAATCTGAAAAATGTCCACTTCGTAAGGTTTTTTCCTCGATTTGTAGTATTTCGTTAAATATCTTTACAAGTAATTCATTTACTACATTTCTATGTCTTTCCATAATGATTATATCCCATCCTTTTCTATAGTTCATTACTTAAATAATAATCTAATATAAACTAAAATTCAATTGTATAATTAATATTTATATATAAAATATTTTGATTAGCAAAACTTTATTAAAATATCATTATATTATATCAATTGATATTATCTTTTTATTATTTTGCAATTCTATTAAAACCTTCTCAAGATTAATATATCCTGGTTTTATTATTGTATATACTGCATAAACTTCTTTAACTATACCTTCTTCTTTTTCTAATAAATATTCTACAAGTTTAATTTTTAGATTCTTGTTTTCTAAGTATTTTTGTATTTCTAATTTTAAGTTTTCTTCATTGCAATATCTTATACCTAGTTTTTGTATTATATTTTTTGATATGAACTTATTTTCTATCCTCTTTAAAAATACTAATATTATCACAATTATTATTGCTCCAAAAATACTAATATAATACTCCCCCATACCTATACTCAGTCCTAGACAAGAAACTATCCACAAGGTTGCAGCTGTAGTTAATCCTTTTATATTTCCTTTATTATGCATTATAGTACCAGCACCTATAAACCCAACACCTGTTATTACTTGCGATCCAAGTCTTCCATAATCAATCTTTATTACTTCACTCAAATTTTGATTTTTCTCTATAATTTCTATAGCCTTATTTCCAATGTCTATCTGTAATAAAGAAACTATTGTCGCTCCAAGGCAAACCAATATATGTGTTCTAAAACCTGCTGCTCTATTTTTGACCTCTCTTTCATAGCCTATTACTCCTCCAATAATAACTGCTAAAATCAATCTTACTATTATTTCTTTAATATCAAGTATCATATAAAACTTCCTTAAATTTCTATATATATTATTTATATAATTTAATTGCAAATTTTGATTATTAAAAATAAAGGAGCTTATTTTTAGCTCCTTACACCTAAATAATTGTAATTGATAATAATGTTATTAATATTCCTATAAAAATTGTTAGATAATAAAAATTGTAAACATTCTCACTATCATACACTCTAAGTTTCTCTACCTTATCTCTTGGATAGACTACCTCAATTTCATCTCCTCTTTCTAAGTTAATCTTATCACTTATATATGAAAGTGTTACTCTTACCTTTCTATCTCCTTCTTGTATTTCTAATATTGGATATAAACTTGCATTATAAATTGTGTTATATTCAGCTCCTGGCATTAAATAGGTATAACTCTCAAAACCTATCACCTTAGCTTTCTTGATTATCGATTTTCTATTTAACAACATAACTCTAATTAAATTAATAACAGTAACTAAAGTTAATATTATTCCAATAATCGTTAATATTACTCCCATTCAAACCCCTCATTTCAAATATTTTATATCTTCACTAATATAGTATGCCATATCTTTTTAAAAGATATATGATATGTTATTTTTCATATTTTTCTAATATTTTCTTTAATTATCTACTATTTTTTAATACAACTTTTATTATTTATAATAATTTATTAGTTTTTTTAGGCATTTTATGAGACTTTTTAAATTTAACTTTTATTCCTAATAGACATTTATCTCGTTTACTATTTCTAATTAATAAGTTATTATTTAATTATAGCTATTATTAGGGGGTCTACTAATTATATGAATTATACTAAAGTTAAGTTTGAAATATATGTTCCTTTTGATTATGTAAATAAATTAAGAGAAGCTATAAACAGAACAGGAGCTTTAACTATTGGAAATTATGATAATTGCATGTCAGTAAGTGAAGTTTCTGGTTATTTTAAACCTTTAAATGGCGCTAATCCTTTTCTTGGTAAAGAAAATAACTTATCTATTGAAAAAGAAGCTAAAATAGAGTTTAGATGCGATAAAGATTTAGCTTTTGAAGTTATTAATGTTATAAAAAATCTTCATCCATATGAAGAACCTATTTATAACATACTTCCAGTAATAAATTAGTATTAAAAATACAAAGAGCTACTGTAAAGTAGCTCTTTGTATTTTTTAATATTAACTATATTTATAGTACCCATTTTTATATAGTTAGAATAGTTTATTATAAATACTAATATTTGAGGTATAAACAATGAAGATTATTATAATAGGTGGTGGTTTTGCTGGTTGTCAAGCCGCTATACAGGCAAGAAAAATGGGGGCTGAAGTTGATATTTTAGAAAGAACCGATATGCTTTTAGGAGTTGGAAATGTAGGCGGAATAATGAGAAATAACGGAAGATTTACAGCTGCTGAAGAATTATCTTTTCTAGGTGCTGGTGAATTAATTGATATAATGGATTCTCTAGCTCTCCATACAAATATAGATTTTTCTGGTCATAAACATGCTAACTTAACTGATATAGGTAAAGCTGAACCTGAAATTAGAAGATATATCTTATCTTCAGGGATTAATATTCACTTTAAAAGTAGAGCCATCAATGTTACTTTAGATAATAAATATGTAAAAAAAATAAAATTAGCTGATAATTCATTTATAGAAGCAGATGCATTTATAGAAACTACAGGTTCAACAGGCCCTATGTTGAATTGTAATAGATATGGAAATGGTTGTTCTATGTGTGTTCTTAGGTGCCCAACCTTTGGTGGTAGAGAAAGTTTAAGTGCTAAAGCTGGTGTAGAAGATATTATCGGTGAAAGATCTAACGGTACTCCTGGAGCAATGAGCGGTTCATGTGAACTGCCACGTGAATCTTTATCTGAAGATATTCTAAACCTTTTAGATAAATATGGAGTTGCTATCTTACCTGTTCCTAAAGAAGATATAAATTTAGATAAGCTTAGTCAAAAAGTATGTCAGCAATATGCATTAAAAGATTTTGCTGAAAATGTTATTTTATTAGATACAGGACATATTAAACTTATGACTTCTTATTATCCTTTGGATAAGCTTAGAAAAATACCTGGTCTTGAAAATGCAAGATATATAGACCCTTTATCTGGAGGAATTTCTAATTCAATTAGATATCTATCATCTAGTCCTAGAGATAATACTATGAGGATATTAGGATTAAATAATATGTTTTGTGCTGGTGAGAAATCCGGATTTTTTGTAGGGCATACTGAAGCTATCGTAACAGGAGCATTAGCAGGATATAATGCTGTAAAATATACTTTAAATGAACCACTATTAATTTTACCTAGAGAGCTATCAATAGGTGATATAATTGCTTTTGCAAATGAAACTTTAAATATGGAAAATGGTAAAAGTCTTAGACATACATTTTCTGGTGGAGAATATTTTGAAAGGATGAAAAAATTAAATTTATATACAACAGATAAAAAATTAATCCTAAAAAGAGTTAATTCCTTATCATTATTAAATATATTTAATAAATAGTATAATAAAGAGATATATGGATATTGAAAATATAACCACATATCTCTTTGATTTTTGTTATATTATTAATCTTAATTACTTAATTTAATAATATTAAATTGTGCACCTACTGCTGGTGTTAATACTAAAGTCAATGCAACCGATGAGTTATTACGCAATGTTAATACATCTCCTGCCGTTAAAGTTAATATAACTGTTCCACTTATCTCTCCAGTAGCTATTAGTGCTAAAATATTAGTTGCTGGCCTTATTGTTCCATTTACTGCAATTGCAATTGCTGCACCTACTCCCGCTGTAATAAACATATTATAAGTTATTTTATATCTTCCAGAGGTGGGAATTGCTATATCTGTTGAACCTGCTGCATGAGTTATTCCTAATAAAGGTCCATTATTACTAAAAGGAACATTTGAACCACCTAAAATAGTAGCTGCTCCGAGTGTTGCTAAATTATATACATATCCATAAGTTGATATTCCTGAACCAGTTTCTCCAGTAGCTCCGGTTATTCCTGTTGCCCCAGTTACGCCTGTCACTCCAGTTACTCCCGTTGCTCCGGTTATTCCTGTTGTTCCTGTTACCCCGGTTGCTCCCGTTATTCCTGTTGCTCCTGTTGCTCCCGTTATTCCTGTTGCTCCCGTTAATCCTGTTACTCCCGTTGCTCCGGTTATTCCTGTTGCTCCCGTTAATCCTGTTACTCCCGTTGCTCCGGTTATTCCTGTTGCCCCAGTTACGCCTGTCACTCCAGCTCCTCCCGTTGCTCCGGTTATTCCTGTTGTTCCTGTTACCCCGGTTGCTCCCGTTATTCCTGTTGCTCCTGTTGCTCCCGTTACTCCCGTTGATCCGGTTGGTCCTGTCGCTCCTGTTAATCCTGTTACCCCAGTCAATCCTGTTGCCCCAGTTACACCTGTCACTCCCGTTGCTCCTGTTGCTCCCGTTACTCCCGTTGATCCGGTTGGTCCTGTCGCTCCTGTTAATCCTGTTACCCCAGTCAATCCTGTTGCTCCCGTTATTCCTGTTGCCCCAGTTACACCTGTCACTCCCGTTGCTCCTGTTACCCCGGTTGCTCCTGTTGTTCCTGTTGCTCCAGTACTACTTATATTATCTTTTACGATTACCATTGTAGCTTTTACTGGAACTATTGTAGAATAAAATGCTGTCCCATTACTCAAATTTATTAGTGACATTGTTACAGGTTCTGATATAACATCTATTATACCTATTCCTACAACCTCTCCTGTTTTAATTGGAGAATTACCTTCTAAAAGATCTCCCTGTGATGATGATAGTGCAAAAATTGCTCCATTAGTAGAACTTACTGATTGAGTTGCTACCCACCAATTAACAACATATCTTCCAACTTCATTAAATGTTATTGCACCTGTTGCACTATTGTAAGATATATTACCTGATGAATATACAACCGATTCAAATAATACATTTTCTCCATCTATCACACTTCCGGTAGATAATCTTTCTATTTGTAAAATAATATTACCCATCTTAACCTCCTCTGCATAATATTAGATATTTTATAAAGCTACCTCTGTAATTACTATATTTGCTTGTATTGGAGTATTTCCATACATAACAGTAGCGCCAGTATTATTAATTAATCTTACTGTTGATGGAATTGATGAAATAGTTATTAGTGCACTTCCATTTAACTGCCCAGTTACTATTGGAGATACACTTGGTATTACACCACCACCATTGACTTGTAAATCAAATCTAACAAAGGTAGATGGTTCTGCTCCATCTGTAGCAATCCACCAAGTCACATAGTAGTTTCCTGTAGCATTAATAGTAAATTCACCAGTAGCTGAATTATAGCTAATATTAGAGCTTTGATCATTAAAATTATTAAACAATACAGTTGCTCCATTTAAAATTGTGCTTGCACTTCTACCTAGAAGTTGTGCACTTATTCCTCTTAGCTGCATTGCAGCTCCGGTTGCACCTGTTGCTCCTTGTGGGCCTTGTAATCCTTGTGGGCCTTGTAGCCCTTGTGGACCTTGTAGTCCCTGTACTCCCTGCGGTCCTTGTACTCCTTGTACTCCTTGTACTCCTTGTAATCCTTGTACTCCTTGTGGTCCCTGTGGCCCTTGTGCACCTGTTGCTCCCGTTGCTCCTGTTACTCCTTGTATTCCCTGTGGACCTTGTACCCCAGTTGCTCCTGTTAGCCCTTGAATTCCTTGTGGCCCTTGAATTCCTGTTGCTCCTGTTGGTCCTTGAATTCCTTGTGGCCCTTGCGCTCCTGTTGGTCCTTGAATTCCTTGTGGGCCCTGTAAACCTTGCACCCCTTGAATTCCTTGTACTCCTTGAGGTCCTTGAATCCCTTGTACTCCTTGTGGTCCTTGTGGACCTATTGGACCTTGAATTCCTTGTGGCCCTTGCGCTCCTGTTGCTCCCGTTGGTCCTTGAATTCCTTGTGGCCCTTGCGCTCCTGTTGCTCCTGTTGGTCCTTGAATTCCTTGTAGCCCTTGCGCTCCTGTTGCTCCTGTTGGTCCTTGAATTCCTTGTAGCCCTTGCGCTCCTGTTGCTCCCATTGGTCCTTGAATTCCTTGTGGCCCTTGCGCTCCTGTTGCTCCCGTTGGTCCTTGTGGGCCTGTTGGTCCTGATATTGGTGTGTAGCTTATACTTAAATATGGCCAATTATTACTCCTACTTGATGCAAAATATACATTCCCTTGTGAACAACTTATTGCTATGGTCAAACCATAGTTTGGGAATATTCCATTAATCCATCCTACTACTAACTCTCTTATATTAATACTAATATAATTTTTAATATCACTATTTCTAATTGTTCTGTTTATTCCAGTATATACAACTCTAGGTGCTGTAGCAGCTGTAACTATATTCACATTATAGTCTTGTAAATTTCTATATATTTTTAAATTTATACTGTTACAATTTATAAAACATGCAGACGTAATAAATAGATTCAAATTACTATCAACGATATAAATTGGTTCGTTAAATTCGTTAAAATTAAATTTTATTAAAGTTCTAAATTCTCCTGATAAATTCATGCATTTATCGCGGTGGTATCCTACTGCTAAAAAAGGTAAAGCAGAAAAATTTCTGTTTTTTAATCCACTAAAAATAAAAGTATCATCTGAGGTATATATATTTCTATAAAGCAATTATAGCACCTCCTAATCATTTGCTTATTACATAATATTCATAAGTCATAATATGTTTACAAATTGTGATACTTTTTAATCTTTATAATTTTATACTTTCATAAATCTTCATTCTTAAACAAAAAATGTCTTATTGATGATAAAGTTTTATACATCAATAAGACATTTTTTATTAATTAATTGATAATTTTATTGCTCCTGTCGGACATTTTTTAGTACATATTTGGCAGTTTATACATTTAGCATAATCTACTTTAGCTAAGTTATTTACTACATGAACCGCATCCTTTGGACAGTTTCTTTCACACAGCTTACATCCTATGCAAGCCGCTGAACAATTTTCTTTAACATGTCTTCCTATCTCAATATTATTACATTCCACTCTTACTTTTTTTGAAATAGGAACTGATTCAATAAGTCCTTTTGGACAAATATTTATACAAGCTCCACAGTTCGTACATTTATCCACATTAACCTTAGCAATACCATTAACTATTTCTAAGGCATCAAATTCACAGACATTAACACAACTACCAAGTCCTAAGCAACCATATGAACAAGATTTAGAACCTCCTCCTATCATAAGAGAAGCTGTTAAACAATCAGTAACCCCTTCTAAATCGTATCTAACCTTGGCGGAGTCACAATTACCATTACACTTTACAAAAGCAGTCATTTTTTCAGTTAAATCTACCTTTATACCTAAAACCTCACCTATATCTTCTGCTGTTTTAACACCACCTACAGAGCACAAATTTGGTTTTGCGCCTTCCATTACAACGGCCTCTGCATAAGCATCACATCCGGCAAAACCACATCCCCCACAGTTTGCGCCTGGAAGACATTCTCTTAATTTTGGTATTTTAGGATCAACCTTTACTTCAAAGGCTTTTGATGCAAAACCTAATAATATTCCAAAAACTAATCCCAGAATTCCTAAGCTTAAAGTTGCATTTAAAATATTCATACTAAATCCTCCCTAGTGAATTAATCCTTGGAATCCTAAAAAGGCAATTGACATTAAAGCTGCTGTGAATAATGTAATTGGCAAGCCTTTTAGAACTACTGGTATATTTTCATTATTATCTACTCGCTCTCTTATAAATGCTAGCAATACTATAGATAACATATATCCTGACGCAGCTCCTACTCCATTAACTATTGATTCTATAAAACTATATCCTTCTTGTATATTTAATGTTGCTACTCCTAACACTGCACAGTTTGTTGTTATAAGTGGCAAGTATATCCCAAGTGCCTTATGAAGAGCTGGAGATAGTTTTTTCATAGCCATTTCAACAAACTGAACTAATGCAGCAATAACTAGTACATTGGCTATTGTCTTAAGATATTCAAGGTCTAAATTTACTAATATAATATTATATACAAGCCATGACATTATAGATGCTAATGCCATAACAAACATTACCGCAAGTCCCATACCTATAGCCGCATCTTTTTTCTTTGAAACCCCAAGGAATGAACATATTCCTAGGAATTTTGAAAGGACAAAGTTATTTACCAGCATTGCTGATATAAAAATTATAAACAATTCCATTAGTTGCACCCCTCTTAGCTTTTAGATTTATTTTTATCTACTATTTCTATTTTGCTTTCATCTCCACATGATCCTGTTCCACATCCTGAACAGCTTCCGCAACTATGCTCTAGAACTTTTACCTTTTCGCCTGTCTTATACGCTTTTCTAATATTATAAGCATTTAAAACTACCATAAGGCCACCTAATGTAAAAAATGCTCCAGGAGCTAATATCATTATTGATGCTGGCTTAAAGCTTTCAGGTAATATTTGCATTCCAAGTATTTGACCTGCTCCCAACATTTCCCTAAAAGTTCCAATTAACAATAATGCGATTGTAAAACCAAGTCCCATTCCAATGGCATCAAAAATAGAAGGTAATATTGAGTTTTTTGATGCATACGCCTCTGCTCTTCCTAATATTATACAATTAACAACTATTAAAGGTATAAAAATTCCAAGAGAAGCATATAGACTAGGTACATATCCTTGCATTAACATGTCAATTATTGTAACAAATGATGCTATAACTACTATATATGCTGGTATTCTAATTTTATCTGGTACTAATTTTCTTATTGCCGAAATCATCATATTTGAAAATATCAATACCACGGTTGATGCTAATCCCATACCTAATGCATTTTTTGCATTTGTTGTAACTGCAAGAGTTGGACACATAGCCAAAACTTGGACAAAAATCGGATTTTCTGTAATTATCCCATTTTTTAATCTTTCAATTAACTTATTCATTGCTTTCCTCCTAATTATTATTGATTTTCACTAGCTGATGTATCTGCATCTGTATTTTTTTGAGGAGCTGTTTCTTCACTACTAGCTGATGTGTTTGCATCTGTATTTTCTTGTGGCGCTATTTCTTCTCCCTTTATATTTTTTAAATAGAAGGTGATAGCTTCATTTACTGCTGTTACTGATGCTCTACTAGAAACTGTAGCTCCAGATATAGCCTCTACTTCATTATCTTTATTAGGAGTTATTTTAACTAATTCTAAGTAACCATTTGCAGGCTTATCCTTAAATCTTGAGGTAAATTTTTCTTCTGAAATTTTAGCTCCAAGTCCAGGTGTTTCACTATGTGAAAGTACCTTAATACCTGAAATCTTACCATCATTTGATATACCTATTACAAAATCCACGGGACCATGAAACCCCTTTGTAGTAACTTTAATAACATGTCCAACAACATTATTTTCATTTAAGGCTTCATATATTTCTTTTACATTGCCCTCAGTATCTAAGTTATTAATATCCTGAATGCTACTAGCTTGTGGTAATATGTAATTTAAATCTTCTTTACTTACTTTTGAATTTTCTATAATAGCTTCTTTAGTTAAATTGTTAGCAACTCCAAGTAATAATCCTGCAATCATTGTTATAATTAGAAGGATTCCTCCTAGCTTAAAATTTTCTTTCATAATTATACTTAAGCCTCCTTCTTAATTTTTATTTTTTTAGTTGTAAGATATTCTATAAGAGGAGTAAATAAATTAGTTATTATAATTGCATAATAAGGTCCTTCCGGATTGTATCCTTTTACAGAAATAATAGATGCACAAATACCGGCTATTAACCCAAATACATATTGTCCTATTTTGGTCATTGGAGTTGTTCCATAATCTGTAGTCATAAATATAGCCGCTACAAAAAATGCTCCAGGAAGTAATATATCTTTTTCAAAGTAATTATACATAAGCATTGCTGACATTATGAATACTATAGGTCCTCTTAAGCTTATTCTGCCTCTTAATACTAAATAAAGTCCACCAATACATAAAGCTAATATTGAAACTTCTCCTATGCTCCCATTTGCTTGTCCAACAATCTTACTTATTAGTGATACCGATTCTTGAGAAACTTCTGATGCTGCAGATGTTGCATCAGCTACTGGCTTAGCCATTACTCCTGCCCAAGATGCAATTAAAAATGCCTTTGATGATGCTGCTGGATTCATAAAGTTCTGGCCAAGTCCTCCAAAAAACTGTTTAACAACTATTGTTGCAAATATCGATGCTATAATTGGTATCCATAATGGAACGTACGTTGGCATAATAAAGGATATAATCATACCTAAAACTATGGGGCTTAAATCTGTAATAAATCGTCTTTTCCTTACAAATTTATTCCAGAGTCCTTCTGATATAATACTAGTTATAATGGTTGCAGCTATTATTTTTAAAGCATCTATTTTATAAAAATAGATTCCTGCACATATTGCTGGGATTAAAGCAATAATAAAGTCAATCATTATTTTATTAATTTTGTTACCATTTTTAATATGTGGTGCTGGTGATATTTTCAATTTTCTGTTTTCCACACTTTTCACTCCTATTCAGATTTTCTATTGCTATTTAAATGTTTTTGCAGTTTTTATACTTTGCGCAATCTCTATTTTAGATGGACATACAAAACTACATAAACCACATTCAATACACTTTTCTCCTCCAAACTTTATAAACTCATCTTTTTCTTTCATTTTATAAAGTTCTACTAGTTTTATAGGATTTAACCCTTCTGGACATGCTCTTAGACATTTTCCACACCTTATACAACTATAAGCTTCCTCTGATGGTGAATCTTTTTCTGTTAGAAATAATATTCCATTTGAATTCTCCTTTATAGGTAAATCTAAATCATATATAGGCGTTCCATTTATACTTCCCCCATCAATGACTTTTTTAAGCAAACTATAATTCCCTTTTAAGTTTTCAAATACTTCTCTATATGTAGTCCCATTTTTTATAGAAATAACTTTTCCACCATCTACAGCATTACCATGAATAGTTGTTAGTATTTCTACTTCCTTTTTATTCAAAGCCTGTCCAAGTGTTACGATTTCCATTAAATCGTAAATAGCAACGTCATTTTTTGATTCCCCATATGCCTTAGATATTAATTTATTTTTATATAAATCAGTTACATAGGAGACTCTTATAACATCGCCATATGTTTTTAACTCTTCTTGGATATATTTATCTTTTCCATCTACTACAAACTTAATTTCTGATTTTAGCTTAATTTTTTCTATTCCTTTTTTTAAATCTTCTTTTCTCTCTTTAATTATTACACCATATCCATTTAAATTAGGTTGAAAACTAAAAGCTTTTATTATTACTTTCTTACTACTTTTCTCAAAAATTGAAAATACTTTTTTTTCACTTTCTTCTAAACTCAAATTTTCTTTATCAATTGATAATTTTAATATTTTAGTATCTGGTATCGTAAATAATTTATTGTAAATATTTACATTATTAAAAAGATTACTTAACACTACACAAACCTCCAATTTTGTCAAGGTATTATATACCATATTATCCGTATATTTTAACAGTTACGATTTTATATTACCATAAATACAGCTATCTCACAACTTTTGTAATTTATTTAACAAAGGTTTTAATGAAAATTTTAAAACTTCTATATAATATACTAAAAACTCTTGATAAATTTATTAAGTTAACTATTAAATATACCTATTGATAGTTACTTTTTTAACATAAAAATAAGAAAGTAAACTACTATAGCTTACTTTCTAAATATTCATTATATTCTTGTAGACTTCTTACTGCTTCTAATTCTTTATCTTCAATCATATATTCAAAAAACATATCATTAAGTTCTATGCTATTTACTAAATCATTAAAAGATTTATTTAGTTCTCCTATATTAGCATAAAAACAACTTCTATTATAATATAAAAAACTTGAATCTTTATTATTTTCTATTCCTTTTGTAATTATTTCTATAGCTTTATTAAACTCATTATTTTCTCTATATAATATAGATAAGTTTAGATAACTATACGGATAATATGGGTTTTCATCTATAGATTTTTCATAATATCTTTTGGATTCTTCTTGATTTATGTTTTTAAGTAATACTCCCATATTAAATAAAATTCTAAAGTTATTTGAATCTATGTCTAAAGCTTTAGTCATATAATTTAATGCCTTTTGATATTCTCCAAGTTCCTCATAAATACACCCTAAATTAGCATTTGCCCATAAATCATCTGGAACAAGCTCTAATGTTTTATTGTAATAGTTTATAGCATTTTGCTTATCACTTATTTCATCATAAGCATTGGCTAAATAGAAATATGCTCTATTGTATTTATTATCTAACTCAATAGCCTTTTTATAATAATCTATAGCATCTTCTAGGAATCCGTCTTCATCATATAAAACACCTAAACCATAATATGCTCTTGCATCATTTTTCTCTAATTTTATAACCTCATTATATTTTTCTTCTGAAAGCTCCTTGTATCCTAATTTATCAAATAAAATAGCCATATCTAAAATAAGTTCTATATCTCTTTTACCTTCTAAAAAACTATACGCTTTTTTATAAAACTTTAAAGCTTTTACATATTCTTTTTTTGTTACAAAATCTCTGCCTATATTTATATAGTTTTCGAAAAGATATCTATTATCTTTCATTTTAAACCTCATTTATTAAACAAAATTTTTTATACCATTTATTATTACATTAAAGAAAAATACTTCTATAATTATTATAAAGATTATAACAATTATTATACTCATATTAAAAAATATGGACGCAGAAGCTAAAAAAATGTATATAGATCCTTCTAAAGTTACAATTTCTCCAAACCACTTCGAAAACACCTTTATATTATTTATTTTATCCATTCCAAAATCACTATTTAATACTGATAAACTTTCAACAATAAATTTCAGTAATAGTAAATCCTTTTTTATCGCTACAGTTATTCCAAGTATGAACTCCAAAGCTCCCCACAATAATATCAAATATTTAAAAATCATATTATAAACTCCCCTTTTTTATTTACCACAACATTTTTTATACTTTTTATTACTTCCACAAGGGCATATATCATTTCTTCCTATACTATTTTCCTTTTTGATTGTTTTCTTCTTATTTTCTATTTCTCTTTCAGAATGTCCTTTTAATGTCCACCTTTTAACATTCATTGCTAACTTTTTTAACTCTTCTTTAAGTATCTCTTTTTCTTCTTCACTTTCTATTTCATATGCTTCTAAGAAAATTTCAATTGCTTCAAACAATGGTGCTTCATTTTTTATAGCTATAGAAAAACTTTCTATCTCTTCTTTTAATATCTTTTTATCTATTACAAAAAGCTCATTCAATACCTTTTCTAATTTATTTCCTTCTTTATTTTCTTCTATATAATCTGGCTTAGATGCTTTAAACAATGTTTTTTTATCAAAGCTCATGAAATTCACATCTGAATTCTTATTTCTTTCTTCAATTATAAACATAGGATCTTCAACATCTATATGATAAATTATATCTTCTTCAACTTGATAATCAAAGCCTAATTCTTCTCCATCTAAAAGTAATTTTTTAATTTTATCAATACTAATATCATATTTATATACATCTATTATAAATTTACATAAGTCTTGTATAGTTAATACTCCATAAAAATATATAATTCCTGCTGAAATTTCTATAACTTCTGAATTTATTTTTGAATTTAATTTTAGCTTATTATTAAATTTATTTTTTATTATATCACATAACTCTTTAGGGATTACAGCATACAGTTTTCCTTCACTTACTGATGTGAACATTATTCCTCTATTTCTAAAATAATTAGCATTTATAATTTCCGATGAGAAAAATTGTTTTTTACCAGATAATTTTATAACTTCTTCTAAATACACATATGCGTCTAAGTCTAATAAGTCTAGGGCATAATCAATATTTTCTACAATTACACTAACTATCTTCTCAACTAATTGCGACTTTTTTAATGAAGTAATTCCTTTAATTGAATAATTATTTGCAATTTTTATAAGTTCGTCTTTTGTCATTTTATCTAAATGATATTCTAAAGAGTCATTATTATCTATATCCTTCCATATCTTTTCTTCTTTCTTTATATCTTTCTTTATTATGTCTTCTTGCTTTTTAGTTATATCTTTGTCCATTTGTTCCACCTCTTTATTTCATTTAAAAACATATACAATTATATATGTTTTTATTATTTGTGTACATAATATTTTAGATTAATAAAAAATAGCATATGTAAGTTTTCTTATTCCGGCGTTCTACTTCAAGTCAACTTAAACTTACATATTACCTTTTGTCAACTAAAGAAAAAATTACAAATAACTTTTAATGATAAACTTTTTATAATTTCCAACGAATAAAAATAGATGATATGAATTCTATTATTAAATAATCCATACCATCTTATTATATAAATACTATTTAGTTAAATTCTCTATTTCAAATTTATCATTTCTTACTTTTATCTCGCATTGACCTCCATTAGATAATTTTCCAAATAATAGTTCATCCACTAACAATGGCTTTATTTCAGAGTTTATTACTCTTAATATTTCTCTTGCTCCAAATTCTCTTGATAGACCTTTTTCACTTATAAATTCTACACACTCTTTACTGAATTTTAAATTTACATTTTTACTCTCAAGCTTTTCTTTAAATTTATTTAATTCCTTTTTAGTTATTTCTATAGCTATATCTTTATTTATTTGGTTAAATATAACTACTTTATCTAATCTATTCCTGAATTCTGGAGTAAATACTCTTTTTACTTCATCGCTTACCGCTTCCATCTTTATTGTATTTCTTCCAAAACCAACAAGATTTTTACCAATATCTCTTGCTCCCGCATTTGAAGTCATTATTATTATAGCATTCTTAAAATCAGCTTTTCTTCCTTTATTATCTGTAAGGGTTGCATAATCCATAACTTGAAGCAATACCCCTAATATATCCGGATGAGCCTTTTCTATTTCATCTAAAAGCAATATAGAGTTAGGTTTCCTTCTTATTGTATCTGTAAGAAGGCCCCCTTCTTCATATCCTACATACCCTGGTGGAGAACCTATAAGTTTTGAAGCTGCATGCTTTTCTCCATATTCACTCATATCAAATCTTACTAGCTCTATTCCTAAAGTTCTAGATAACACTTTAGCTATTTCTGTTTTTCCTACACCTGTTGGGCCAACAAAAAGCATTGATGCCACTGGCTTGTTATCGTCATTAAGTCCTGCTCTAGACATTTTTATACATCTTGTCACTTCCTTTATAGCTAAATCTTGACCAAAAATATTGCTCTTAAGCTCATCTTCTAATATTTTAAGTGATTCTATCTCAGTATTTTCAACTGTCTTTTTAGGAATATGGCATATTTTTGATATTATTTCCTCAATTATATTTTCGCTTACTACTCCATCTTTATAAATTTCTCTACTTATATTAATATAAGCTCCTGCTTCATCTATAATGTCAATTGCTTTATCTGGTAAAAATCTATCATTAATATATTTTGAGCTTAATTCTACTGCTGCTTTAATAGCTTCCTTAGTATATTTAACATCATGATATTCCTCAAAATTTTCTTTAATTCCTTCTAATATTTTTATTGTTTCTTCTATGCTTGTTTCTTTAACCTCTACAACTTGAAATCTTCTTATAAGTGCTTTATCTTTCTCAAAATATTTCTTGTAATCATCAAATGTAGTTGCTCCTATAAACCTTATCTTTCCTTCTAATAAATATCCTTTTATTAAATTTCCTCCATCTAATGAACTACCATTTAATGCACCTGCTCCAACTATATTATGAATTTCATCTATATATACAATTGGATTTTCATAAGTCTTTATTTCGTCTAGTATTTGTTTTATTCTTTCTTCAAAATCTCCTCTATATTTGGTTCCTGCAAGTATTGAGCCAATATCTAAAGAAAAGATTTGTGAATTTCTAAGCTTTTCAGGAACATTTCCTTCTTTTATTAGCTTTGCAAGCCCTAAAGTTATTGCAGTTTTTCCAACTCCTGGTTCACCTATATGAACAGGATTATTCTTAGTTCTTCTACAAAGAATTTGGATTGTTCTATCTAGTATATCTTGTCTGCCTATTAATGGATCATTTTCCCCAATAGTTATAGCTTCAGTTAAATTTGTGCAATAACTATTTAAAATACTCTTATTGGGTTTATTTTCTAATTTATTTGTAGTTTTTATTATTCTAATAGCATCTTTAGATACATTTTCTTCTTCATTTTTATTATGAGAAAGTTCAAATAATAACTCCTGCTTACTAATTCCTTGTTTTTCCAAGAAGTATATGGCATAACTATCTTTTAACGCATAAGTTGCTGCTATTACATGTTCTAATGTCACAACACTTTTTTCGCTAAATGCCGCTTGCTGAGTCGCAACTATTAGTATATTTCTTATTCCAAAACTTTCTTCCGGATCTCCATCCTCTTGTTTTTCTACATACTCATTTATATAATTCATTAAATCATTTTCTAACTCTTCAACATTTCCATTTAATTTATTAATTATTTCTTTAAAATTTTCTTCTTCTAAGGCACTTAATAATAAATGTTCTGGTGTTACATATTCATCTTTATTTTCTTTTGCTTTATTATATGCTCTAAGCAATATATTTCTGACTATCTTACTAATATCCATTTCATTCCTCCTCTACAGTAAGTTTAAATGGAAATCCTTCTCCCTTTGCAATAGCCATAGCCTTACTAGCTTTTGATATAGCTATATCATAAGGATATATACCTGCTATACCCTTGCCATTTTTATGAACCTCCATCATTATTTTATTAGCTTCTTCTATATTTTTATTAAAAATATCATTTAAAATAGCAACAACAAATTCCATAGTTGTAAAATCATCATTATGCATGAAAACTATAAACTTTTTAGGTCTTTTTATGTTGATATGTATTTTTTCTATTATGTTAGCATTAGTTTCCAATAATTATTCCTCCATGACATAAATTCATTAATAAAATACTAATAGATTTTAAAATTTATTTATATTATTATATATACTTCAATTAATCCCCTACATCACCTTGTCTTACTAAGTTAATAATTTCTTTAAATAAAGTAGTAATATTGAAATAATTCACTATTTTATTTATATATAAATTGCTTAAATGCTACTAAGTCCTGAAATAATTAAATTAATTATAAAGTACTTATTGCAACTTATATACTATTATATATAAATTATATTATTTGTAACCATAAAATATCAATAATAATAACTTAATAGCTTTTTATAAAATTATATTTTTAATTATTATTTCAACTTTTCTATTTTAAGATACCTTTATTAAATACAGAATATTTATTGCAACTTATATATTTAAAATCATATATTATAATGAGGTGATGAATATTGGAAGAACAAAAAACTTTAAATTTAGGAAATACGACATCTCACGTTAAAGAACCTACAGATCTTACCTTACAAGAAACAAATGAAATGCTTAAACAATTGCCTAAAATTTTAAATCAAATGAAAAATATTATCTTAAGTAATAATCATAATTTGGCTTCCTTACAAATTGAAGTTCAGATTATGAAATCTGAGCAAATGAAATTTAAAAATGATATTACTCAGGTATTAAACATTATATCTGAAAAATTTACAACAATTGATAAACTTCAAGAAGATTTATCCATATTAGATCAAGTATTAGGTAAGAAAATTACTGAGCTTGAAGATGAAATAGTATTGACACAGCAAATGGCTACAAAAAGTTTAAATGAAGTTCTTAAATTTAAGGAGCATTGGAAAATCTAATAGGACTGTAGTTTATGGTACAGTCCTATTAGATTTTATAAGTAATAAATAATTCTTACTTTAATAAAAGGATAAATGAAATTACATTTACCCTTAAATTTATATATTATTAGTTTAATCCTGTAAGCAAATATATAAATAATAAAATACTTATTATTGCACAAATATTAGTTATTGCTTTAGATTTTCTTTTTTTAACATCTTCATCATTTTTATTTTCTGTTGAATAACTAAATAAATGTGTAAATTTATAAAGGAAATTTTTCATACTATCAACTCCTAAAATTTGTGCAAAAAGGACAGTTTTTACACTATCCTTTTTACTTTTCATTTTATTTTATTATTATTTATAGGGCGTTATTATAATTTATAATGAGCTTGCTTGTTCACAAGCAATTTCAGCTTGTTCTGTTTCTAAATTTTTCTTATCTGCATAAGCCACGAATGGTAAGTAAATTAATACTGAAACTGCGATATTTATTAATGCTACTGCACCTGCTTGCCATTGGCCAGTTGCTAAAATAGCTGATATAACTGGAGGACAAGTCCATGGAACTACTGCTGATGCTGGTGCAACAAAATTCATTGCACTTAATGTATATGCAATTATTGCTGATACCATTGGAGCTAATATAAATGGTATAATATATATTGGATTTAACACTATTGGTAATCCAAATATAACTGGTTCATTGATATTAAAGAATGCTGGTCCAGTTGCAATATTTCTAATTGATTTATTTATAGCACTCTTTGATTTAAATATCATCGCTATCATTAAAGCTGCTGTTATTCCTGAACCTCCAAGATTAACATAAGAATCTAAGAATTGGCTGTTTATTATATTAATCCCTTGAGTGTTTCCTGCTGCTATAGCTGCCATATTTTCAGCTGTTAATGCAAGGAATATTGCATTTATAACTGGAGCTAATATATTTGATCCATGTAATCCAAAGAACCATAATACTTGTTGTATAAAAATTAGTAATAATAATACTGGTAAAGAATTTGCAAGACCCATTAATGGTTTTTGTATTAATGTGTAAACATGCATATAAACTTCTTTGTATCCTAAAGCTTCTAATATAGCAAATACTACTCCTACTAAAGTTAAAGTAATCATTGTTGGTAATAAAGCTGAAAATGATCTTGATACTGCTGGTGGTACTCCATCAGGCAATTTAATAACTAATTTCTTATTTTGAGCTAATTTAGCAAAAATTGTACCTGTAATTAAAGTAACTATTAAAATAGTAATTAATCCTGAAGGTCCAAGCCACTTTGTAAATAAACCTGGTTCCCATCCAAGTGTTCCTGCATCAAATCCTCCCCAAGTAACTGGAGCTTTGTAATCAAACATATTTGTTAAAATTAAGCTTGATGCTAAAGTAACTAATCCTGTTGCAAAACCATCGACATCATAGGATTTACCTAATGCATATCCTATTGATATTGCAGCGAATAACCCCATTAAGAACATTGATCCACCATAAACATTTAATGCAATTACATCTAACCAATGTAAAGGCATACCTGCTGCAAATAAATCTTTAACTGATTGAATTGGAAAATTGTGAATTAAAAGACCAAAAGAACCAATAATCATAAGTGGCATTATTGTAGCAAAACCATCACGTATAGCTACTAAGTGTCTTTGAGCACCTATTTTAGATGCTATTGGAACAATATAACGTTCCATCCAGTTCATGAATTTTTCCATTTAAAATCCCCCTTAAATTTTGATTTATATTTACTGATTTCCTCTTAAATATTTTTTTACTGATAATTTCATTGTAAAGAGTAATCAGTTAATAGACATTTTAAAATCCTTTACATAAAAGCTTTTTATATTTATGTCTTTTCTTACTTATATATATAAAGCAATTTGCATGCCAACTTTTTTAAATTTGTCTTTTTCTCTAAACCATTGATATATCTAGCTTTGAGCCTATTATCTTTTACACACTTATTTTTTAACCTCTGTGTAATTGTATTACACAAATTTGTATTAAATTTTATTTGTGTAATAATATGTTAATAATTTTATGTTTTTTTTATTTTAATTTCAGTATTTACAAAAAAAATTCTGGCATAAGCCAGAATTTTTTAAACACTAGATTAAATACTATCTATTCTTTTAGTTTAAATGAGAATTTACTCCATGGCTTTATATAATCTAATAAGAATAATTCATCTTTACTTATCCTTGCAACAACATTTGTTTTTCCTATATTCTTCATATCCTTTAAAGCTATTTGTAACTCTCCTGCATATCTAGTGTATAAATCCGTATCGATTAAAATGTCCCCTCTTTTTATATCTACCAAATTGTATGGTGGGAAGCTTTCTCCTTTATACTTAACTCTACTCTGAGTGCTTCTTGCCATATATTCTGAAGAATCACCCCTATTAAAATGGAATTCTTCTAAAACTATTTTTCTATCTAAATCCCTTATATCTTCTATCAATTCAACCGTAAACTCTAACATATTCTTATTTAATTCACTTAATGCTTTAAGTTCTTCTTCACATGCAAATGCATTTGCTATTATTACATCATCAATTAAACCTGTTGCAAATAAGTGCTTAGCTTGAACTTCTATTGGCAAATCTCTATGCATCTCTAATGTGCATAACCCTTCTGAAACTGGCCAAGGTCCATACTTTGCTGAAGGTGAATTAACAAAAGCCGCCGTTCTTATCCCTAATTCTTTAAACTGTTTACTTGAATTTATAAAATTATCATATGATAAACCTGTATATATATGTGGATAAAAATTATGACATCCATATAGATTATTTAAATTTGCCTTATATGAAAGTATATTATCTACATATTTCGTTCCATTACTTATATTCAATTCTATTTTTAGTCCGTATTCATTAAAAGTCATAACCGATTCTTCGTACCCACTAAACCCCATATCAAGTCTTATACCTGATAATCCAATTTCCTTAAATACTTTTAAATCAAATATTGATGCTTTAAGCTTATTAAATACATTTGGATCTATATCTGCTATAACTTCCATATCATATTCATTAGCCACACTTAATATTTCCTTAAATTCTTCTAATACAATATCAAGATCTTTATCACTTGCAGATATTAAACATGTAAAAATTCTTTTAAAATTATATTTTGCAGCAAGTCTTATATAATCCTTTATTTCATTAACAGAAGAATTATTAGGATATACAGAAATTCCTAGCTTATTCATTTTTACACTCCACCTTACTTAACTTTTCATGAAGATCTATAATTTCTTCTGCTAAATCCTTCACTACTATAGAAGTCATTAAATGATCTTGTGCATGTACTAATAATAATGATACTTCGCTCCTATCTCCTGCCGCTTCCTTCTGAATTAAGCTAGTTTGTGTAGCATGGGCATCACCTAAAGTTTCCTTTGACTTTTCTAGTAATTCTCTTGCTTCATCAATTTGTCCAATTTTAGCTAATTGCATAGCTTCCATTGCATAGCTTCTAGCCTCACCACTAAAGATTATTAGATTCATTATAATTTTTTCCATTGGCTCCACCCCTTTTACGTTTATTACTACTTGCTACTCATTAAAAGAGCTTGTTTTAAAACCTTCTCACCATTCATTGTTCCATAATCTACTGTATTGATTACCTCTACCGGAACCCCTAGCGGTTCAAATTTTGCTTTCATCTTACTTAATAAAAATCTAACTTGAGGTCCTAGTAATAATACATCTATTTCATTTTCGTGCTTTTTTAGTTCTGCCTCTCCAACAGCATTTATTGTACAATCAATACCTTTAGCTTTAGCTGCTGTTTGCATCTTACTAACTAATAAGGATGTTGACATTCCAGCTGAACAAACAAGTAATATTCTCTTCATTTAAATTACCTCCCTATATATAATTCCTTACACTATTTTATAAAGCAATTTTAATGCCAAATTTAATTTTATAAAATTATCATTTATTAACATAGTCAAAGGCCCTTATTTAGTCATTTTCAGTTATAAAACAATAAACTTTCAGTGTGTAAATGTTTATTACACACTTTATAAAAAGTGTCTATGAGTTTTTTGATTTTACACAGATGTTTTGTTGTTAATTACCATCTTTACTATGTGAGCCAATTCATTTTCTCCAATATTGATTTTATAATTTTCCTCTAAAATTTTTAAACATTGTTTAATAAGTATAAACTCTTTATTATTTGAATGTCTAAATTCATTTAACATAACAAAAGGAGTTTCTTTACCACCTTTCATTAATTTTTCTATTAAGAAACATGTGTGAATCATTATTCCTATTTTTACTTCATGTATCAATTTAATATTTAAATGTTCTTCTATATTAAGTAATACTTTTCTTATATTTCTTACAAGTTTATAAGAATCTATATTATCTATTTGTTTTTCCATACTTTCAATTATTTTATAATATTCTTCTTCTTGAGATATAAGTTTTTCTAAATCATCTATCCCATCCCCAGATAATATTTCTGCTGCTGATATAAAAGGTATATTTGGTACATAAGTATTCATTACTCCAACTATTGCAAGTATATTATATTTTTCACCTAAAGACTCTATATTACTATAAAAATCATCTTTATCTAGTATATTAAGTGCATGAATTTTAATATTTAATTTATTATTCATATTATTTTCTATTATTTCTTTTAATCTTTGAGCAGAACCATCCCCAGTAAAGCAAGAAGTAATCACAATATTTTCTTTTCTATCAATTTTTGATGCCGCACCTTGAACCCCATATCTTTTTATCTCTAAACAAGATTCATATATTTCTTTTAATCCTCGTCCGTTCAAAGCCTTTCTTCCAGCTTCTATAACTAGTAAAGTTGTAACCATATCAATAGCTTTTACATTGATATCAGTTTCTTCCTTTATCATATCTGCAAAATTAGTTAAAGATCCCATATCTACTAAAAGAAAAACTCCTTTACCTACATGTATTTCTTTTATTTTTTTCATTGCAATTCTATACATATCTTCTGCTTTCATACTCAAAGGCATGTCTAATGCTTCAACATATTCTTCTCCAATTAAAGAATTAGCTACTTCTACCATTGATGATGCTGTAGAATGACCATGCATTATAACTAATACAGATACTTTTTCATCCTTGATTGTATCTTTTTCATAAGGATTAGTTGCTAAAAACATAGTTATATAACCAATTTCATCTAAAGGAACTTCAATTCCAAAGCGCTTATCTATAACACTTGCAACTTCCATGGATACAATAAACTCTTTAGCATACTCACCTCTTATAAAATTTAATTTAGGATGGAATATTTTTATCCCTTGTCTTATTCTCTCTAAACTCCCTTGAATATGAAGAGCTAATCCAAAATAAACCTTTTCATCATATTCTCTATTCAACTTATTAGATGCAAATAAAAGAATCTCCTCTACTAAATCCACAATTTCCAAATCTACTATCTTTGATATTTCTTCTCGTCTAAACTTTTCAGGTAAATCTCTTATATATTTTCTAAAATATTTTTCTATATCTATATTTAAGATTTCATCAATTTCCTTTTCTTCTATTCCATCATTTTTTAGTTCTTCTATCTTTTGTTCAATTCTATCATAAAACATGGTACCTTCCTTAAATTCTTCTAAAGTCTCTCCATCTTCAATTAGTATAATTTTATTCTTATATGAAAATTTAAGAACATCTCCCATATTATTTAAAATTTCTTCTACTTCTTCTCTATATTCTTGTAACTTCATAAGTCCCATTTTTACTCTTTGATGTAAATCTTCTTGCTCAACTAATATATAGTCTTTACTCTTTGCTTTATACTTTAAAAATGCCCTTGCGCAAGAAAGTTGAATATCACTTTTTAATTGACCTATATTATTCGGACAATCATATAGTAAAAACGATATCAAAGCATTCTTATTAAAATAAATACTTTTAGATACTCTTTTTGATTCATTCTCTATAAATTCTCTAAGTAAATAATACCTTTCCTTTATATTTTTCTCTTTTAAAGATGGTAATGTTATAACCATTGGTATCCTTCTTGTAAATGTCTTAAGCAAAAAAGATTGTGGATCTTCAGTTGTAGCTGCTATAATTTGCGCCTCTACATGAACTAACTTTTCAGTATCTCCTAAAACCCTAAAATGGCCTTTATCTATATATGTAAATAGCATCTCTTGCCCCTGCGGTGATAATCTATGAATTTCATCTAAAAATAATATCCCACCATTGGCTTTTTTTAATAATCCATCTCTATCTGTGTCAGCCCCTGTATATGCTCCTTTTTTTACACCAAATATCTGAGCCATAACTAACTGAGGATTATCAGCATAATCGGCACAATTAAATCTTACAAAAGGAGCTTCATTATTTATTACTTTAGATTCCATTGCAAAATTATACATAGCTTCAGCAAACATTGATTTTCCTACTCCGGTTTCTCCTAAAATTAAAGTATGTAACCCATTAGGAGGATATAATATCGCTGCTTTAGCTTGTTGAATTGGCATTTGTAAGCTTAACTTCGAACCTACTAAAGTATCCAAGGTATTTCTTTTAAGTTCTCTATTTCTTTTCTTGGGTTCAGTACTTCCTTTTTCCTCTTTATCAACAGCACAACTATATTTAACTGGATGTCCTTCAATTTTGTTAATAACACCGCTTTTATAAAGCTGATTTAAATATCTGCTTACATTAGCTCTATCTAAGTTCATAAAAGTGCTAAGTTCAGTTGCTGTTATACTATTACTCATTTTTACTTCTAATTCCTTTAAAGCATTATAAACTTCGTTTATTTTACTCATATTTTTTCATCATGCCTCCTAATGTAAACTTTTATATAAGTTACAATAAAATCCTACACTTAACTAAGTTATTCTTAAAATTTACAGAATTTAATTAAATATAGTACTTCATCAATTTATATAAAAAGATAAATAGTGCATATGTTTTCAACTTAACTCTTCCACTTAAATAAGCTTATTAATTATTAACTTTATAAATCAATAATGATGTTAAATATTAGTTGAAACATATATATGCTTTTAATTTTAACATATATTTAATTATTTTACATTATTAATAATATTAATAAAAAAGTTTACCTTCATATGAATTTAAGGTAAACTTTTTAATTATTTATATTATTATTCTTGTTTAATTATATATAGAAATGGTAACAGCAGTTTAATTAATTTTTTTATAAACTAAATATTAGATTTAAATTTTCTAAGTCTTAATGCATTTAATAATACTGATACTGAACTTAAGCTCATAGCTCCAGCAGCTATCATTGGATTTAATAGTGGGCCTCCAAAAATATGAAGAACTCCCATTGCTACTGGTATCCCTAATACGTTGTATGCAAATGCCCAGAAAAGATTTTGTTTTATATTATTTATAGTAGCTTTACTCAATTGTATTGCTTTTATAACATCTAATAAATCACTTTTCATTAATACAATATCTGCTGATTCTATGGCTACATCCGTTCCTGAACCTATTGCTATTCCTACATCTGCTTGAACCAATGCTGGAGCATCATTAATTCCATCTCCAACCATAGCAACCTTTTTATTTTCACTTTGTAATTTTTTAACCTCGTTTGATTTATCCTCTGGTAAAACTTCTGCTAATACAATATCAATGCCAACTTCTTTAGCTATTGCTTTTGCTGTTTTTTCATTATCACCAGTTATCATTGCTACTTTTATTCCCATATTATGAATAGCTTTTATAGCTTTTTTACTATTTTCTTTTACTGTATCTGCAACTGCTATAATTCCTTTTATTTCATTATCTATAGCCAGGAACATAGGTGTTTTTCCTTCTTCTGCTAACTCATTAGATTTAGCTTGCAACTCTCCTAACTCTATACCTCTTTCAAACATTAACTTTTTATTTCCTAATGCGATGCTACTGCCCTCAATTCTTACCTCTATTCCATGTCCAGGTATTGCTTTAAAATCTTCTATGTTTTTTAAGTTAATATTTTTTTCTTCTGCGGCTTTTACTATAGCCTCACCTAGTGGATGCTCTGATCCCTTTTCTGCACTAGCAGCTAATGTTAAAATTTCTACTTCACTTATTCCTTGAGTTATTATATTAGTTACTTTTGGCTTTCCTTCTGTTATAGTTCCTGTTTTATCAAAAACTATAGTTTGAATTTTATATGCAGTTTCTAGCGCTTCTCCACCTTTTATCAGAACTCCATTTTCCGCTCCTTTCCCGGTTCCTACCATGATGGCTGTAGGCGTTGCTAATCCCAATGCACATGGGCATGCTATAACTAAAACTGCTATAAAAATGGTTAATGAAAATATTGCTGATTCGCCTGATATATACCAAGCTAAAGCCGCTATAATTGATAATGCTATTACAGTTGGTACGAAATATGCTGATATTACATCTGCAAGCTTTGCAATTGGTGCCTTTGTTCCTTGGGCATCTTCAACGAGCTTTATTATTTGAGCAAGTGCTGTATCATCTCCAACTTTAGTAGCTCTATATTTTATAAATCCTGTTTTATTAATACTTGCTCCTATTACCTTACTTCCTATACTTTTTTCAACTGGAATGCTTTCTCCTGTAAGCATAGATTCATCTATTGATGTATTACCTTCAACAACTTCTCCATCTACAGGTAACTTTTCTCCAGGCTTTACAATTACTATATCTGAAACTTTCACTTCTTCAATAGGAATGGTAAGTTCATTTCCATCTCTAATAATATTAGCAGTTTTAGGTGCTAATCCCATAAGTTTTTTTATAGCTTCTGAAGTCTTTCCTTTTGATACTGCTTCTAAATATTTTCCTAAAGTTATTAATGCAAGTATTACCGCTGCTGATTCAAAATATAAATGCATTGCATAGTCATGATCTCCCATATTTATTTTATATATAGCAAATATTCCATAAACCACTGCTGCTGATGTTCCTATAGCTATTAAAGAATCCATATTAGGACTTAATTTAAATAAATTTTTAAAACCTATCATATAAAACTTATATCCTACTATTATCACAGGTACAGTTAATACAAGTTGTATTATTGCAAAATTCAAGGGATTCATCATAGGATCAATAATTTCCGGTAAACGCATTCCTGCCATATGTCCCATTGTTATTATTAGTAATGGAACTGTAAATATAATAGATAAAATAAATCTATACCAAAGCTTCTTATGCTCGGGAATCTTTTTTTCCAGACCATCTTTCTTTTCTTCCACTATTAATTTATATCCTGCTTTTTCTACTATATTTTTTAAATCATTAACAGATATTTTATTTTCATCAAAAGTTATATTTAGTTTTTCTGTAGCAAAATTTACTGATGAATTTACAACTCCATCAGCCTTTTTAGTGACTCTTTCAACTCTATTTGCACAAGCTGAACATGTCATTCCTTCAACTTTAAAGCTATAATTCTTAGTGTTCTTTTCTACTCCGTATCCTGCTTTTTCAATAGCCTTTTCAATATCAGAACTATTTACTTTATCATTATCATATTGAACACTCAATGTTTCTGTAGCAAAATTAACATTTGCTTTATCTACACCTTCAAGTTTATTTATTACTCTTTCAACTCTACTGGCACAAGCAGTACATGTCATACCTGATATTTTAACTTTTTCTACTTTCATTTTTACCCTCCTTCACCACCCCCCAGGGGTGTGGTATAATTTTATTATACTATTTATCTTTATAATGTCAATAACAATTCTCATTAATTAATATAATATTATTTTTACCAATAACCAAAAAAAAATTAATTTAGAAAACTTAAATAAGAGTTTCTAAATTAATTTTTTTTATAACTTATATATTCTTAAAGTTAATTTTTTTACCTTTAACACTTTAACTTCCTGCACTTTCATATACACTAATACCCTTTAACCATATTTTATATGATACTATTATTGATAACAAACTTACAACAAACGGCAAAAAAATCCCAGTTAAGATACTTCCCTTTCCAATAAAATATGAACCTGGATAATATCCAGTAAATGCAAAGGGGATAATAAATGTCAAAATAAACTTTATAGCACTTGGATAAATACTTACAGGATATTTTGCAAAAGTACTTATTTGATATGCCATAAACATATATGATTGTGAAAATTTCACCCAAAAGGCTATTGATGCTGTTGCAAGTTTTATTGATGTATATATTAAAGTTGCACAAATAATTACAAAAATAAATTCTAATATTTGTATTGATGTATAAGAAGTATTTAAATTTATTGATGATGTTATTAACAAAATAAAACCTATTATAACCTCTCCAAATCCATCTGGCTGAAAGCTTTCGGATATAACCTGAAATAATGGATTTATTGGTCTTAATAAATATTTATCAAATTCACCTTTAACTATGGTTTTCCAACTAAATATCCATAAATAATCAGTAAATATATGATCTATTCCCCTAGGAATTTGAGCAAACCCATAAATAAATAAAATTTCATAAAAGCTCCATCCATCTAATGTAGGTATAACATTGAAAATTAATTTTATAAATATAACTCCAGCTAATTGAACCAAAATAAATCCAATCAGTCCTAATACAAAATCAATTCTATATTCCATTAATGTTTTTATATATTGTTTAAGAAATTTTGAGTATAACTTTATATATTTAGCCATTTTATCCTCCTAATATACTTAATTCTTTTATTAAAGATTTCCACATTTGTCTACTAATAATTATAAGTATTATTATCCACAAAATTTGAATAGATATTGCTTTAATAATTTCAATATTAGTTAGTTTTCCCAGATATATCATACTTGGTGTATATATCATAGAACTAAAAGGCAGGAAATTGAAAATTCCTTGTATCCAACTTGGAAAGAATACCATTGGTATTAAAGCCCCAGATAATAACTGAGATATAGCATTCATAATTTGAGTTAATCCCCACATATTTGTTATTTTAAAAGATAATAACCCAAACATATAACTATAATAAAAATTAATAATAAACCCAGCCAAAATACTAATAATATATAAAATTGTATTTGCCACAGAAAATTTACCACTATAATTAATTTGTAATATAGTTATTAATATAAATCCTATAAAAAATACAACTATAAAGCTATACATTAAGTTTCCTAGGGATTCAAAAAACATTCTCTTTTCGTAATTTATTGGCCTAATTAGATTTATAGCTACAGAGCCGTCCTTCACTTCTCTACTTATTGAATATCCTATATCGGAATTTATAATTACAGATGTTATAAATGATATAAGAACATACACTATCATCTCATTTAAGCTAAACCCTTTAATAATCATGCTATCAGAACTTCTATATATAGCCTTCCATAAATAAAATGTTACAAATAATAGCATAAGTTCTCCTAAGAAAAAGATTATAGCATTTGCCCTATATGAAAGATTTTTTTGAAATGTATTTTTTGTAAAGGTTAAATATGATTTTATGTCAAAAATAGACTTCAATATTTACACCTCTTTTCTATATATCTTTTTTATAATATCTTCAATACTTGTCTCAAGTATTGAAAAATCTAAAACATTGAATTTAGATATTATTTTAGATATTATTTCTGCTTGGTTAGTAAAGTTTCTATTAAATCTAACAATAATCTTATTATCTAAAGCATTTATTTCCAAGTTTTCTTTACTAATTTTCATTTCATCATTAATATCAAAGTTTTCATATCCATTTAAACTTTTAACTAAAATCTCTATAGTTGTTATATATCCGTAGTTATCTTTAATATCTTTTAAGCTACCATCGTATATCTTAGTTCCATTGTCTATTATAATTATTCTATTACATAATTCTTCTATATCATTTAAATCATGAGTTGTTAGAATAACTGTAGTTCCATATTTCTTATTAATTTCTTTTATTGCGCTTCTAACTTTTTCTTTTACCACTACATCTAATCCTATTGTTGGCTCATCTAAATATACAATTTTAGGATTATGTAACAATGCAGCTGCTAAATCAGCCCTCATTCTTTGACCAAGCGATAATGTTCTTACTGGACTTAAGATAAATTCACTTATTTCTAAAACTTCATTTAAGAACCCCATTCTTTCTTTATAATCGTTATCATTAACGTCATAAATGTCTTTCAATAAAGAGAATGTTTCAGATAGTGGTAAGTCCCACCATAATTGCGTCCTTTGTCCAAATACAACTCCTATATACTTAGCATTTTTTTCTCTATCTTCATATGGAATTAATCCGTTTATTAAAACCTTCCCAGATGATGGAGTTAAAATCCCTGTCATCATTTTAATGGTAGTAGACTTGCCTGCACCATTTGCCCCTATATATCCTACTATTTCTCCATCTTCTATTTCAAAACTAATATCATCAACAGCTTTTTTAATAACATACTCCCTAGAAAAAAATGATTTTATAGCCCCCTTAAATCCCGGATACTTTTTACTACTTTTAAATTCCTTACTTAAATTTTCAACTTTTATCATATACTCACCTATCTTCATTATTAAAGGAAATATTTTCAACTTATTCTACTCTCTTCATACTATCCAGTCAATAAATACATTTATATATACATTTTTTTGTATTTTAGTACAATTTATATATTACCTATGTGTTTTATTATCTAAAATTATCAAATTTATTCTTCTCATAAAATAATAAAGCCACCTATAAATAGGTGGCTAAAATATTACTATTTTACTGAATCTAAAACGTCTTGTACAGCTTTTACATAAGTTCCAACTTTAATTGATACTCCTGATACTGCATCTGTATTTCCATCATCATTAGTTAATTTAACTTTTGAAAGGTCAAAGTTATTTTTAACTATAAACTCTTCTAATAATGCCATTTGTTCATGCCAATGTTTAGCTTCTCCTTCTTTCATTACATACTTACCTTCTTCAGAAGCCTTTTTCTTCATTGAACCGTCTTCTTGCTTAACATCAACATTAACTGCTACTGGTTTTCCATGGTTAAATACAACTTTTGTAACTACCATGTCTTTTTTTGCTCCACTTGGATCATATGGAGTTTCTGCTATTTTAGCTCCTGTAAATCCACTTTCTAATTCTTTACCTTCTTTAACTGCATCTAAAACTTCTTTAACTGTATTTACGTATGCTCCAACCTTAATTGATACTCCTGATACTGCATCTGTATTTCCTTCTGCATTAGTTAATTTAACCTTAGATACATCAACCTTATTTTCATTTAAGAAGGCTTCTAACAACTCCATTTGCTCTCCCCAGTTCTTAGCTTCTCCTTCTTTCATTACGTAATTACCTTTTTTAGCTTCTTCTTTTTTCATTGTTCCATTTTCTTGACGTACATCAATTGAAACCTTTACTGCTTCTCCATCCTTAAACTCAACTTCTGTAACTATAACATCACCTTTTTTACCTGTTGAATCATATAATGCCTCATAAGTTTTTGTTCCTGTGAATTTCTCACTTTGTTGGTTTGAAGTTGAACCGTTATTATTTGAATTTGAAGTTTCCTTACTTCCACAACCAACTAATAACGCCATTGATAATAAACATACAGCTATAATTTTTTTTGATTTCATAAAATTATCCCCCTTAAATGAAATTTACAAGATAATTTTATACTGACTTTGTAATTTTTTCAACAATATTGTTAAATTGTTGTCTTTATTAAATATAATAATTTCATTTATTTGTATATTATAAATTAATACTTTATTACTAATATATGTATTTTTTTGATTATTTTTTGCATATGCAATCGTTTTATTGATATATTACTATATTTCATTAATTTTAATCTTATATTTTATAATATATATTTCATATTATAAAATTAAGTGTAAACGTATTTCGAATTTAATTTTTTGTTGTTTTTTTAACAGTATACCTTTATTTTAGATAAATTGCGTATAAATAAATTAGAATTCTAGCAATTATTACAATTTATTTTCATAAAATTCTTCTATATTATTACGAATTGCATATATTGTAGCTTGAACTCTATCATCAACCTCTATTTTTTTAAATATACTTGTAATATAATTTTTTACTGTTTTTTCGGATAGAAACAATTTATCTGCTATTTCTTTATTCTTTAACCCCTTAGAAATTTCATATAATATACTCAATTCTCTATTGGTTAATGATTCTAAGTTTTCTGTTTCCTTGTTCTTTATCATATTATTATTACTCTTTTTTATATCTAAAAATATAGCTTTTATTAAGGAATTATCTATATATTTTTCTCCTATATACACACTTCTTATTGCTCTTACAATTTCAGTTCCTGCTGATTCCTTTAAAATATATGCGTCAGCCCCTATATCTATAGCTTCCATTATAGTTTTTCTATCATTTTCTACAGTAAGCATTACTACTTTTATATTTAAATATATTTTTTTTAATATCTTCAATGTATCTAATCCATTTTTTATTGGCATATTTATATCTAATAAAACTACATCAGGAATGTTTTCTTTTAAGGAATTCAACATTTCTTCCCCATTTTTAAATTGTCCAACTATTAAAAGATCCTCTTCAAAGCTTATTATTCTATTTAACCCTTCTCTTATTAAATCATGATCATCCACTACCATAACACTAATTTTATTATCAATCATTACTTTTTACCTTTCTACTTATTGGAAGTTTTATTTTATATATTGTTCCTTGTCCCTCAGAAGATTTCAATTCTATTTTACCTCTTAATTGTTTCACTCTCTCAAATATACCTATTAAACCATAGCGATTTCCTTTTTGTTTTGTACTCAGTAAGGTTTCTTTAACATCAAAACCTCTTCCATCATCTTGAATATAAATAAATATATACTCTTTTGTATAATTAATTCTTATTTCGGCATTCTTAGAATTAGAGTGTTTCTTAATATTATGCAATATTTCCTGAATAATTCTGTACACAGCAATTTGTATTATATTTTCTACTTTAAATTCAGATTCCTCAATAAAAAGATTTATTTTTATATCATTTTCTGATGAAATAATATTTTTCATTTCTTTTATAGAATTATTTAATCCATGCTCTTCAAGTGATAATGGTCTTAAATCGTATATTATTCCTCTGACTTCTTTTAAAGCCGTTCTTACATTTGATTTTAAGTCATCTAATTCCCTTATTCCTTTTTCTAAATCTTTTCTTAGAACTACTTTACAAAAATCTATTCTCATCATGGCATTTGCAATATATTGTGCTGGGCCATCATGTATCTCTCTTGCAATTCTTTTTCTTTCTAATTCCTGATTTTCTAATATTTTTATTCCAGTTATCATTTCATTTTTTTCATCTTCATCATTTATACTATCTAATACTTTTCCATCTAAATATCCTAAGGCAATATTTATCTGATTAACAGCACTTTGAGCTTCTTCTATACTTAAATTATAAACTTTTAAAGTTCTTTCTAGAGAATCCCTTTTAGATATAAGATCCTTTTCTTCATTTTGCTTAGTTATATATTTTACTCGTATATCTAAGGCTTCTTCGTATATCTGTTTAAACATATCTGAGTTTGTTTGATGTGTTTTTTTAGACTCTTCTACTAATTTATTCCTCATCAACTTGTCTATTTTTTCTAAATAATCTACATCCTCAATAACTTTTTCTAGTCTTTTTTTTATATCAATAAGTTCTCTTTTTTTCACATCCACTTCATCTCTCATGCGATCTGCAATATGGAATATCTTGCCCTTACCTGAGTTTATTTCTTCTATAACTTCATCTACTATTTCCCTTACAGTATAATTACAATACTTATCTTTTATCATAATACCTCCAGCTATATTTATTGGTTAAAACATCAAATATAACATTAAAATACCATAAAATTATTGATTAGTAAAATGTTTGAATAAAAGTTTAAACTCTATAAAAATATATTTAAAATATAAAACAAAAAAAATTAATAATTAAAAATAATATTATTTTTAATTATTAATTCTACTGTCTTAGCTATAGCAAATATTATATAGCCCATTTTCTATTTTCGGTAAAGGATACATTCATCCACTTTTTCAAATCAAAATGATTAGTGTTTTTATCTATTATTTCTCTTACCTTATCCATATCTTCTATTGATTTTATCTTTGAATCTTTTGATACAATAAAATCTATTTCTATTCTAAGTTCTCTCCCTACCTTAGCTACTCTTGCTATAGAATCTTCTAATTCATATTCTTTTTGTATCTCTTTTACTAAAGCATTTATATCATAATTAATTTGTTCATCAGCTGTAGAATTGCTTATTTCTCTAAAAGCATCAATTATGGAGGTTATAGGCATCCTTAAAAATATTGCAGAACTTAAAATAACCATTCCTGGATCTACATAACTTGATAATGTTGCTAGTCCAATACTCTTTAGAAGTATTGATAATAAAAATCCTACTAAAACTCCTACACTTAACATAGCATCCATAAACCACTGACTACTTTCAACTTTAACTATTTCAGAATTAAGATTTTTTGATGATTTTCTCATATATAAATATACTAAAGTACATCCAATAGATGAAATTAATGCATATCCTAATGCAAAACCTGCTTCTACATCATTACCTCCATTTAAAATTTCTTTTATAGAAGATATCATGTTTATAGAACAAGTTATTAGTAATACTAACGACTTAATTATTACTAATAGCGGTTCTAGTGTTGCCTTTCCAAAAGGGTAATTATTAAAATCATTTTTATTTATAAAATTAGTAGTAATAATTGCAAATAATGCTAATCCTAGACTTACTAATGAGTATAATCCATCAAAAGTTATCATTTCTGAATGTATAGCTCATCCCCATGCAATACCTAAGATAGCGAAGAACAATCCACCTATTGCTGAAAACTTAAGAATTTTGTTTTCCGCTTTCATAATATCACTCCTTCGACCTGAAATTCTTATGATATCATTTTACTCTTTTAAGGAGCTTTGTTCTATTCATATAGATGTTCTATATATTCTATTAATATGACTATTTATAATTTAATGATTTTAATGAGAAAGCATAAAAGTACATTATATATCTTGTATTTATACCTTAAAAGATATTATTTTATTCTAAATTTGTTTATTTCCATATTTTTTTCATTTGTACTTGCATTTAATTCTTCACCAACTTCAGCAACTCCTTGAGCCATAGAACTAAGTTCCTCTGAAAAACTTTTAATTTCTTCTGAAGAATGAGATATCTCTTCTAATAATACTATTGATTTTTCTATAGAATCTATTATCATATTTTTTTCTGATGATACCATATCCATTTTATTATTAACATCAGTCATTTTAGGAATTATCTCAATTATTTGATCTACTATCTCTTTAAATGATAGTATTGATTTATCTATAACACCATATTGGTTAGATAACTTTTCATTCATAATTTCCGATGTATTTTTCACATCATTTCCTTCTTTTATTACAGTAGTTAAAAGATTATCTATGTTAAGGGAAGAGTTTTTAACTTCTTCTGCTAGTTTTCTTATTTCATTAGCTACTACTGCAAACCCTCTTCCTGCTTCACCTACTCTAGCAGCTTCAATAGATGCATTTAATGCTAAAAGATTAGTTTGATCTGCTATAGAATCAATAAAAATAGCTATATCTTTTATCTTTTCTAATGAGTAATATAATTCTCCTAACTCATTATTCATATAAGATGAATAATTTTGTATATCGGTCTTTGAATCTTTAAGCATTACTAAATCTTCTTTATTAGTACTTAGTTGCCTATTTACATTATTTAAAAGATGATTTGTTTCATTAATCAATGACTTTACCTCTTGAATTGATATTTCAAATCCATTAAGTAAATTACTAATTTCCTTTGCTCCTTCATTTTGAATATATATATTCGAATCGACTTCTTGAATTGTTGCTGTTACTTCTTGTGATGATGCTGCCATTTCTTTACTTGATTGAGAAAGTTTTTCTATATCTGTTAATTCTTTGTTTGATAAATATAGAATTTTATCTATCATTGCTGAAATTTTCAATTGTAAATCATTAATATAGTTTCCGATTAACTTAATTTCATCATTACTTTTAACTTCTACAACTTTTGTTAAATCCCCATCAGAAATTGTAATAAGTCCATTTATAACTGTCCTTACATTTTTATTAATATTTGTTGATAAAATAAATGATACTATTCCATAAACAATAATTAAAATAATTGATAATACTCCAAGCTGAACTAGTATAACATCTCTAGCACTTATAATATTAGTGATATCTTCTGATATTTCCAATAAAGCAGTAATTTTGCCATTCATGTCTTTAATCGGATAATACGCTTTTATTAAGGTTTTATCTTTATCCTTAAACTGTGTAGATATTATTTCACCATTAAAAGAGTCTTTTATTGCAGTAGTTGACTCTACTTTTTTGCTGAAGTTTAATAAGTTATTTGCTGTATCTACTATTATTTCTACTTTTTCTTCATTTCCTTTTGTTAATATTGATGCATATATAATATTTTCATTACTTCTTGCATTTGATAAATCACTCTTTAATTTTTTATAATCATAACTTCCAGTTGCCCTGTCCTTTATCACTGTATCTATATCAGCTGTTGATATACTTCCTTTTATATTTTTCCCCTTAGATAGTACATCTTTTTCTATAGAGTTTAATAAGTTTCTAAATATAAGTACATTTATACTTAATAATATAAGCATAGCAATAATAGTAACACTGACTGTTATGCTAAATATTTTTTTCCCAATTGTATTCATTTTTTTACTTTTCTTTATTTTTTTCTCTTTTATCTTTGTGTTTTCTTTTGCTATCTTATGTTTTTTTCTTTTTTTATTTATCCTTATCTTTTTCATTTTACGCTGCCCCCTATTTGTAAATATTTATTACCAGTATGTTATAATTTTAATCATTTAGCAACTTTTTGTAAATATTTATACTTGTATAAATGATTAAAAAATAATTTAGTTATGTTAATAATATTCTTTTTTAATCGCCATATAAAAATTAAATTCCTTGCATTTAATTTTTTATTCGTATCTTATAATCAAATCTTTAATTTTTTTTCTTTTATACATAAAATAAAATATGTATATTTTTAGTAATTTTTCCCATAAATTCTTGAATTTATTGACTATCCGAGTTAAACTATATATGTACAATAAAGATACAAATTAATTTATAGAAAGTTGGTATTTATGAGCAATAATAATCTTAATACTGAAACACCAAAGGAAGTGGTACAATCTACCCCAAAAAGTATAATTTCATTTTTAAAATCTTGGAAAACTATACTTATAGTATTTTTAATACTAATTTCAATCTTAGGTTATTGGTTAATTAAAAATACTAATTTAATTAATAGTTATTCTAATAAGGTTTATCCAGGCGCTTATATACTAAATAAAGATTTAGGTGGATTAAATAATGATGATTTACACAAAGCACTAGTATCTTTAATTGAAAATATAAGTGATAAAAAAGTAGCTGTAGAAGCTAATAACCAAAACTTTGAAATTGCCTACAAGGATTTAGATGCCACCATTAACTATGAGGACCTTGAAAATGAAATTTTAAGTTTCGGCAAAAATGAAGGTTTCTTCCAAAAAATTAATTTATTAAAGAAACCGAAAAATAGGGAATATAATTTTGAAGTTCTTTTTAATGATGAGAAATTAACTTCATTTGTATCTAGTATATCTAATACTATAGATGTTTCCCCTACAAATGCCTCTATAGACATTTCTGGTGGGGCTATAAATATATCAAGTGACTCTACAGGCCTTAAATTAGATTCAGATGATTTATTGGAAAATATTAGGTCTAATATTAAAGATATGAATGCCCCAAACATTTTAAATGTGATTGGGAAAGTTGATGTTGTAAATGCTAGCATTACAGCTAGTGCATTAAATAATGTTACTAGTAGAATTTCTTCTTTTTCTACTAGCTATAAAGCTGGTCCTAGTGGTACAAACCTTCAAATCGCTGCAAGAAATATAGATAATTCAATAGTAATGCCTGGAGAAACTTTTTCTACTGAAAAGGCAATAGGCCCAACAACTATTGAAAATGGATTTGTATCTGCTAATACTTACGTCAATGGAGAAGTTGTTCCTGGTGTTGGTGGAGGAGTTTGTCAGGTTGCCTCTACTCTTTATAACACAATATTAAGAGCTGGAATTATACCTACTGAAAGACTTAATCATATGATGAAGGTTTCTTATGTTCCTATAGGACTTGATGCTACTTTAGCTGATAATCTTATTGATTTAAAGTTTGTAAATAACTTTGATGTTCCTATTGTAGTTAATAGTTATGCTGGGAATGGGAATTTAACCATTGAATTTTGGGCAAATGAAGCTGTAAAAGGCGGCATAACATATGAACCTGTTTCTGTTCCGTTAAGTTCATTAAGTGCCGATACTTATTTGTATGGATATAACTCTAATGGTGAATTAGTTGTTAATGAATATCTAAATAGGAGTACTTATCAACCACTTCCAAACTAAAAAGCTGAGTTTCCTCAGCTTTTTTTAGTGTTATTATTACTAATTAACAATATATATCTGCTAAATTTAAAATTACTTTCCCGAATTAATTCCTGCTAAATATCCTGTTGAAAATGCCATTTGAAGATTATATCCTCCAGTTTCAGCATCTATATCAATAACTTCACCTGCAAAAAATAATTTTTTTATTTTTTTAGATTCCATTGTAGATGAATTTATTTCTTTTACACTAACTCCGCCACTTGTTACCATAGCTGCTTTAATTGTAATTGTGTCTTCTACTGTTAATTTCATTTCTTTAATATATTCTATTAACTTAGCTTCATCTTCCTTTTTCAATTCTGAAATTTTAATTTCATTTAAGTTTAAAATATTTAATAGTTCTTTTATAAAATTTTGTGGTAAATACCCTTTTAAATTATTTACTAGACCTTTATTTGCATTAGTTCTTATTATTTTAGATAACTCATCTTTAGATATCTGCGGTAAAAAATCTAATTTTATCTCTACTTCTTTTTCCTTTAAAATTTTACTTATATATGACGAAATTTTCAAAACCCCAGGTCCAGATATTCCAAAATGTGTAAATATAATATCTCCTTGACGTTGTATTTTTTTCTTTTTAATAGTTGTGCTTACTATTACCTCTTTCATTGATATTCCTTGCATATTTTTAATAAATCCTTCTTTAATAACAAGAGGAATCAATGCTGGATATAAAGGATTTATAGTATGCCCATACTTTTGTATTATATCATACATACTTCCATCTGATCCTGTTGTAGGATAACTTTTTCCTCCTGTTGTAACTATAACACTATCAGCATATATCTCTCTGTTATCTTCAGTTACTATTCCCTTAATACATTCATTATCAACAATTAAATCATTCACCTTTGTATTATATAATATTTCAACTCCATTTTTTATCAAATTATTTTTAAATATATCTATCACTTCATCTGCTTTATCACTTTTGGTAAATACCTTTTCATCATATTCAATTTTGTATTCTAATCCGTTATTAGAAAGATACTCAAGTAAATTAATATTTGAAAAAGTATAAAATGCACTATATAAAAACTTTTTATTTGTTACTATTTTTTCAAAGAATTCTTCTATATCTCTATTATTAGTTATATTACATCGCCCTCCACCAGTAAGCTTTAACTTTTTCCCTATCTCATTATTTCTCTCAATTAAAGTAACTTTATTACTTTTAGACGCTGATAACGCTGCCATTATCCCAGCTGGTCCAGCTCCTATAACTATAACTTTTGCCATAATCAATCTCCTATAATTTTATTTAATATTTAAAATATATTATATACTAAATATTAAATAAAATCACTTAGCTATAACTTGTTCTCTTATTTAAAAAGTTTTATTATTTTAACTTTATAATAATAAAGAGAACTATCATAAACTAAGTGATTTTAATATTGTAAAACATATTACGTTAATTTATTCTTAGGAATATTAAAGGCTGTGTTCCATAATATGACGTCTATAATCAATAACACTAATCCATATATATATATTCCTATATTAAAGAAATTTGATAAAATATGAAGCATTAATGCTACTAATATAAATACTATAGATAATATAGCAATTCCAACGCTTGAACCATTATTAGTTCCTTCAAATTTCTCTGAAAATGGATATGACTTACTGCTGATTAAAAAATTTAATATTGTTATCAATATAATTGATAAAAATACTATTATAAGATGTTTTATAACTCCTTCTGAATATATAATTATAAATAATATTGATATAAGTATATATGGTGGTATTACAAGTTTAAAAAACATACCTTTTATAACACCTTTGTATATTGATGATATATTTTTAATTGGAGCTACCTCATAAATCCATGCGCCGCTATACTTTTCAGAGTATTTAAGCATTACTACTATATTAGGAATTATCAAAGTGAAAGCATAAATTGAAAGATATAAGCTTGAATTAACTAAATTATTTCTTATACTACTAATACTTCCTCCTCTAAATCCAACTAACATAAATATAAATGGTAAAATTATTCCCAAGGCAATATTAGGGTACACCTTAAGCTTAAATTCTCTCTCTGAGTTAATTATTTGCACTGAAAACTTAAAGAAAGCCCTTTCTATTTTATCTTTACAAACTAATTTGCTAATCTTAAGTATAAGCTTATTTTTTTCTTTTGACTTTTCGTTATTATTATTTAATTTTTGTAAATACTTTTCAAATGTAGGTGTTAATTTCAAATATACAATTAAAGAAATTATAGGGATTATCAGGGATAGAATACTCATTATTATTTTATATACCGTTATTCCTTCTCCATCTATAATAGATAATGGTGCTGCAAACCACATAGGCGGCACCAGTATATGCCAAGATTTATAAGTATAAACAATCTTATCTAAATCAATAAATTGAAATATTCTGGGTAAAATTTGATATATTATAACCATAAATATACTAAGTATAGTTTGTACATAATTTATCATATCTTTTAACTTTTCTCCATCAAAGAATTTAAGCACTAAAAGATATAGTAATGCTGTTATCATAATCATAAATATATCTATAAGTATTATTTCTATTAAAAATATTAAGAAGAATGCTATTCCATATTTAAATGATAATAAAAAGGAAAATCCTACTAATGATAATGTTAAATAAATTATATAAATACAAACATGCGTAATTTTAGCTGCATTTATAGTTTTACTATCTATACCCTTGGTATAGATAATGCTTTTGTCCTTCACATCCAATATAACATAAGAAAAATCTGATATAAATACAGTTAATATCATAAACATTATTGCTGCAAAATATATAGACATCTGATACATCATATTAATCCTAAATATAAGTGTTAATCCAAAAAATATTCCTATAAATGCATATAATATTAATGATTTATAAAATTCATTTGATTCGCCTTTTTTCTTTTTTCTTTCATTATTAAAAACTGTTGCTTTTCGTCTTCCATCCATAGTTAATTTAGTATTAATAATTAGTCTTAATATATCATAATCTACTCCTGATTTTTCATAAAAGAATCGTAACTTATCCAATATTTTTAAAACCTTAAAATCCTTCATAATCTTATACCTCTTTAATTACAGATATAAAATTTTCAGCAAGTTCTTTATATTGGTTAAATCCTGTAATTTCATTAAAAATATTTTCAAGAGAACTGCCTTTATGACTATTCTTTAATTCCTCGAAATTTCCATCTGCAACAATCTCTCCATTATTTATTAAAATTATTCTATCACTTATTTTTTCAACTACTTCCATTATATGAGATGAATAAAATATTGTTTTTCCTTCCTTTGCAAGGTGAGATAGAATTTCTTTTATAATAATTACACTATTTGCATCAAGTCCACTTAAAGGCTCATCTAAAAATAACATTTCTGGATCATGTATTAAACTTGAAATAAGTATAAGTTTTTGTTTCATTCCTTTCGAATATGATGAAATTCTTTTTTCATACACCTCTTCAATTCCCATTATATTCATTAACTTTCTTGCCTTACTATCTGCTTTTTCATAATCTATTCCATATAATTGAGCTATAAATGTAAGGTATTCTTTTCCTGTTAAACTATCATATATTTCTGGAACCTCAGGGACGTATCCTATTTTTCTTTTATAATTATCATCTATTTTTGAAATATCTTCACCAAAAATTTTAATTTCTCCAGTATATCCTGTAAGTAATCCCATAATCAACTTTACAGTAGTGCTTTTTCCTGCACCATTTGGCCCTATATATCCTATTATGCTACCTTTATTTATTTTAAGATTTATTTCTTTTAAAACATCTTTTTCTCCAAAACTCTTTTTTAAATTTATTAATTCTAATACTATATCATCATACATAAAATCATCCCCCTTAGATAATTTTACAATATATTTAATCTTTTGTAAATTTTTTCTAAAGATTGGTTTTTATTTTTGATTATTATATTTTCTATAATTTAATATAAAACTTCTCTTCATATTCAATAAGTCTTCCATATCATTTAAAAATTGTAAAAGTTGTGCTCTATTTTCAAACTCTTCCCTTGTTTTAGGTAGAGACATCTTTTTAAAGTCATTTTTTAATATTTCTAATTCATCAAGCAATTCTTCACAATCATTTGCCTCTTCTATTTGATTGGCTACTTTTTGTGTAAAACTAGATATCATATATGTTTGTTCAAATGACATATAAAACTTTTCAAAGTGAGTTCTAAGCTTTTTTATGATATTAAATTGGTTTTTTCTCATATTCATATAATCAGTATAATAAGATTCACTTTTAAAAAAGCTATTATTCACTATTTTATAAGCTCTTTCACAACTTTCATTTATCCTTTTTTCCAAAGCATTCATTATTATTTCTTCATCGATATCCACCGTATAAGTAACGAGGGATTTCGCCATCTTAGATAAAATAACTTTATAACTATCTTCTATATATTCCTTGTCTACATTAAACTTATGTTGAAGAGAAGGCATAAATAAATTAGCTATAGATGCTATACCAATTCCAATTATCATTAGTAAAGTTTCATTTATTATCCAATATAGGTTTATTGGATTTGCAATAAGTAAATGTGTGGATAATACAACTGCCGGTACCATTCCTTCTGATATATTTAATTTTGATGTTAATGGTATAAAAATTAGAAGGAATATTGCAAAAGTAATAGCATTTTGCCCAATAATCTTATATATTAAAAAAGATAATATAATAGCTAAAATACAAGCAGCCACTCTATTTTTACCTACTATTAATGCTTTTCTTCTAGTATCCTGAATACTCAAAATCGCTATAACTGCTGCTACTGTTGAAAACTGTAAATTTAACATATTCGCAAACATTAAAGTTACTGCTGCTGATATAGACATCTTCACTGCCAGATTATTTATATATTTCATTTTTACCTCCTACCTACATTTACTTAAAACTTCTTTTTGCATAACCACATCTTTTACATAAGTCTTCTACAGCACGTCTTCTTGAAAATCCATTATATATTTTTTGGGCTCTTTCTGAATTAATTATATCTTCTAAGTTATCTTTTAATATATTTCCTAAAGGTATATTTCCTTCACTATCTAAACAACAAGGAACTACAGTTCCATCAACTAATATACCGATTTGGTCTCTTAATCCATAGCAAAATACTTCTTCACTTATTAAAGATAAATTTGCATCTGGCCACATAAATTTTTCTGCCATATTTAAATACACTTTATCTTTTAATTTTAAATTTCTTTTTTCTTTTAATGCTGAAAATAAGTCGAAATTTAGATTAAGCTTATCTTCAATTAATCTTACTATCTGTAAGTTTAAATCATTATTTGCTTTTAGTTCTTCTGTATCTATATTCCAAAGCCTAAGTGAGCATATAGTATCACTTTCTACTGTAGATACATTAATAAAATCCAATATATCATTAATATATTTATAAAATTCTCCATTATTATTGGCTTCAAAACTATGTAATGAAAAATTTACTTGTCTTACTGCATTTGATGATATTAATATATCCTTAACTTTTCTTATTAATGTTCCATTTGTTGTTATATTTATATTTAAATTTTCTTCTTTTGCAATATTAAGAAATATTTCTAAATTATTATTTAGAAATGGCTCACCCATTAAATGAAAATAAATATGATTAGTATATCCCTTTATTTTATCTACTATTATTTTAAAATCTTCTATACTCATAAATCCTAATTTTCTACTTGTTTTTGGACAAAAATTGCAACTTAAATTACAAATGTTAGTTGTTTCTATATATATTTTCTTGAATCTTGTCATTTACTTTCCCCTTTTCTATATACTATAAAAATAATTTATCATATTATTGTCTTCTTTCCAAACATATTTAAATTTTATGACGAACTTAAATTGTAACATAATTAAATGATTTCCTATATATTTATAATAGGTATATAAATATGAAGGATGTGAAATTATTTTGGACCCATATAAAATTTTAGGAGTTACGCCTACTTCCTCCACTGAAGAAATTAAAAGAGCTTATAAGAACATATTAGATGAGTACAGTTCTAATAATTCAGATTTTGATTCTCGTCCCCTTGCTGAAGAAGTGCTTTTTGAAGCTAATATGGCCTATGATGTATTAGTTAATGGAGCTATATATCAAGAGATTCGTACACTTATAGATAATAATAATATTCCTATTGCTGAAAGCAAATTAAATGTTTTGGATCTAAAAAATTCTGCTGAATGGAATTATTTAAAGGGGTTTGTATATTTTAAAAAAGGATGGTTTGATATGGGGGTTCAGCACATAGTAACTGCAAATGAACTTGACCCTAGTAATGATGAATATGCTAAAACTTTAAATACATTAAAAACTCGTTCTCATGAGATAATAAATTATTATAAGCAAAATAATCCTCAAGGTGCTCCTCAAAATAATATGAATGCCTGTAGTGGTGGCAATATGGGTGGCGCTGGAGGCGGAATGTGCTAATATTATAAAAAACGGGATGATAATTTGAATTATTTACCATCCCTTGTTTTCATAAACTATTTTAAGACTATTCTTGATAAATATTAAATTTATCAAGAAGCTCATTCATATTAGCTGTCTTATTAGCTAAATTATTAGAACTCGAAGCTACTAATTTAGTATGCTTTTTAAGATCTTCAGAAGATGCTGATATTTCTTCTGCTGATGCTGCTATTTCTTCTGATAACGCTGAAACTTCTTGGACAGTTTCTAAAAGAATAGCTTTATCCTCTTCTATCTTAGTAAAAGAATTATTAATATCTTTTATTTTAGGACTAATACTCTTAACAGAATTAGATATATTATTAAAAGATGTAATTGTTGATTCAACAACATTTTTTTGGTTATCTAATCCCTTTCCCATCTCTTCTGTTTCAGCTGATATTATTTTTACACTATTAAATATATTATTTAATATATTATAGATATTATTTGATGCTTCCTTAGATGTTTCTGCTAATGATTTCACCTCTTCCGCCACAACTGCAAACCCTTTTCCTGCTTCTCCAACTCTTGCTGCTTCGATTGCTGCATTTAATGCTAAAAGATTGGTCTGGTCTGCTATTTCATCTATTAATACAGATATATTTCTAACTGTCTCTATGTCATTATTCATATTTTTTATACTTTCAATAAATGCTGTAAATTTCTTATCAAAAGAATTAATAGACTCAATTAAGTTTTTCATATCTGTGTTACTTTTTTCTGAATCTTTATCTATTCCTTTAGAAACAATTTTTATATTTTTAATATTACCTTCTGTTTCCTTAATACTCTCTCCAAGTTTATTAACAATGCTAACTATATGTAACAATTCGTTAGACTGCTTATTTGTTCCATTTGCCACCTCATTTATTGATAAATATATGTTTTCTGCTGATTGACTAAGCTCCTCTGAAACATAAGCTAAGGTAGCAGAATCTTCTAAAGTATCATTAGATAAATTTATTACACCACCTATCATATTATTTACTTCAGTTTTAGTATTTTCAATAGCTTTACATATATCTCCTATTTCATCATTTCTATTTAAATGCTTTTCATGAAAACTCATTTTCAAATTACCCTTTGAAAAATCATTCATGCTAGTTGTTATCAACTTAAGTATTTTGCTAATAGCTTTTGTAACTAGTAATATTATTATAATACTTACTATAAGTATTAACACTGAAGATATTGTCAAGGAAAAAGCTAATCCTTTTAATTCTTTTAATAAATCCTTATTTCCAACTGTTATACCTATTTTCGCTAATGATCTATTGACAAAATAATACACTGTTAACGATATCATAGTTAGTTGTAAAATGACTATTCCTATAAAATACATAACTAGTTTGCTAGTAAATTTTTTTACTCCCATAACCTCATCCCCTTATTTAATTAAATTTCTATATAGCGATTTAATTATACCATATTATGTTAATATTTTTTACTACTTTAATTAAAATTATAGTATATTTATTTAATTATACTAATATTATTAATCATATAATATTATGGGTAAGTAAAATAATAATAAAATTCTTCTGTTTTTTCAAAATCATAGCTTAAACTAAAAAGTCACCATAGTCTAAATATGGTGACTTACCTATAAGGTTAATATCATTTTTATTTTACTCTAATTGAGTTATTAGCCTTCTCATTACATCCTTTAGCTTTCCTTCTCCAATCTCTTCGTGAGTTATAGCAATTACAAGTTTTATATCATTATCTGATATATCCCATTTATATGCCTTTATATCCATTATTGATTCATCTGGCAGGATATCTTCCATGTCAGTAGCTAACTCTTCTGATAAACTTATATATTCATCAAAAAGTTCATCCTCACTTAAATTGTCTATACTATAATCATCTTCTATAATTCCATTTAAAATATCTATACCTATACTTAGATTAAATGCTAGCATATCTTCTCTTTTAGTTCCCTTACTCATGTCTTTAATAACTTTAAATTCTGTGTTATTTTCAATTTCATTTTTTACTTCTTCTGTATCAACTACTTTTCTTCCAAATGCAATATACATAATTACACCTCCATAGTATTAAATCTTTGCATGTTTTCGAAAATTATTCATGCTTATTTTTTTGTCTTAAATCTTTAAGTAACTCTTTAAATCTTTTAAGCTCAGCCATATATTTTTTATGCTCTAATTGAGGAAAGGCTTCAATAAATCTTCTCTGTTTATTTAACTTAAACTCCTTCTTAATATCCTTGAAAATATTCATATTTCTAAGGATATTATTTAAGTTAATTATGCCTTTAACTGATATAATTATATCCATTAATAAGATAACAATACATAAAATTGCTATGATTACTATAGTAATCATATTTAATCTATTTATAATATTTTTTACAATTGGATGTATTAATTTAATTAACATAACTGATAATGTTGCAAATAGTGTTGAATTAAATAAACAAACTCTTCCTTTTATATTAAATTTTCTATTAGAATAATTCCAGAGCCTTGTATGAAAAACATATTCTAACAATATATCTGCAATAAATTCAATGATTGAAGCAATTACACCTCCAAGAATAAATATTAAAATTGCTGAATTAACATTGCTCCAATTCATTATATATAATACAAATAATGCCCCAAAACCATAAACTGGACAAACTGGCCCTTTTAAAAAACCTCGATTTATAAATTTTTTAACTGGTACTGAACAATAAAAAACTTCACATATCCATCCTAAGAAACTGTATATACTAAAATATAGTGCAATATTTAAAAAACCCATAAAGATCCTCCTCGGAAATTATTACTATATTATACTACTATTTATAAATCTTTAGTTTCTTATATCTAAATATCCTTTGTTATTTTTTTATATTTATAGTTTCTATTACTTCATTAAATAATTTATTATAAAAATTATCAAAACCATCATCTTCTAATTGTATTTCTTCATTATCATTTATATAGAACTTGTCCATAGTAGCTACTATTAGATCAAACTTTTTTAAATCATTTTCCTCTAGTAAAACATTGTAAAGATATGATAAATGATTTTGCATATATTTTTGCATTTCCTTAACATCTGAATCTTTTAATTTTCCTTCTTCATAAAGTCTTTTAATTGGTCCATTTCTAAAAATGAAATAAGTTGATGCTTTAGTTATTCTTATAATATAATCTTTTGGTATTCTATTTTTCATTATTACTCACCTCATACTTTATTCATATGTATATATTACATTTATAGTATTAAAATACAACATAATTATCTGTTAATAATTTGTTACATTTAGTATATAGATTGATTATATCAATTCTTTATATTATAATATATTTTAAATATATTTAACAGAGGTGTTGAAATGAGATTTCTTCAAGGTACATATGGAATTGATTTATTATCATTACTACTACTATTTTTAAGTTCTTTATTTAACCTTTCTCGTTATACAAGAATAGTAGGGTTGGCAATATTTTTAATAGCTATATTTAGAGTGTTTTCAAGAAATATATATAAAAGACGAAGTGAACTTAATTCGTTTATTTCTTTTATAAATAAACCATTATCTAAGTTTGGGGTTTCAATTCCTATTAATCTTCCACCTTTTGATTTAAATAATCTATCTTATATTTTTAGAATATTTGAGAATAAAATTAAAGAAAAGAAGAATTTTAAAATAACAAAATGTCCAACCTGTGGGCAAAAATTAAGGCTTCCTAGGAAAAAAGGAAAGATAGTAGTAACTTGTAAAAGATGTTCAAACAAATTTGATTTTAAAACTTAAAATACTTAAAAATAGGATAGGGATTATAAAATTTTAATCCCTATCCTATTTTATTTTTATCTTATGGAATATCTATACCTCTTCCTGCAACATATATTTCAAACCATTGATCTTTTGTAAGTTTTAATTCTGTTGCTCTAACTGCACCTTTAATTCTTTCTATATTTCCAGATCCAACTATAGGCATTATTTTACTTGGATGCATTAGTATCCATGCATATACTACTTCATCAATATCTGTAGCTCCAACCTCTTCTTTTACATTATTTAAAGCTTTTCTAACTCTAAGTGAAGCTTCATCTTCTCCCTTAAATATCTTTCCTCCTGCCAAAGGTGACCATGCCATTGGTTTAACTCTTTTCTCAAGCATTAAATCTAAAGTTCCATTTTCAAAATGCTCTAAATTTAAAGGTGATACTTCTATTTGATTAGTTACTAATTCATTATCTAAATAAGAATTTAGCATATTAAATTGAGCTGGTAAGAAATTGGATACTCCAAAATTTCTTACTTTCCCTTGACTTTTTAACTTTTTAAAAGCCTCTGCTACTTCTTCTGGATTTAGTAATGGATCTACTCTATGAATTAATACAAGATCTAAATAATCTGTTTTAAAGTTTTTTAAAGATTTCTCTACTGATTTTATTATATGTTCTGAACTTGTATCATAGCAATGAGACTTATTTTCTGGCCTGTTTATTGAAGGAAACTTAATTCCACACTTTGTAACTATTTGCAGCTTTTCTCTTAATCCCTTTTTTAAGTTTAGTGATTCACCGAACTTTTCTTCACAACAGAAATTACCGTATATATCTGCATGATCTATTGTTGTTATCCCCAACTCATAAACTTCTTCTACTAACTTTAGTAATTCTTCATTACTTAACTTCCAATCCATTAATCTCCAATGTCCATGAATTATTCTAGACATTTCTAAGTTATTGCTTAATCTAATCTTTTCCATTTTCTTTCATCCTCCCAGTAAAATAATAATTTGTTAGTGCACAGATCACAGTTGTAAAATTTTGCGAATCATTTTTCAGTTCACAGTTCACAAGGCACAGTGCACAGTTGTTTTAATTTTTTCATTCTTTCATTTATAAATTGCTTTGCAATTTATATCATAACCTGTTCCCTGTTACTTTATTCCAAAAACTGTGAACTGTGAACTGTGCGCTGTGAACTATATAAATTGCTTCGTAATTTATAACTTAAGTTTTAAAAGACAAAAGTCCTTAACTATTACTTTTCACTTTTTCTGTGAACTTTTGATTTTCTCCAATTCATTTATAAACTCCTCAGAATTTAAATTACTTATATAAAAGACACACATTATGTAATCATGTATTTCTTCGATAATTGTAGTTACTCTTGTATGATTAGTTAAATTATCTACTTCAAACCGTTTATTTAAATTTATATATTTCTTTTTCCCATTTATTTTTATATATTTGTAATCACATGCAAACTCTATTTTAACATCTTCTTGAGTTTTGCTTGCTAAAATCATACCACTTTTAGTATATTTAAAACAATATCCATCTTGTTCGAATACTTGCATTTTATCAATACCTTCTAAAATTTCCTCGTAATTATCCCATTCTCTTTCAATATCTTCTTTATCATAATAATAGTATCTTATATAAATATCTATATTAAAAAGTTTATTATTGCTATTTTTTTCATCTAAATCTACATATTTGTCTATATGATAATTTTCCCTTAGTTTTATATTTACATTATTTAATCCTTCTTTTATATTTTCACAATTTCTTTTAACTTTGTCTACTGTTTTCTTTAAATCTTCTGGATTTATTGACTTATTAAGTTGAAAATCCATTAAAATTACTTTAGAATCATACCTTACTAAATCTATATTAAATTTATTTTCATTATTTTTATTTTCTATTAAGATTAAATCATCTATGATCTCATTTTTATTTTCTATAGAGTTATTATTTTTTAATACACTTATCAATATATCTATAAATTCTATTCTCTTATTAAGTTTTTTCAAAATTATATAAACATCTTCAATTTTTCTCTCTCCAACCATAGTTATTATTTCAGTTAAATCTAACAATAATCCATTATTACATTTATCTAATTTTTCTATTAAGGAATTAATACTATTGTCAACTTTAATGTTATATTCATTTCTTAAATTATTTTCTATTTTTTCTTGTAATTTTACTTCTCTATCAAATATATATTTATTTACCGAATCTTTATCTAATAAAAGAGTTTTTGCCTTATTCAAGTATTTCAGGCAATTATCATAGCCTTCCATTAATTTTTTCTTAGTTAATTTATCACAACATCTATATAACTCCTTATAATTTTCTATTAGTAAACTAGTTGCCGATAGAGCTTCTAAAATTGATATTTCCATCTCATTTTTTACTGTAGATAATTTATATTTATTTTCATAACATAATTCTTCATAATCATCATTTTTGCTTAATTTATTTCTAAGTAATGAATTTTCAAGTTCTAATCTTGCTAAATTTATATTATAAATATCCTTTCTTAAATGATGATAGCTTTCTAGTAAATCTTCATTTTCGCTATATTCTTGTATAGCTTTAAATATATCATTTAATATTCCTATAGCTTCATCTAATTTTTTTTCATATTTTGAAGATTTTTTTAGAATATTTAATAATCTCATACTACTCTCCTTCCGATATCTTCTTACTATTCAAATAAATATATTATATTTATTTATGTTATCCTATTTATATTTATTAATTCACTTAAATGCTTTAATAAATATTTTTCTTGACTTATTATTGTACAGGCTGTATTATGTACTTAATTTAAATACAGGTGTATTTTGTATAAATACACAAATTGAGGGGGCTTTATAATGAAAAATACATCTCTTATATTAAAAATCTTTATTTCCTTGATAGTTGGAATAAGCATCGGAATATTCTTTAAATATCTAAATATTGATACTCCAATAAGGCTACTTGGGACATTTAGTGAACTCTTTGGAAGCTTTTTATCTTTTGTAATTCCACTTATTATGATTGGGTTTATAGTACCTGGAATAGCTTCTCTTGGAAATAAATCTGGAAAGGCTTTATTGTTAACTACTATCCTTGCTTATATCTCTACTCTTGCTGCTGGGTTTTTAGCATTTTCAGTAGGTTCCTTTTTCTTACCTAAATTATTAAAAGTAAATACTTTAAATATAAGTTCAAGTAGTAATATATCTTCTTTTTTTACTATTGATATACCTCCTATAATGTCTGTAATGTCTGCCTTAGTATTTTCTTTTATTATGGGCGTAAGTTTATCAAAACTTAAAAATAGTATTATTTCTAGCATATTTGATGAGTTCAGTATTATAGTTTCTAAAATTATATCTAGTGTACTTATTCCAATAGTACCTATATATATTGGTGCTATTTTTGCAAAACTTAGCTTTAATGGTGAAATATTTACTACTTTAAAAAGCTTTGCATTAGTGTACATAATACTATTTTCTGTTCAAGGAATATATCTTTTAATTCAATATTTAGTTGCTGGTAGTGTAAAAAATGAAAATCCAATTAAATTGCTTAAAAATATGTTACCTGCATATTTAACAGCTGTTGGTACTCAATCATCTTCTGCTACTATTCCTGTTACAGTTCAGTGTGTTAATAATAATTCCGTTAGTGAAGAAGTAACTGATTTTGTAATTCCTCTTGCTGCAACTATACATTTAGCTGGAGACACAATAACCCTTGTACTAACATCTATGGCTGTTATGTATATGACAGGAAGAACTCCAACATTTTCATTAATACTTCCATTTATATTTATGCTTGGAATTACTATGGTTGCTGCTCCTGGCGTTCCTGGGGGAGGGGTTATGGCAGCTCTTGGAATATTGGAATCTATGCTTGGCTTTGGCTCACTAGAAAAACCTTTAATGATTGCTCTTCATGCCGCTCAAGATAGTTTCGGAACTGCTACTAATGTTACAGGAGATGGTGCTATAGCCATATTAATGGATAAAATATTAAATTCTAATAAAAATAAATCTGAAGCTTTAGATAAAGACTTAAATGATGTTAGTGTTGTAAAGTAAAAAGTAGAACTTTATCATATTAGATTTTACAATCATTATGATAAAGTTCTACTTTTTTTGTTACTTTTTATTTTTTATACTAATATTATTGCCATCAGATATAACTATTATTTCGCCGTTTATATCCGTTCTATAGGTTTCTATTCCATAAGTATCTATAGTTTGTAGAGTTTCCCTATGTGGATGTCCATATTTATTATCTACACCACAACTAATCACGCCATACTTTGGGGCAATCGCTTTTATAAATTCTTTACTAGAAGACGTACTTGAGCCATGATGTCCAAATTTTAACACATCAGCTTTTAAGTTATCTTTATATTTAGATATAACTTGTTTTTCTGAATAAGCTTCAGCATCTCCTGTAAACATGAATGTTGAGTTTCCAAAGGTTAATTTCATTATTGGGGAATAATCATTAAGTTCTTCATAACTCTCATTAATTGGAGAATAGACATCTATCCTTGCGCCTTTTCCTAAATCAAAACTTGTCCCCTCTTTTATAACATTAATTTTTAATCCTTCTTTCTTAACTGCATTTATCATATTTTCAAAAGTTTTTGTAGTACTAGTTACTTTTGGCATATAAAAGCTTTTAATATAATACTCTTCAAATATCTTTGTCATTCCTCCAATATGATCCTCATGTGGATGAGTAGCAATAACTATTTCAAAATCATCTATATTTTTTTCTTCAAGTTGCTTCATTAATTTATCTACATCACTTTTAGGTCCTGCATCTATTAATATATCAAAGTCATTTACTCTAATGTAAACAGCATCTCCTTGTCCAACATCCAGATAAGAGATTTCTATATTTCCATTTATTTTTTCTGTATTTAAGTCTAAAATATCCTTACCAAAATATGTTGATATTATTGTAAATATGGCTAAGATAACTATACTTATAAACTTCGATTTTTTATTTACTTTTTGCTTTGTCAAAATCTTACCTCCTGCAAACATACATTCTTATTTTAATACATATTATATGCTGAGATTTGAAAAATGTCAAAAGGCGTTACATTTTGTCCTGCAACGCCCCATAGTCATAGTCAAATTATAAATAAAACTTCTGACTATGATAATATTATTTGATTATTTTATAATTTTATTCCTTCTAGCTATTTAATGATTTAAGTTTATTTTGGTTTTTTAGATCTTTGTTAAGTTTATACTTTATTAAAGTTTTAGTTACTGTTGATACTAATATAATTCCAAGGGCTAAAGCACCTGCTGAAGCTAAAGTTTTTATTCCTGTTTCTAGTGACTTCATAACATTCCCTGTAATTGCTTCAACCATTGTATAATACATTCCTCCACCTGGAACTAATGGTATTAATGCTGCTATTACAAAAGTCGTTACTGGAGTTTTTAATATCCTTGCAAAAACTTCTGAATATATACTAAGACCAACAGCTGCAAGGAATAAAGATGTTGTATCAGAAACTCCCAGCCTTAAAGAAAATTTATATATAAACCACCCTAAAGCACCACATAAAGCTGAAAAAAATAAATTTTTACCTTTAATATTAAATACTATTCCAAAAGCAAATGATGCTATAAAAGCAGATAAGATTTCAATTATCATATTTATATCCCCCCAAACGTTCCAATCCAGAAACTTAAAACTACTCCAGTTCCAATAGCAACCGCTATAGCTGTTAAAAATGCTTCTGCTCCTCTTGCAAGTCCAGATACTAAATCACCAGCAACTGTATCTCTTATTGCATTGGTAATTGCCAGCCCTGGTACTAAAAGCATTATCGAACCTATTATTACCTTGTCTATATCAAATGCTAGTCCAACTTTTATAGATATAATTGCTAAGAAAGCTAAAATCCCAGCACAAATACTACTAATGAAAAATGAATTTAGCCCCATATTCTCACCTTTTATAGAGAAATATTTAACTACTATTCCTATAAAAAATGCTGCTATAGCATCTTTTATAGATCCTCCAAATAAAAAAACAAATCCAAATGCACCAATTGCTGAAAAAGTTATTGTCACTTTATTTGAATACCTTTTTTCTTTTTCTATTTCATTTAATTTATTCTTTAACTCTTTCACATTATATTTATCTTTTACTATATTCCTTGCTAAATCGTTAACCTTATGAATTTTTTGCAAATCCACTGATCTGTTAGAAATTCTGACTACTAATGATTTTATTTCGCCTTCATGAGATACCGATGCTACAATTACAGTTGGTGTCGCATAACTATCTGCTACTTCTATTCCAAAAGACTTGCATATTCTATTCATTGTTTCCTCAACTCTATATGCCTCTGCTCCACTTTCAAGCATTATCTTCCCTGCATAAGCTGAAACTTGAAGTATACTATTTATATCCATTATTTTTACCTCTTCTATATTCAACTTTATATATTATACAATTCTCACAATAGCATGTCTATATAGATTTTTTATTAAAAAGAGGAAAAACTAAATAGTTTTTCCTCAAAAATTTATATACTGTTTATTATATTTAATATATTTTCAACTGATGCTTTTCTTATTGTAAAAATCATATCTTCATCTATTCTAAGCTTACATTCATTTTCATTTATTTTTACTTTATTCAAATTAATTCCAGTTGATTTTATCTCTTTATATTTAGTTGCTGATATATCTATATCAAATTTATTCTCTTTTGCCCCTGTAATTTTTATTAGGCTTCCTTGACATCCGCTATCTTGTATTTTTAATGTTATTATATTATTTCCTTTTAAGACTAGTTTATTTGCAGGAACCGATACAATTGATACCTTTCCTGTCATAGTCATCCAGCCACCACTTAATTTTATTTTAGATAGTAATTCAAGATCGTAATTCTTTGCAATAACATCTAATAGTTGTCCTAACTGGTACACATTTAAATTGTATTTCATTTCTCATACCTCGCAATATTTAATACATATGTTTCTATATAATATTATTTATTATACTATATAGAAGTGAAAATTTCTATCTTTTAATAATTATTATCAAGATATATAGTCTATATCTATATATCCTAAGAATCTACTTACTTCATTTTTTCTATTATATTCATCATGTAAATTAGACAATAAATATAAATTTTCTCTTGCTCTAGTTAATGCAACATAAAAGGTTCTTTTTTCTTCTTCTAAGTTGTTAGATTTAATGGACATATAAGATGGAAATGTATTTTCTTGAAGTCCTACTATAAATACACTATCAAATTCAAGCCCTTTTGATTGATGTACTGTTATTATTGGAATTCTTTTTTTATTAGTTCTATTTATAATCAAATTCTCAAGATCTCCATTTGAAAGACCTGTCAATTTAATTATATCTAATAAAAAATCTTTATTGCTTTTTTTATTATCATCTAAATCTCTCACAAGGACATAAAAATCTCTAAGTCTTTCTATCTTTTCTCTTCCTTCCTTAGCACCTTCAATATCCCTTCCTGAATATAATGTTTTTATATTGAATTTATTTATAATATCAACTATTATATCTTGAGGTCTTTTAACTTCAGCTTCCTTAAATAATTCATTAACTTTATTGCTAATATATGAAAATGCTTTTATGTGCTTAGACATATAATTTATTCTCTGTATTGATGTGTGAATTAAATCCTTATTTATAGCTCTTACTAATAATTCACTAGTTGCTAGTATATCATCCATAGCATCATGACTTGGTTTGTTTTTTGTTTTAAATATTTTACTAAGTGTATCTAATTTATAATTAGGTAAATTAGTATAAAATCTTCTATATATATCTAGAGTATCATAAAAAGTTTTAAATTTATGACCTCCTAAGTTATTCCTATATAACTCACTACTTAAAATATTTATGTCATATTGAACATTATGCCCTACTATAACAGCATCCTTTGAGAACTCCATGAACTCTTTTAATACCTTTTTCTTATCTTCACCATTTTCTTTTAAAAATTCATCACTAAATCCATGTACTTTAAATGATGATTCTACAGTTTTTTTATTTTTTATAAACTTTTTAAAGCTGTCAATAACTTTACCATGTTTATTTATCTTTATAGCTGCTATTTGTACTATTTCATCTTCAGTTACATCTGTTCCTGTACTTTCAACATCAAATACTATTATATTATCTTGTGCAAATTCATTTATTAGTAATGAATATTTTTCTCCATAATTTCTTGCATTTAAATCTATAAAATCACATAATGAAATTCCAACTTCTTTATACTCCTTTGATTCAATAATTTGGAATGTCTTATCTCCTATTCCTGTAGGAAGTCTTTTTACTATTCTTTTTAAGCTTACATTATCATATCTGTTTGCAATAAGTTTTAGAAAAGCTATAATATCTTTTATTTCTTGTCTTCTAAAAAACTTAAATTGATCAACCAGAATAAATTCAAAATCAGAACCATCATATCCAATTATATTTCCAAGTTCTCTACTCAACTTAATATTATAATTATTATCTCTACTTAAAATACAAATCTTTGATATATCTTCGCCTTTTTCTTGTAATGATTTTACTTCCTCAAATATAAATCTAGCTTCTTCCCTCAAATTATTGCATATCTTTAATTTTATTTTCTCACCATTTTCTTTTGTTTCGGAGGATATTTCATTTTTGTATAAAGATTTATATTGTAATTCAAAAGCATTCTTTAAAAAGCTTAAAGTTCCATTAGTTATAAACTTAGTTGATCTGTAATTTTTAAAAAATACTATTTCAATAGGATTATATTCTTTCTTATAAAATTCTAATATCTTATTTGGTTCTGAGCCTCTCCACCCATAAATGGTTTGAAACATATCTCCACATAACAAAATATTATTTCCTTTAAATATCTTTTCAATTATAAAATATTCTAATGTACTTGTATCCTGAACTTCATCTATATTTATAAATTTATATGTATTTCTTAAACTTATAACTAATTTATCATCTTTTAATATCTCTTTTGCCTTACATGTTAAATCTGCAAAATCTAACCCATGATTGTTATAAAGCAATGAGTTATATAAATTAACCAAAAAATGGCCCTTTTCTAATAAAAAGTTCTTCATTTCATTATTTAAAATGCCTTTGTCATTACAAATTGAATTTATCTTAGCTTCATTGTATTTAAATATATTTCCTATAGTTTTACTATAATCATCTAAAACATTATCACTATATAAATCAAGTTTAGCTCTTTCTATTTTAATTATATCTATAAACTGTTGTAGTTTATAAACAGAAGTATTATAGTAATTACATTCTTTTATTATTTCTCTACAATCTTCCTCATCAAAGACAATAAAATCAGTAAATATATCACTTCTTTTCTTAGCATCACTTTTAATTAAATCATAACAAAAGCTATGAAAGGTTCTTATAGTAATGTCCTTAGCTTCTTCCCCTACAACTTTTTCAATTCTCTCTCTCATTTCTGCACAAGCTTTATTAGTAAAAGTTATACATAATATTTCACAAGCTTTTGCTTTATTACTTTTTATAATATTTGAAATTCTACTTGATAAAGTATTAGTTTTTCCAGTACCTGCCGAAGCAAGAAGTAGAATGTTTTTTTCTAATTCATTTACAACTAAAGCTTGTTCTTGATTTAAAGTCATACTTAATCCTCCAGGCTTTTTACTTTATTTTATCATATCTTATAATTTTCTCTACTAATCAAATCTATAAATTGTAAATATCTCTCTTTTTTAATATGTATAATTAATTTTTCTAACTTATATTTACTAAAATAATTATATTACTATTGTACTCATAATGAAAGTAAGTTAAAATTTCATTTTTTACTATTTTCTTAAGCAAAATAAATGTATATTATATAAAGTTTAAGAAATAATACTTATGTAATTTGGTTTAAAAATACTGTTATGTTATAATAATCTAAAAATTATATACTGGAGTTGATTGAATTGAAGGTTAAATATATCCTTATCTTGGTTTTATTTTCACTTCTATATTTTTTAATAAATTATTATATAGGTAGAAAAATACTTAATGGATTTAATTATATTTTCAAAATTTCTCCATTAGTCTTTTGGATTATTTTTTGGGTTTTAGCCTTATCATACATAATTTCAATGTTTCTTAATAAATTTATATCTCCCAATTTAACTAACTTTCTTTATTTAATTGGTTCATATTGGATGGGATTATTAATGTACACTTTATTAACTTTTCCTATTATAGGAATAATAAATATAATAATTAGTAAATCACACTTATCAAATAATTTAACTGATAAATACTATATTTATCAAACTATATTAATTGCTGTAGTTTTTATTATAATAACTACAATTGGAAGCTTTAATGCTAAAAACTCTTATGTGACCTCTTTTGATATAGATATAGATAAACCATCTTTTAAAGAACCAGTAAATGTAATTATGGTATCTGATATACATTTAGGAAATATAGTTAAAAATAAAAAACTTTCTAATATGGTAAAAGAAATTAATGACTTAAATCCTGATATAGTAATAATTGCTGGAGATATTATAGATAGTGATATAAAACCATTTCTAAATACTAATATGGGAAGAGAATTTTCAAAAATCAAGTCTACATATGGTACTTATGCCACCCTTGGAAATCATGATTTAATGACTAAGGCTGAAACCCAAATAGTCAAAATACTTGAAGAAAATTCTGTTAAAGTCTTAAGAGATGAATCTATTTTAATAAATGACAGTATCTACATAATAGGCAGAGATGATATTACAATAAATAGATTTTCTGAAAATGATAGAGCTTCATTATTAGATTTAACACATAATCTTGATAAATCTAAAGCTCTTATTGTAATAGATCATAATCCTAAATATATAAATGAAAGCTTAAATGCAAATATTGATTTACAACTTTCTGGTCATACTCATAAAGGTCAAATTGCTCCTGGAAATTTAGTTACAAATAAAATGTTTGAAATTGATTATGGTTATTTAAAGAAAGATAACTTGAATGTTGTAGTTTCTTCTGGGTATGGAACTTGGGGACCTCCTATAAGAATAGGCAGTAGAAGTGAAATAGTTCAAATGAACTTACATTAATATATGCCGAAAAAAACTAATTCTAATAAAATTACTATAGATTTATTAATCTTATACACTTATTAAATAGCTATTTAATATTAAATTAAAATCAAGGGATATTTAAAAACACTTTAAATATCCCTTTAGTTTTAATCTATTTTACTTCGTAACTTAAAGAAATGAATCTTTCTATATCTTCTTCAATAAGCCTTAAAGAATTTCTCCAGAAGTTAACATCATGAACGTCTATATTCATTATTTTTGTTACATCTGCAACCTTTTCTTTGCCTGTAACAGATAATAAATCCTCATATTCCTTACAGAAGCTTTCACCTCTCTTTAAATATTCAGCATATAACCCCTTTGCAAATAAATTTCCAAATGCATATGGGAAGTTATAGAAATTATCTGTTGCATAATAATAATGAGGTTTCCAAGTCCACATATATTTATGCAAGAAATCATTATCAAGACCATCTCCATAGGATTCTTTTTGAGCTTTTAACATTACATTATTGATTTCTTCCACTGAAAGAGAGCTTTCTTTTCTCTTTTCAAAAATTTCAGTTTCAAATAAGAATCTTGAATATATATCAACTATTACTTGATTACAGTCTGATATTTCTGCTTCTAAAATAGCAAAAGCCTCTTCTTTACTTGCACTTTTAACAGCTCCTCTTTTTACTAATATCTCACAGAAATTAGATGCTGTTTCAGCTAATGTCATTGGATATTCTGAATTTAAAGCAGTTTCATTTTTTAAGCAATGACTATGAAATCCATGTCCAAGTTCGTGAGCCATGGTTACAACATCACTAAAACTATTTCCATAATTCAGTAATATTCTGCTTTCATTTATAGTCTTTATGCTTTCACAAAAAGCACCACCAACTTTGCCTTCTTTAGGCATAACATCTATCCAACTATTATTAAATGCATTAATAGCAAAATCAGCTAAATTATCACTAAAGTTTCTAAAGTTCTTTTCAACAAAAGCCTTTCCTTCTTCATAAGAAAACTTCATTTCTTTGTTTATTACTGGTGCATATAAATCATAAAATGGCAATCCATTTTTATGACCTAACATTTCCGCTTTTCTTCTTAAATATTTTCTAAATGAAGGCAAGCTTTCTTTTATAGCTGTAAGCATTGAATTTAAAATATCTTCATCCATTCTAGATTCCTCTAAAGTCATATGAAGAGGTGATTTATACCCTTTAAGCTGAGTAGTAGTTAAAACTTCTCCCTTAATTCCATTTAATGCTGCTGCAACTCCTTCTTCAATTTTTTCATATGACTTAATTTCTGCTTCATATGCCTTTTTTCTTAAATCTGCATCTGGACTATATGCCATATTTAAAATAACAGTTAATGGTAATGTTTTATCTTCATTATCAATATTAATATCAACCTTATGTGTTGATATTAAATAATCCTTATAATTTAACCATGCCTCTGAGCCAGTATTTCTCATTTTAGCAATTATAGCTTCTTCTTTTTCACTTAGCATATAATTATTTTTTTCTATTATTTCATTTATAAAAAATTTATGTTTTCTTAATAAGTCTGATGATTTTATTAAACTATCTATATCTTTTATATTTGCTACCCATTTATATATCTTTGTTAATGGCTCTGCTAGAAGCCCATATTTAGAATTTATTACATCTAAATATTTTCTTCCTTCTGCATTCTTTGAATCAGTACTTAAAGTTAAATTAGCATAACACCCTACTCTATTTAAAAGTAAATTTATATTTTCTAACTTATTTATTAATTCTTCTAATTTTATTAAATCATTTGATTTTTCATCAGTAGATTTAGCGAACCTTTTAAGTTCTTCTATCCCATCATCTACTTTCTTTAAATCTGTAATAAATTCTTTTGAAGTAAATGATGGATATATATTTTTTAAACTCCATTCTAATGACATTTTTATGCCCCCTTTAATATTATTTTTAATACTTATTTTAAATTATATTATTAAATTAAATCGAATTCAATTAATTATACTTATATTGAATAATTTTTATTTCTAAATTCTGATGGCGATATACCTACAACTTTTTTAAATGTATTAGTGAAATGGCTTTGATCATGAAATCCTAATAATATGCTTATTTCTAGTATGCTCTTTTCACTACTTAAAAGTAAAGTTTTAGCTCTTTCAATTTTCATTTCTCTTAAATACTTCATTATAGATATTCCCTTATATCTCTTAAAACATGTTGACGCATATCCTACCGATATATTTAAATTATTACATATCATTTCTAATGAAGTATGATTTTCTATATTTAAATGTACCGCTTGCAAAAGTTTATTAGCTGTGAAGCTATCAGTGATTTCGATATCATTTATAAGTAAATCCATATACTCATTTATCATTTCCATTTCTATAGTTTGCAAATTACTGATGTTATTAGTTTCTTTAACTTTTCTATAAAATTTATTATAGATTGTATGAAGATATTTTTTTGAAATTCCACTTCTAATAATTTCCCTACTATAAATAGCATTCCAAATTATTAAATCATCTTTTTTATGTTCTTTATCTACATCATCTCTAATCTCTGACTTATGCTTTTCTTTAACTATCTTTATTATTTCTTCTTTATTTCTAGACTCCATTAGAAATGATATCTTATTACTAAAAATATTGAAATCTGATTCAAAACTTTCATATCCATCATTCATTAGTATCTCTCCATTCTATAACTTTATAATAATTATATACATATTATATTTTAAATTTACAAATTTAATCAATACACTTTGATATAATTTTATTAAAATATACAATAAAAGGAGTAATTTATGAATAAGTTAGCTGTTTATCATATATCAGATATTCCCTATGCTTATGCCAAAAATGTAAATACCTTAACTATAAGAATACGTACTGCTAAAAATGATTTGAATAATTGCTACATTTATTATAAAGATAGATTTGGAGATGAATCTTTTATAAAGAAAGAAATGTATCTAATATCTGAAGGAGAATTATATTCATACTATGAAGCTGACTTGTCAGTCGCTAAAAATAGGTACAAATATATATTTGAACTTATAGACAAAAATAATGTTAGCTATATTTTAGATGAACGAGGTTTTAGAAAATCTACTTATGAATATATTGATGCAAACTCATTTCACTTTCCTTATATATCTGCCGATGATGTCTATAATGAGAATAAAATTTTACAAGAAGCTATAGTATATCAAATTTTTCCTGATAGGTTTTTTAAAGGATTTAATAAAAGTAACCCTAAGACTATATCAGAATGGGGAGATGAAAATATAACTTTCAAATCTATTTTTGGAGGAAATCTACAAGGAATAATAGATAAATTAGATTATATCCAATCTCTAGGAGTAAACTTAATATATCTTACTCCGGTGTTTAAATCTACTTCTAATCATAAATATAATACATGTGATTATTATAAAATTGATGAAATATTTGGAGATAAAGAAACAGCCAAGTCTCTAATAGATAAATGTCATAAAAAAGGGATTAGAGTTATATTTGATGCTGTATTTAATCATTCAGGAGACGATTTTTTTGCATTTCAGGATATTATAAAAAATGGAGAAAAATCAAAATATAAAGATTGGTATCTTATAGATAGCTTTCCTATTAACCAAGAAGCCCTTAATTATTATACTTTTGCAAATAATATATCTAAAATGCCAAAATTGAATATTTTAAATGAAGAAGTAAGAAACTATCTTATCAATGTAGGTAAATACTGGATTAATGAGATTGGAATAGACGGTTGGAGATTAGATGTAAGTGATGAAGTTAGTCATAGCTTTTGGAAAGATTTTAGAAAAGAAATTAAATCAATAAATAAAGATGCAATTATAATAGGTGAAATATTTCATAATGGTTTTGCCTTTCTAAAAGGTGATGAATTTGATGGTATTATGAATTACACTTTCAAAAATGCATGTGTAGATTTCTTTGCTAAAAGAATAATAAATGCAAAAGAATTTTTAAGCATTTTATCCGAAAGTAGAATGTTATATATGAATAGCATATCAAATCAAATGTGGAATTTATTAGGTAGTCATGATACAAAAAGGTTTATTAACGAATGTAATTTAAATTTTTTATCTATGAAACTTGCTATAGTTTTTCAGTTTTCTTATATAGGGGTACCCTATATTTATTATGGTGATGAAATTGGTTTAACTGGCGAAGATGATCCTTTTAACAGAAAATGTATGATTTGGGATGATTCTAAACAAAATAAAGACTTATTAGACTTGTATAAATCCTTAATAAAACTTAGAAAAGAATATAAATCTTTAGTTTATGGTGCATTTACCCCCATCTATTATGAAGATAATCTTCTAATTTTTAAAAGAGATTTATGTGATGAATCAATTTTAATATGTTTAAATAGAAATGAACAAAAAGTTCACACTAAACTTAATTTTAATATAAATGGTTTTGATTTAATAAATAAGTCTTCTTTTAATGTAAGTAAGCTTGAAAATATAAACTTTAATCCTATGGAATATAAGATAATTAAACTTAAATAAAAAAATAGGTAGATTTTATTTAATAAAATCTACCTATTTTTCATATCTTAAAAGTCTAATATATAATTTTTATTTTGACGCTGATTCCAAGGCTTTATTAACAGCTTCTATTACGCCTTTTGATGAATTTGTTGCTCCTGAGATAGCCTCAACACCTTCTGTGCTTTGCTTTTCGATTATTTCTGGAACTAAATTTTCCTTAACACCATCAACTAAAGTTTTAGTTTCATTATGTTCAACTAAATTCACTTCTAATATCTTTCCCTTTTCAACCTTAACCTCTACTTTTATTTCCCCTGAAGCCCCTTGCCCTTCACCTGTGTAAGTTCCATCAGTATATTTCCCACTACCACAGCCAACTAAAATAGTTGCTGATAATACTAGTGTACTTAATATTGCAGTTATTTTTTTCATTTTTACTCCTCCTACAATTAAATCCTATTTAATGAATGCTGCTGCATTTTTTCCAGCAGTTCTACCAAAAGTAACTATATCAGCTAATGCATTTCCACCTAATCTGTTTCCACCATGAACTCCTCCAGTTACTTCTCCTGCTGCAAATAGTCCTGGAATTACTTTTTCATCTTTATTTAAAACTTCAGCATTTATATTTATCTTTAATCCACCCATTGTATGGTGTACCGCTGGAGTTACAGGTATTGCATATACCTTTCCTTCATTTAATTGTCTTGGAAGATCTTCTCTATTAAATTCTGAATCTTTTTTATCTAATGCTGCTTTATTGTATTTATTAATTGTTTCTACCATTGTATTCTTATCTATTGATAACTTTTCTGCTAATTCTTCTACAGAATCAGCTTCTGTAACTAATCCCATATTAAAATATTCTTCAGTTGCTTTTAAGCTCTTTCTTAACCCTTCATCAAAGAAGAGATACGCTATTCCATCCTTTTGTTCTAATATAGCCTTTGAAACTACATCTCTTGTAAATAATTCATTTGTGAATCTTTTAGCATCCTTATTAATAAGAATCGCTCCATTACCTCTTACAGCTTCAGTTACCATTACAGCCTTTTCTGGAACAACTGTTGGATGTGTTTGGATTTCTTCCATATCTACTAAATCAGCTCCAATACCTTTTCCAAGGACTATTCCATCTCCAGTAGCTCCATTGTGGTTAGTTGTTGCAAATCCTTTTAAATCCTCTTTATAGCTAACTACCATTTCTTGATTCGCTGAAAATCCGCCTGCTGCAATAATTACAGCTTTTGTATTTATAGTGTACTCTTTTCCTTCTTTATTAGTAACCTTTACTCCAGAAACATTACCCTCTTTATCTAAAACTATTTCCTTTACTTCATTCCATAATCTTAAATCAACTTTTTCTTTTTCAGCAGCTACCTTTAATGTATCTACTAAATGAGCTCCAACAGCGGCTCCCCCTGTTGGTCTGTGAGTTCTATAATTTGTAGCTCCTGCCATTCTACCAACATCTGATAAATCAGCACCTAAATCAGTTAACCATGCAACTGAATCCTTTGCCTCATTAGATAGCTTTTCTACTAATTCTGGATTATTTTTTTCATATCCACCCTTCATAGTATCTTCATACATAATTTCTATAGAATCTTCTATACCTTTTGCCTTTTGTTGTTCAGTTTCAGCTGCATTTAAGCCACCTGTAGCTCTATTTGTATTTCCACCAACCATTGGCATCTTCTCTAGAAGAACAACATTTTCTACTCCGTCTTGTTTAGCTTGTACAGCTGCAGATAATCCTGCACCACCAGCTCCTATTATAACTATATCAGCAGTTTCCTTTTTTCCACCACAACCAACTAGGATTGATGGAACTAAAATTAAAGCTGACATTACTAATGCTAAAGCTTTCTTTTTCATCTAATATTTCTCCCCTTAATCTTTAAGTTATTTACAGCATTAGTATATTAGTTAATTAATAGACAATCAATATTATGGTCTTATTGTTTATTTTGGTCTTTTTGTTCTTATTTTTTAAGCATATAATAATTAGTTGGTCTTCCTATTTTTCCATATTCCTGATTTATTTCAACTTTACCTTCTTCCGCCATCTTTTCTAAATACCTTCTAACAGTTACCCTAGCAAGGCCACTTCCTTTGGCAATTTCCTCTGCAGTTAAATCTTGTCCCTTTTTCTGATTCATATAACTTATTATTTTATCATATGTTTTTAGATTTAAACCCTTACTTAGTTCTTTATCTTGCATTTCATCACCTGTACAATTTGTACTAATATTTAATATATATTGATCTATATAATCTTGGTTTATATTATCTAAATTTGTTAATTCAATAAATCTATTTCTATAATTAGATAAGGCTTCTTTAAATCTTTCAAATTTAAATGGCTTTATTAAATAGTCAACAGCTCCATATTTAAAAGCTTCATCAACTGACGATTTACATTTATCCGCAGTAATTAAAATAGTATCTACCTGTATCTCTCTAGATCTTATCCATTTTAGTAAATCTATACCTTTTCCATCCGGCAAAAATATATCTAACAAAATTAAATCTATTTTTTCTTTATCAATTTTAATTTTTGCTTCTTCTATGCTACTTGCATCTCCTACAACTACAAAGCCTTCAAGTTTATTTAAAAATCTTCTATTTATATCTTTTACCATTGGATCATCTTCAACTATAAAAACTTTAATACTATTCATTTTTATATTTCTACCTCCCAAGTCGTAATTTTATCAGAAGTTAATTTTAAAGTCCCATTTAATGATTCTATTATATTTTTTATATTGTATAAACCAAAGCCTCTTAAATCTCCCTTTGTACTAAACCCTCTTTCAAATATTTCATCTTTAATATTATCATCAATTTTACTTCCATTATTTTTTACTATAATCTTTATCTTTTCATCTTGGAAAATTCCAATATATATGTATCCATTTTCTATAATTTTTGCTTCTTCAATAGAATTTTCTAAAAGATTTCCTATAATAGTTAATATATCTTGAACTCTTATATTATTAGGAATAAACTTTAAATGAGAATTTTCATCAACTTCAAACTTTATTTTCATTTCATCTGATTTATTATATTTGGAAAATATCAACCCTTGTATTGATGGTTCCTTTATTTTACTTAGATTATCTGTAACTATTCCTCTAATTCCTGTAGTGTGAAAAATATATTCTAAAGCCTTATCAGTCTCATCTAATTGTATTAAACCAGCTATTGTATGTAACTTATTCATAAATTCATGATTTTGTGCTCTTAAATTCCACGTTAATTCCTTTACTCCAGTTAACTCCTCTGCCATATTATGAACCTTTGTAAAATCTTGAAAGCTAGCAATTGCTCCTACAACCTTACCATATTCACCAATGATGCTATAGAAATTTCCCATTATTATTATATTATTTTCTAACCTTATTTCTTTATTAAATATTCTACTTCTTCTATACATAACTTCAAATAATAGATTTATTATTTTAGAATTTATTTTATTACTTGAATTTATATTCAGTATCTCTAAAGCTTTGTTATTTATTACCGTCACATAACCTTCGTCATTTATTGCTATTAATCCTTCTTCTATATTATTAATTATAGATTCTTTTTCTCTTAATTGATTAGCTATTTCTTCTGGCTCTAATCCATAAATATCTTCTTTTATATTATTAGCTAACTTTTTTGCTAAAAATATTATTATAATAAAAACACCTATAAATACTGGTATTAATCCTTTTATATACTCTTTAACCTCGCTTCTCAAGTCCCTTTTTAACATCCCTACAGCAACAGCCCCAACTTGCACACCATCTTTATGCACTGGTACAAATGCTCTTATAGATTTCCCTAAATGCCCCTCGCCTTCTGATACATATGTTTCTCCATCTTTTAAAACTAACTTTTCATCGCCACCTAAAAACCGTCTTCCGATATTATCTGGAATAGGATGTGAATATCTTACACCTTCGGTATTCATTACTGTTATAAATAATAGTCCTGTTTTTAGTCTTACTCTTTCAGCAAAGTTTTGAACTTTCAAATGTCTTGGATCTTCGCCATCTGCTAATTCCTTCTGAATCATGGGATTCGCTGCAACTACAAAAGCGGTATCAGTCAAACTCTTGCCTATTGCTTCAGATACTTTATTATTTATAATTGCTATTGAAAAAATGCTTATAATTAGTATTACTGCTATAAAAATACCAATTGTAAGCCTTGAAATTTTCTTTTCTAAAGTCATTCTTATACCTCTATACTATAGTTATTATTTTTGCCACAATAATTATACATTAATATATAAAATGTAACAAATAAAAAAGTGGACATATGTAAATTTGCTTATTCTATCCCTCTAATCTAGGTCACTGCAAACTTTCATATGTCCATTGAAAAACTGAAGAAATTAAGTTATAAAAAGGATGAGAAAATTCTCATCCTTTTACATTGGCTTTATTATACTTAAAACATAATTCTTAAATTCTTCAAAACTTCCAGTTAGTATAGAAGCTCCCTTATTTATTTTTTTACTATTAAAATTATATTCTGCGGAACCATAGTTAAAACTTGCACTTGAAACTATAATACTTGTATCTATAACTCTATAATTAATTTTTGACATTACTATATTTTTGCAAAATTCTATAAAATCATTTGCTTTATCTATATCTTCATTCCCTAATACGTTTAATGTAAATTTAAATAATTCATATCCTCCAATAAGAGGAACCATTTCTCCATTTAAAATATAAAATACTTTACTCATATTATAAAAATATTTCATATTTCCATAACTCATAGTTCTAAATTCATAATTAATATCTAAATTACTATTATTTAATGCTTGGAATTTTTCTGCTATTTCATCCCACGCCTTTGCTTCTGCACTTTTATTATTATTTATAATACTTTTAAATTGAGCAAAAGCATTTTCTAAATCTTTATCTTTATTTACAATTGATCCATTTACAGCTACACTATATTCATTATTTTCATATATTAATTCCACTTTACTATTCATAATTAAACTCCCCTACCTTCAAAAATCTTATTATTATTTAATAATTATTATTATATCATATTTTGTTTTAAAACTTCAAGGGTATAATTCTTTATATTATGATAGTTATACTTTTTTGTAAGTATTTATTCCAGGTAAGATTACTTTAAAATTATCATCTTTTATTGAATTTACTAACTTAACTTTTCCAACTCCATAAAAAGCCTTTTTCATTCTTAAAAATCCTCTTCCATTATTTAAAAATCTTTTGTTGTTATCTAATGTTATCAACTTTTCGTAAATCCACATATTTCTTTTGCTACTTCCAACTCCATTATCTAACCTTTCAATTAATGCTCCCGGACTAGTTATTGATATGGATTTATACCCTATGTTTACTTCTATAATCTTATTTATACTGGAGTACTCCCTATATAAAACTGCATTTTTTATGCCTTCTACTATTGCAGAAGTTGGATACTCCTTAGGTAAAATATTAAAAAGAACTTTTTCTGATTTATCTATCATATTTAATATACTACCTTGAATTACTGTAACCTCATCTTCACTTTTATTAATTCTATTTATTATCTTTATCATATTTTGAGGAATCCATAAGCTATTATAATTTGAAAAAACCAACAATCCACCTAAAGTACAATTCATATTTTCACTTTCTTTTTCTCTATAAGCTATTCTTGAACTTTCTAAAAGAAACTTTTTATTTTCATTGTTTAATTCTATACCTTTATTATAAAAATATTGTTTAAGCAAAATTTCATCTAAAAATGAAATATCACTTTTAACTATTGTAGAAGTTTCCATAAAGAAATCTAAATTTTCTTCAAAAGCTTCAATTAGTTCCTGCTTTCTCATAGTATCTGTGGTAGATCCTCTTCTTATATAAAAAGCTCCACTTTCTCTTATTTGATATGGTTTTTGTTCTCCTGAATAAATAGTTATTACACATATACTTTTATTTTCTATATTTATTGTATCAACAGATATTGGAATAGGTGGTTCACACCTTGATGAAACTATTTGTTGTACTTGTTCTTCTTTTATTATTTCATCATCTTTTAACCCAACAATTTTTTTACTTTTATCTTCTACTCCAATTATTATATAACCTCTTCCACCTCTAGAATTTGCAATAGCAGAAATATCTTTTGCTAATTCCTTTTTATTACTTTCATATTGTAAGGATAGCCTTAATTTAAAATCTAGCTTTACTCCTTCATCCTTTTTTATTAAGGAAAGTAACCTTTTGCTATCCACTAAAATATCCTCCCATCTATAAAACTATTATATACTGATATAGTACTATAAAAATAAAAGATCAGACACATAAATTTTGCCCAATCTTCTTTCTTTATTATATTTAATTAATAAGCTTTTTAATATTATTAATTAAAATAGATTCTTCTATCAAACCTATATTATCCTTTACTATATTTCCATCTATATCTATAAATATAGTTCTTGGTATCGATTGAACTACATATGCATTAGTAGCACTTAATTTTTCATCGAATAAAATTTTCATATCTAAATTATTTTCTTTCAAGTAATTTATTGCTTTTTCCTTAGTTTCTCTTTCACCATCTGTAAGGTTTACCATAAATATTTCTACATCTTCACCATATTTCTTCATAGCTTCTTGAAAATATGGCATTTCAGCTTTGCAAGGACCACACCAACTTGCCCATATATTTACTACAACTGGCTTTTTTCCTTTAAAATCTGATAGCTTTATAGCCTCCCCATTTTCATTATAGACTTCAAAGTCTGGTGCTTTTCTTTTTTCTGCACTACTGTTTTCTTTGTTATTTTCAATAGGCATATATCTTCCCGAAAGATATCCATATCCAAACTTTACAATAACAAATAATAAAATTAATGATACTACTATTAGTATTAATTTCTTTGTATTATTCAATTTCCTTTCCTCCTAATTAAAAGTAAGTAATGATAATAACTTATTTAAGTAACCTGTCATCATAAAAATTCCTATTATGATTAATAGTATTCCTGATATTGTATTTATAATTTTATAATTTTTCTTAATAAATTTGAAAGCTCCCTTTAGTGTCTCAATTAGTATAGCAGAAATTATAAATGGAATTCCAAGTCCTAAACTATAACTTAGTAACATAAAGGTTCCTCGAACAGAATCTTGACTATTTGCAGCTAACATTAAAGCTGATCCCAGAAAAGTACCTACACAAGGTGTCCATCCTACTGCAAATATCATTCCAAATAAGATAGATGCTGTTAAATTAAGATTGTTTAAATTATTTTTATTTTTTAATTTAAAGCTTCTTTGCAAGATATTTATTTTCAAAATCCCGATATAGTTCAATCCAAATATAATTAATAGCGCTCCTGCTATAACATTAAAAGTTTTAATATATTTTTGTATAAATACACCAAAACTTCCTGCTGCTGCTCCTAATAATGTAAAAATAATTGAAAATCCAATTACAAATCCTATAGAATTCATTAATGCTTTATTATTATTTCTTTCTTCATTCTCCTTATTATCTCCCATAAAATATGAAATATATATAGGCAACATTGGTAAAATGCATGGTGAGATAAAAGTTATTATACCTTCTAAAAATGAAATAAAATAGTCCACAACATCACCTCTTTTCTTTTGGATAGTATATCATAATATTAGGAATTATTGAATAAGTTATTTTTTTAACCTATAAAACATCAAATTCTCAATAAAGTTAAACTCATATCAAAATGTAGCTTTAGGAATTGAAGTTTCTTCTTATACAAGACTATTCGCCTTTAATTTTATTTGTGAAATATAAAAATAGATATTGTAAACTAATATAGCCTATAATATCTATTTTCTAAAAATTCTTCTGTTATTAAGTTTTTTATCTTATTTTTCTAAATTTAACTTTATAACTTCTAAATCCTCTTCATTTATTTCAAGTAATTTTATTATGGTTTCTTCATCTAACCCTAAATTTCTAAGATTTAAAAATCTAGTTGTTATTGTTTCTAATTCAACTTCTCTCTTGACTCCCACTTAAAATCCCCCTTTTTTGAATTAACAATTAAAAATGCACAATAGATTTAAATTGTGAATATAAAGGCTACGATAAATAGATATATTTCATAAGCTAAATAGCTACGCAAAGAAGTACTAGGCTCGGAGAACTACTATGCCAAGAGTTTTGGTTAAACTCGCTGCGCTCAGACAAACCAACAACACTAAGGCATAGTAGCTCTTCCTTCACCAAGCACCTCTAGTTTCTCGCTATATGCTTATTTCACCGTCTATTTACCTTCGCCAACTTATATTAAGAATTTAAATTAATAATAAATTAAGTTATTGGTAAAAAATAATTGGTGAGGGACATTAAAATTTAGTTAAGCGTAGCAGACTATAATTTAACTTGTTCCCTGTTACCTTTTACCTGACACCTGTTCCCTTATTCCCTGTTACCTAAAAAAATAAAACAACTGTGCACTGTGCCTTGTGAACTGTGAACTGAAAAATGCTTGTCATTTTTTTACTATTCTTCATCATGGTTGAAGTCTTTTCCTGATTTCATTGCTATTCTTTCCGCCACTAGATTTTTCAATAAAAAGTTAACGGTCCACTCCCTTGATGTTTCTGTAACTGTAGCTTTTAATACATTATTTATTCTAAACTTCTTAATATTTTCAATAAATGTTCCCATCTTTGCACCTGGAATATTATTAAATATTATTGCTTTATTTTTTACTCCATCTTCTGAATCAGATAATATATTATTTTCTAATATATCTTTTACAATTGAATTTCCATTTTTATAATTTAATATTATTTTATCTTTTATTCCAAACATTCCTGCAAGATTGCTAATTGTTTTTACTTCCTTTGCATTAAAGTTACATAAAATAATACAGCTTCTTCCATCTCTTACTTCTGTATCTTTCATATCTAATTTTTCAAATGACATATTCTTCTCCTTTTCATTAAGTATATTATATATTTATATAATATATAAATACTAAAAATTAAGCAATATTGAATTTTTTCTTATAATTTTATTATGTATATTTAAAGCTTAATTTTGAATAGCAAGACTTCTATATAAACTTTTTATTGTTATTATTAAATCAAATATTATTACAAAACTGAAGATAAGATTTGATATTCTAAAACCCTTTTCTAAACTTAAATATATACTATTTATTATAGGTTGAACTACATTTAAACCTATATAGCATAGTACAAACCAATAAAAAGAAAATCTTAGTGTTATTAATCCTTTATAGTTCATCTTAAGATTTGAATAATCCCAATATTGTTTGTTAAACATTTCCTTTAATAAATACCCACTTATAAACTCTACTGCTGTAGGAACTATAAAATATAGTATAAGCTTTAATACTATGTTAATATTAAGATATTTATCACATAATACTAAAATAGTAAAAGCAATTCCATACATTGGTTTATATGGCCCCTTCATAAATCTTTCTTTATTAAAACTTCCAGATACAACATAGCTATACAAGCCTTCAATTAACCATCCTATAATTGAATATAATATTAAGTTAAATATAATAAAATTTATTATAGTCATTATATACACCAACCTTTAGTAATTTTAACTTTAGTTTAACCAAAATATCTTTATTAATTCCCCCTTCCCCCTTTTTATTTTTCTAACAACTTCTTTTTTAAACTCCTATAATTACTATCTTTTTTATAGTGTAACTTTTATAATTTGTAAGAATAAAATGGAATTATATATTATTTGTAAAGGAAATGAGAAAAATAGAAAATAATAATTATAAAAAAGTTAAGCTTATATTGTTAGTATTACTAGGGGCTAACTTAATTGTTGCCGTTTCTAAAATATTAATTGGTTTAGTAATAAATAGTTCCAGTGTAATGGCTGATGGGTTTCATTCTATTTCTGATAGTGCTTCAAATATAATAGGTATAATAGGTATTGTTTTAGCATCTAGGCCTAAAGATAGCTCGCATCCATATGGTCATAAAAAATTTGAAACAATTGCAAGTATGTTCATTGGAACTATGCTCTTATTTATATCTTTTAGCGTTATTAAATCTTCAATTTACAAGTTGTTTAATCCATCTATACTAGAAATTAATGTAGAGAGCTTAGTTATTATATTATTAACATTATTTATTAATATATTTGTTGCAGTTTATGAAAACAAACAAGGAATTAAACTTAATAGTCAACTACTAATTGCAGATTCTCTTCATACTAAAAGTGATATATTTGTTTCTAGCGGAGTTTTAATAACATTATTATGTATAAAATTAGGATTTCCTCCTATAGTTGATACAATAACTTCTTTTATAGTTTCTCTTTTCATACTTCATGCTTCTTACGAAATATTTAAAGATAATATTTCTCCTTTAACTGATAAAGTAATATTAGATGAAGAAATAGTTATTGATATTTTAGAAGAATTTGATGATATTAAAGATGTTCACAATATACGCTCTAGAGGTTTTAAAGATTATGTGTTTTTAGATATGCATATTAAAGTTGATTCTAATTTAAATATTGATGAAGCACATAGTTTAGTTCATAAAATTGAAAATACTTTAATTAACAAGCTGGGCAAAAAAATAGATGTAATAATTCATGTAGAACCAAATAAAAAATAACTTTATTTTATCAAATTAAAATGACTAGTTATAAAATATAAAACATATAACTAGTCATTTTTAAGTTAAAAATATTGGTTATTCGGTGGGTTCACCTTAATATATTCTATTATGTTTAAGTAGTACTCTCCATCATATTCTATTTTTCCTAAGACTTTTATCCATTGTCCATCATTAAAGTTATCTTTACTAATTGACTTTAAACCTATAATTACAGAATCTGCCACACAACAATTCATTTCTTCTCTTGCTAAAAGAAACTTTTGTTCATTATTATGTCTATGAACAAATCCAGTAAATATTATATATTTTCCTAAAAATTCTTCTCCACCCTCATCTATTTCTTCTATTATATGATGATTTTCATACGATATTTCTAGAGCCTCATCTGCTATCTTATTTTTAAAACTATAAACATTTATATTCATACTCTCTTGTATTATAAAATCATTTAATAATATAAATACTCCTATTGTTAAAGTCAATATTATTGGTAGATAGCTAATAGAACTATCTTTTCTCGAATTGAAACTTATTACTTTATATATTTGTGCTAAAATAAGTATCGGTAATATTATTAAAGCTATCCATAAATTCTTTGCAGTTTTTGCGCTTAAAAACCTATATATATACCCTGAAAATAATAAATATCCAATAAATGTTGTAAGCAGTATTAATATTAATAACCATATAAACTCATCCACATTAAATTTCTTCATACTACCTCCTTATATGATTATTGATAAAGCTATTGAAAAACCTAGTACAATTAGGGGAATTAATATTATAAGCTTAAGTGCAAAGCCTTTCTTAAAATAAGATCCAATTATTATAGAATTTTTCAAATCCAGCATTGGTCCAAGTATTAAAAATGCTGAAGTAGCTGGTAATCCAAAATGGTTTAAAAATCCTCTTGCTATAAATGCATCTGCTTCTGAACATAAAGAAAGTAAAAATGATAATGTCATCATTATAATTATAGGTATATACTTTCCACCTGACATTATATTTAACATATCTTTATCAACCATTACTATAAATGAACTAGATAAAAAAGAGCCTAATATGTAATACTTCAATATATTAGAAAATTCCTTATTAGCGTGTTCTAAGCATAATCTTATTTTAGATTTATTATAAAAATAATTAGTTGCTACACATCCACAATCACACATGGTATCATAATTATTGTTATTTTTTATTATATCCTTATTCTTTGTAGATAATATATCCATTAAACTTCCTATTACTATAGCACATACTATTCCCCCTAAAACTCTTATTAAAGCCACTTTTATTCCACTAAATGCATAAAAAGTTGATAATATAACTACAGGATTTACAATAGGAACAGAAAGCATGAAGACTATTGCTACTCCAATGGGCACCCCTTTTTTTATTAAGCTTTTTGCAATGGTTACTATAGCACATTCACATATAGGTATAAAAACTCCTATTAATGCAGCAAATAACATAGATATAAATTTATTTTTAGGTAAGATTCTTTTTACTAACTCCTCTGAAATATACATTTGTATTATTGCTGAAACTAAAGCTCCAATTAATATAAATGGTAACGCTTCTAATATCATACTAATAAATGTATTGGCCCATTTTTCTAATATAGTTATATTCATTTTTTGTATTCCCCCTTATTAAAAAGAGTTTTAAACTTTCTAGTTAATTTGCTTTCTTTAAAGTAATTACTTGCATCCAAATCGTCTTTTAAATTATTTATACTAAAAGATTTTATTATAGGTGCTGTAAAATTTATATTTTCTATAGTTTTTACTATAGTTTCTTTCTTCTCTTCATTCATATAATTTATATTATTTAATATTATAAGCTTACTTGATTGAATAAATGGAATTATAAGTTCTCCTATATTCTTTATATATACATCCAAATTCCTACAGTCTCCCACATAATAGTTCCCATAGAAGCTTGTCTTTTCTTTTATTTTTTTATCCTTAAGTAAATCAGTTACTATGTTCAAATTATGTGTTCCATTAAATTCAATTATTATTCTATTATATTTCTCCTCTTGTATTTCCTTTAATAACAGTTCTTTTATATTATTAACTTTTTCTAGATATACGACTTTAACATAATTTAAATTTCTTACTATATTAGTAGTTCCTTTTTCTAAAAGAACTACTAATATTTTTTCATTCTTACATACTTCTGTTGTTAAATAAGAATTTATAAAAGATGTTTTTCCAGAGCTTAGGAATCCACTTACTATTTCTAATTTACTCTTCACTTTTTACTCCTTATTTAAAAAGACTTTTTAGTTGATCTTTATTTAATTTAATTCCTATAAAAGAAATCACACTTTTAGATTCATTTTTTATTTCTCTAATTTGAAATTCATCTTTTACAAAATCAAATTGTCCATTACTGCCATCCAATAGCGTTACTATCCCTTTTGCTCTTAATACATCACCATAAGTCTTTGATGATGATATAAACTTAAATTTAGATATTAACTCTAATTTTGATATTTTAGCTTTTGGATAAATAGCAAAAGTCTCAAAAATTTCATCTGCTTTTTTATGCTCTTCAATTCTTTTACTTAGTTTAGCTTTATTCAACTTGCTTCCTTTTATATTTATAGCTTCATATTTACTAGCTTCTAAATGATTATTTTCTAGTATAAATTTCCCTTCTAATTTACTCCATTCATCAGTTATTATAATTGCTTCTTTATTTAATCTCTTGATTCTTGAAATAATATCTCCAAGATCTTGGGAATTTAACTTTTGAGTTCTGCTTAACACTATTTTCTTTGCATTTATTATTTGATTTTCATAAAATTCTTTAAAGTTTTCAATATAACTATTAAATTTTTCTGGATCTATTACTGTTATTATATTGTCTATAACTACCTTTTCATTTAAACTTTCAGCATTAAAAACTTTAACTATATCAGTTAATTTTGCAACTCCTGAAGGTTCAACTATTATTCTATCTGGTTTGTATTCTTTAATAACCTCTAAAATTGCTGATTTAAAATCTCCTGTAACTTGACAACAAATACATCCTGAATTTATTTCCTTTACCTCTATATTAGACTCTCTTAAAATTGCTGCATCGATACTAACTTCTCCAAATTCATTTTCTATAATTGCTATATTATTTTCATAAGCTCCTTCTGTAATAAGTTTTTTCATAAGAAAAGTCTTGCCAGCGCCTAAAAAACCTGAATAAATATCTATTTTTATTTTCATTTCACACCTCTATATAAAACTTACTTATATAATGTTCTAAACATTTTATGTGATAAAATCAAATTATATTACTACTTTTATTAGTAAAATATGAAATTAATATAAATAAAGAAAAGCATGAATTGATTAATCAATTCATGCTTTTCTTTATTTGTATTAATTCCCGTTATTATTTAAAGTAATATTTTCAAATGAGTTTGTTAATATGAATTTTCCATCTCCAAATTTTATAAATTTAACCGATATCTTATCTCCAACAGAACTTAATGCAACTTCTCTTGATGTTTCTGTGGAAACTGAAAATATATTATTATTTCCCTTAATTTTTATATCATAAATACTAGTTCCATCCTTAACTACTACTCCAATTCTCTCAATCTCTCCTTCTAAAGTTTCTTCATTATTACTTCCTTCAAGTGAAATATTAGTATCAGTCAATCCTTCTAAATATTTATTAAGAGTTCCTTGTAACGAATCCGCAACTCCTACTATATTATAGTTTTCAACATTTACCATAGCATATTGCTTAACTAATCCATTAGAGTCCTTTAAAGTCATAAAATAAGTTGGTTCGTTTTGTATATTTATTAAATACGGAAAAGTAGCTGTATATCCATACTGTTGAACTTTCCCTTCTGCTGACTTCATACTTGCTATTTCTGTTGCTCCTGAAGTTTTATACATATTTGCTTCACCAGTTCTAGTATTAGTTAGCATAAATCCTACCAATCCTTCATCATTTCCTACTGATGTTATTCCTGTATAATAATAACATTCTTCATTATTAAATATTAAATTCATTCCTTCGGTAGCCTTTAATTTATCCTTATCACTAAAGTTAAATATTCCATGTATAAGTTCTCCCCATTTATTTATATAGTTTTCTATATATCTATCTGGTTGAATTCTGTCTATCCATTTTGGTGCATCTTCTATTGAATAAATATTAGAATCCCCATTTTGAGCGTCTAGTACCAATACTCCTATTGCTTTTGATTCAGATAATCCAATAGCATTATCATATCTTGTAATTACCCAGTACGGATTACCTTCATCATCTAATTCAAAGGTAAAATCAGTATGACCTGCTTTCATATCTCTTAAATAAGCTGCTCTTCGTAAATCACTAAAAAGATACGCTGAATCTAAATATTTTATTTTAATATCTTTTCCATTTACTTCAGTTACCAATTGAATATCACTTTGATTTGTTGCACTTATTTTTATATAGCCTGTGGTTCCTTCTTTATTGGTAAACCACTTAAATAATGATGAATGCTCTAATGGAGCAACATAGTAAAGTTGTCCAGAGATACTTTGTAATGTTAAATCTCCAATTTCTACTTGGCTACCTAGGCTAGGAATCTCCCCCAGCTTTTTATCTGCTAATTTATATGCTAAATCTTTATCTATTGTTGGTAATTGTTTTAGATCTATATGATCTATTTCATTAGTAAACTCAATACTTTTTACATCACCAATTAGCTTTCTATGAGCCTTGTAACTCACTATAGGACTAAATACTCCCATTAGAATAATATATACTCCTGCCACTATTAATGCAATATTCATATATTTTTTACTAAATGTGAAAGTAGAATAAATTAATGTTACTAAAACAAATGTTGCAACAATATAAAATGAGTTCAACGTAATATCAAATACTAACTTACCATTAAAAAATAAAAATATTGCTACTATTGAATAAGTTATTAATAGCCAAGTTACGTATTTTAAAAATGATCCTTCTTTTGGTGTAAAGTTCCTTATATTATCCATTTTAATCCCCCGATATTTTTTACTTTATTATATAGTATATATTACAATATAATGCGATGTTTGTAAGTATATTTCTTTAAAATATTTATACATATTTGAAGACTCAAGTATTATTCTGTGTACCTTTCTAAAAATTCAACATCCTTACTGAATTTTATTAAATATAATTTTAAAATATTGTATAATAAATTAAAACAATTTCACTGAAATTTAAAATAGAATATATAGTCTAGTAATATAAAAAAGTCTGTAATAAACATTTGCTTATTACAGACTTTTTTTAGTTACTATTTACCCCATTGATTATTTGTAGCTGTCTTTTTTGCTCCATGACTTCCACTTTCATCAATATGTTTTTTTTCTTCTGATTTTTTATTTTTATTGCAACCACATCCATTAGTCATATCAAACACCTCCTATAACTTACACTATTATTATTTGCCTATAGACTTATTTTAATGTTATAAAAAATGTTCAATATATGGATTAATAATTAATGAAAAACTTTATTTCCCAAATAAATTTACGCATTTATTTATATTTAATAAAAGTTTTAAATATTAATAATTGGAGTTAGATTCAGTTCCTTCACATATTGCTATTGAAGCTGATGCACCTATTCTTGTCGCACCATTTTCAATCATAGCTAAAGCATCTGCATTAGTTCTTACTCCACCTGAAGCCTTAACTCCAAGATCAGGTCCTACTGTTTCTCTCATTAACTTTATATCCCTTGCTGTAGCTCCGCCAGTGCTGAATCCTGTAGATGTCTTAACAAAATCTGCTCCTGCTTCCTTTGACAACTTGCAAGCAGTTATCTTTTCTTCATCAGTTAATAAACAAGTTTCTATTATAACTTTAGCTAAAGCTTTTCCTTTTGCCGCATTAACAACAGCTTCTATATCTTTCTTTACATATTCTAAATTTCCCTCTTTAAGTTTTCCAACATTTATAACCATATCAACTTCTGTTGCACCTTTTTTAATTGTGTCTTCTGTTTCGAAAGCCTTTACTTCTGTTGTTGTTGCTCCTAAAGGAAAACCTATTACTGTACAAACCTTTACTTCACTACCCTTTAATATTTCTGCAGCTTTTTCAACCATAGAAGGATTTACACATACTGATGCAAAATTATATTCCAAAGCTTCAGTGCAAAGTTTTTCTACCTCCACTTCAGTTGCTTCTGCTTTTAATATTGTATGGTCTATCATTCTTGCTAAATCTTTTTTATTCATTTAATATTATCCTCCTGTATCTCAAGTTTATCTTTCAGGAATTTATTATAAATGAAAAACAATAGTAAATAAAGCTAGTTTATAAATAAATATATCAATTTATATTTTGTTTAAAATAACTTTAATTGTTCTATAGTATTTTCTTTAAATGATGATATAGAAATTCCTATTAACCTAATTCCTTGAGTTATTTCTTCATTATCTAGTATTTCCCTACATGTATTATATATATCCTTAAAGTTATTTGTATAATAATTTAGTGTTTTGCTTCTAGTATGACTTTGGAAATCACTTGTTTTATATTTTACTGTAATTGTTTTTCCTTCAACATTATCTCTTAAAAGACTTTTACTTATTTCTCCAGAAAAATTTTCTAAATACATTAATAATTCTTCTTTTTCATTAGTATCACTCTTTAGTGTTCTCTCTCTCCCATAAGACTTTCTATCCCTTTCAATTTTAACCTCTCTATTATCAATACCTCTTATTCTATCGTAGATTTCCAATCCATATTTACCTAAGTATTCTATATAAAAATTTTTAGGCATTTCATATAAATCCTTAACTAGAAATATTCCTATATTATTTAGTTTTTCTACTGATTTTTTACCAAGTCCATGTATCTTTGAAATAGGCAATGGTAACAGTATTTCTGGAATCATATTTTTCGTTATAATTTTTATTCCATTTGGCTTATTCCAATCTGAAGCTAATTTTGCTAAAAATTTATTATATGATATGCCTACAGAAATAGTTAGTCCAATCTCTTTAAAAACTCTATTTTTTATATATTTTGCAGCTTCCATTCCATTATCAAAATTACTATTAGTTATGTCTAAATAAGCTTCATCAATTGAAAGTGGTTCTATAATTTCTGTAACATCTCTTAAAATATTAAAAATCTGCCCCGAAACTTCTTTATATCTAAACATTCTTGTTCTTAAATATATACCATTTGGACATAATTTTTGTGCTATAAATATCGGCATTGCAGAATGCACTCCATATTTTCTAGCTTCATATGAACATGTTGATACAACTCCTCTTTCACTTACTCCACCAACGATTACTGGCTTACCCCTAAGTTTTTTATTATCAAGTTGTTCAACTGATGCAAAAAAGGCATCCATATCTACATGTAAAATTACCTTTTCCATATTTTCTCCTTTTTACGCTAGAGCTTCTGCAAACATTCCTTTATTTTTAGATTTTATAAAACAATATACCCCTAAGGCTAATAACTCATCTATATAATTTCTATTTTCAGATATCGTTGAAAATGATATTATTGTTATTGCTATAATATTCCTAAACCCTTTATCCATATAATATTCATATTCACTTTCTTCTTCACAAAGCATATCTACTACGTCTTCAATTAAATCAGAACTTTTTCTTATATCGTTATTAGTTAGCATTCCAAGTAAAGGTAAAAATTGTTGTGCTAATTTTATATCTCTTTTTTCTAGCTGTAATATAAATTCTATAGTCTTGTACATGTGCCCTGAAGATCCATTTAACATTATAGCATTTGTTAACCCCTGAATACCATTCTTAGATTTTATATTTAATTCTGCCATATGAGTATAAATACTTTCTATAAATTCATCAATTGTACTTACATCAATATCATTTAATGCCCATAATGCACAAACTAAATAATCATCTTCTCCAGTAATATTATAATATTTTTCTTTTAATAAAATATATACATCCTTCATTTTATTAACTATTTCATATTTATCCTTATTATATCCATATTTAGCTATAACAAAAGCTGCTAATATTAAATAATCACATTCATTAAATCCTTTAAATTTTAGTGTTTCCATCGTTTCATATATATCTTCTATTAGCTTGTACTCATTTGTTTCTTCCAATGCTATTAATAAAGATAAAATATAAAGCATTTCCCCTCTAAATGGTGAAACTCTTGATGAAGTAGATTTTATATATTTTCTAATTTCTTTTACTTTTTCAAACGGAATTTCTTTTTCATAATGAGTAAAAACTAAAGATGCAAAATGATTAATTAAATCTCCATCATTTCTTAAATCCTCTTTTGCAGCTCTATAATTCTCAATCGTTAAATTAACTTTGTCTATGAGAAGTTTTTCCATATTAATACTCCCTCACTTTACTTTAAGCATATTAATTCCCCAAGACTATTATACTATAAAAATTGTGTCAGTTTCATAACAAAATTATAACATTTTCTGAAATTTAACTTAAAGAAGCCAAGGTAAGGTTTTAATCTTACCTTGGCACTTAAACTTATCTTTTGTTCATTTAGATTCAAATTTAATTATCTAACTTTAACTAACAGCAACAGAATAATAATGCAAGAGCTGTTAATCCAAATAAACCTCCACAGCCACAACCGAATCCACATCCACATCCACCAAATCCACATGAACAACAATTGGAGGAGTTAGAAATATTCTCATATGGTGGTACACTTCCATTTCTATCAAATATAAAAATTAATTTTATAGTATTATCACAGTCTGTTACATAAGTTTGTGGATACTTACATAAGAATCTTGAAAGTGCAGGATTAAAAGATCTTACTATTATAGCAAATTCTTCTGGCATAGAATTTCTACTCAATCCGCAACCTCCACTAATATTTCCTGATGATAAATCACAATTACCGCTATTTAAGTCATTATTACCACAACTAGTACAACTTAATTCATCAAAATTAAAATTTTCTACTCCGAAGGACTCACTTTCATTAATAATGCTATTATCAAATGTATCAGTATCAAAATCAGAAATATTAAAATTATCCATATCCCAATTATCAAAACCAATATTATTACAACATGGATTTCTTCTTATTACTCTTATAGGACTAGAAATTGATAATAAATTATTACATGGAAGAGCCGGGGCCGGTAAAACACCATCACAATTCCTTACTATAATATTTATTTTTATTCCTTTTCCGCATATACATCCAGGTAAATTTCTTCTTAACGCTCTTCCAAAGGCTCCATCTGCACAAATTGATAAATTACATTCTGTTCCTGTAGATAAAGTATTACGTCTTACTCTTGTTAAACATATTCTCATTTGTATTCTCTCCTTTTATCTTGAAGTTTAGATAATACATAATATGTGTAACTTCCTTTATTGTTTACCCTATGTAAATTTATTATTTTAGTTATATATATGAATTTTTATTAGTACAATTATACGTAGAAATAATTTTGAAAGGAATACCAATGGCTAATAAAAAATTCTCTTTATTAAAATCTTCTAATAGTTCGTTAGTAGAAGAAGATACTATAATAAAAAAAAAGGAAGACTATCCAATAATAGATACAGAGGTAATAGAATTTATAACTAAAGAATTTCCTAAAGCTTCTATAGAAATAGCAAATTCTTTAACAAATTTAAAAAATACTTTAGAAAAATCTATAGATTTTATTGAAGATACATCTAGTTCAATAATAAAAAATGAAAGAAACTTTAATTTAAGTGGCAAATATAGAGAAATATCTGTAAGGCTTTATGATATTAGTATTAGTATTGAAAGATATATTGATTGGATGGATAGTATTAGAAATAAAAATGAAAAATTTGACTCTACCACAAAAAAAGAAGAAGAGGAAGATCTCCCCTTAGATGAGTCTATTCTTAATAATTATTTAGAAATATATAATGATTTTACTGATAAAACACCATTATCATTTAAATTAGATAACTTTAAAGTCCAGAGTGATGACTGGAATGATATAGTTATAAAAACTGCTGATATTCTTAATAAAAATTATAAATTTTCAAGGGATATAATGTATTCTAACATAACTTTACCAGAGATTATTTCTAGAAAGTCTCCTGAAAATGAATTCAGAGATACAATAATTGAAATGTTAATAGAATATAAGATAGATTTATCAAAATATTTAATTTTAGTTAAATAAACTTTGAATAATAATTATATTTAAGTAAATAATATAAATGGATGCAATATAAATAGTATCCTCTTAGTATTATGAAAAAGATGAATGAATTATAAAATCATTCATCTTTTTTGTTTTTAATAAGTCATAAAAATTGATACACAAATAACTTTTTATATATTCATTAAAATCTTATAAACTTCTTATATAGAAATCTTTATTATAAATTTCCTTATCATATTTTATTTCAATATCATTGCATAACTTCTCATCTTGCTTAGCTATTACAAACCTTACTTCATTAATAGTAACCTCAAAGTCCTCATCTGAAATAAAATCTGCATATAAATCGTAAGCAGGTTTTCCGCATCCAACAGCCACTACCTTTACTCTTATATGATTATGCTCACTTTTTTCAATTTCTTTTAACAAAGCTTTTTGTGTTATTTCATTAAATACTATATTCATTACTTTCTCCCTTTCTATATTTTGATAATATCAAATAATTTAAAATGAAACTTTTTTCAAATTAAATATTTTCAACTACTAATTTTAAATGAAAAAGATAAAATAGTGAAGGTAATAATAATATTTTGCTTTACAAAATCCTGTCACTATAAAAAACTTAATCATATATTATAATGATAAATAATTTAAAGGAGTTATTATGAAAGGTGATTATAAAGATCTTCAAGATAGTTATTCATTAGGTTTTCCTTATCCTAAAATTAAAGTACATGATAAAAATTCTATTTATGCTGATTTAATAAAAAAAAGCTATGCTGGAGAGGTTTCTGAGTTAACTGCTATTACCCAGTATACTTATCATCAATTAATAACTAGTGATTATATCAAAAATACTTTAAAGGGAATTGCAATCGTTGAAATGCATCACTTAGAAATTTTAGGAGAATTACTGATAGCTTTGGGCGAAAACCCAACTTTCTTACTAAGAAAAAAAAATAAAGACCTTTATTGGAGTTCGAAATTTATAGCCAAAGATATTTGTTTAAAAGAAATTTTATTATCTGATATTAAGAGTGAAAAGGAAGCAATTGAACAATATAGAAAGACTGCTAATATAATTGATGACGAAAATATCATTGCAATTATTAATAGAATAATCTTAGATGAAGAACTTCATATAAAAATTTTAAGTAATTTATATGAAAAAGAAATAGGTAAATAATAAATTTATTTTTTTATTTAACAAATTATATAATTATGTTATAATGACCTTGTTATTATAATTATTTTATTATGAAATATTTCTTAGATATAAAGGAGTTTTAATTATGGGTTTCAAAGATAAAATGAGTAAATACTTTACAGATGCATATATGGATAAATATGGAGATAGAATGACTAGTTCTGCTGGTACTGTTTTATCTGTAAAAATTGAAGAAAAGAACATATTAGGAATTTTAAGAATTTTAACTGCTCATATTTTAGTTAAACCAGATATGGGTAAAGGTGTAGTTAAAACTCAATACAAGGCTAGAAAGTGGTTTAAAAAGCCAACTTTTATTGATGTTAAACAAGGTCATAAAGTAATCATCATGGGAATTGAAGGTGAAAAAGGAAAATCTGATTCTGAAGTTATCACTATTTCCAATATAGCTAACTTAACTACAAAGAAAGATTTACATCCATTTGATCACAGTCAGATAAAAAAAGCTAGACAACAAGCAACTCGAATGAGAGCGAGATAAATCAATTTACAATGTACAATTTGGGAAGATTTTTAGTAAACTTAAAATCAAAATTTTAAATTAAGGCTGATAAAAACTTTGTTTTTTATCAGCCTTAATTGTTAACAGTTAATTGCTTCCTTTATTGAAAAATAACTACTTCTGTTTCTTCTATTGCTTTATTTACTAGTTCATCTATATTTAATACACTTTCTGATTCTCTTATTGATTCTACTCTTGGCTTTGTTTTTGGATGCTTTGGAACAAATATAGTACAACAATCTTCGTATGGTAATATTGAAGTTTCATATGTTCCTATTCCTCTTGCTATATCCATTATATCTGTTTTATCCATAGCTATTAGTGGTCTAAATACGGGTCTATCAGCACAATCATTACTTACCATTAAGCCTTCCATAGTTTGGCTAGCAACTTGCCCTATACTCTCTCCTGTTGCTACTGATTGGATGCCATATTTTTCTGCTAAACCACAAGCAACTCTCATCATAAATCTTCTCATTATTATTGTTAATTCATCTTCTCTACATCCATTTATTATTGCCATTTGTATTTCTGTAAATGGTACTATATGCAATTTAACCTTTTCTGTATAAGTAGAAAGTATTTTAGCTAAATCTTTAACCTTATCCTTTGCTCTTTCAGAAGTATAAGGGTGGCTATGATAATAAACACAATGTAATTCTACACCTCTTCTAGCCATTAAATATCCCGCAACAGGTGAATCTATCCCACCAGATAACATAAGCATAGTGCTTCCATTTATTCCATATGGTAAACCACCAGCACCTTTAATTTTATCTTTTGTTGTATATATGTATGCATTTTCTCTAATTTCTATATTTACTAGACATTCTGGATTTTTAACTTTAACTTCTAATCCATCCATATGATAAACTACATATGCTCCAACTTCCTTAGAAGTCTCTAATGAATTTTTAGGGAATACCTTATTTGCCCTATTCGTTTCTATCTTAAAGTTTTTAGGATTAGCATCCTTAACTTTTTTTAACGCTTCTTCTTTTATTGCTTGCATATCTCTTGGTACTTCTGTTACTATACAAACTTCAGCAACACCAAAAACTTTTCTTACTCTTTCAGTAGCTTCTTCTATATCATCTGCTTTAATAAAATATCTGCCTTGATCAGAAATTAATTCATAATTAATTCCCTTCAATTTTTTCTTTATATTATCTCTTAATTTTTTTTCAAACTTATTTCTATTTAAGCCCTTTAAAAAAATCTCTGATGCATATTTTACTAATATTAATTTATTCATTTTTTTACTCTCCTTAAAAAATTTAATGAACCCTTTAAAACTTCTACAACTTCATCAACTTCTTCTTTAGTATTAAACCTTGAAAATGAAAATCTTATAGCACTTTCTATTTCTTTTTTTTCTAATCCTAAAGCTCTTATTACATAACTTCCAGATGATGCACTAGTTTTTGAAGTACATGCAGATCCAGTAGCCACAAATATATCTTTATCTTCTAATAAATGAAGTAAAACTTCTGCTCTTACACCTATAAATGAAACATTTAATATGTAAGGTGTAAAATCTTCTCTTAAAGGACTGTTTATTCTTAAATCATCTATTTCTTGTAACTTTTCTATCATATATTGTTTTAAATTTTTTACATAGTTAAAGTTTTCTTCTTGATTAATAAAAGTTATTTCTGCTGCCTTATGTAAACCAATTATAGCTGGAACATTTTGAGTTCCACCTCTAAATCCACCTTCTTGACTTCCGCCATTTATTAATGAATTTAAAACTATACCCTTTTTTATATAACAAAACCCTATTCCCTTTGGTCCGTGAATTTTATGTCCAGAAATTGATAGCATATCTATATTCATCTTCTTTACATTTATATTTAGTTTTCCATAAGATTGAACTGCATCAACATGAAACTTTGCTCTAGAACTTTTTTCTTTTATAATACTACCTATTTCTTCTATATGCTGTATTGTTCCTATTTCATTATTTACATGCATTATAGAAACTAATACAGTATCTTTACATATAACTTCCTTCAATTCATCTAAAGATATTTTCCCATCTCTATTAACATCTAAATATGTGACTTTAACACCAATTTTTTCAAGCTCCTTATATGTCATCAAAACTGAATGATGCTCAAATACAGTTGTTATAACATGATGTCCTGGCTTTACTAATCCTTTTATTATTAAATTATTTGCTTCACTACCACCTGATGTAAAATATATTTCTTCTTTTGATGCATTTATGCTTTTACCTAAGAAATCTCTTGCTTCTGTAAGCTTCCTTTCAGCTTTCATTCCTATCTTATGGAGAGATGATGGATTTCCGAAATATTCCTCCATTGCAGTTGCTACTTCTTCTATAACTTTTCTATATGGTTTTGTTGTTGAGCTATTGTCAAAATAAATATCCAAACTTTATCCCTCCCTATGTATAAAATATCATTATATATGTATTAATCTTTGCTATATTTCTTAAATAAATCTACCAATTTTTAATAATATAAAATAATAATTCTATAAACTATTAATTCACCATATATTATTATCTCTTTTTATGTCCAAAACTACTATATCAAATTTCAAAAAATAAATAAAGGCTTAATTTCTAATATATTCATATAAAATGACTCTTGCTTTATAATGAGAATATATTTAGAAATAGCCCTTTTTTCATTTATTTTTCTTTTTCATATTTTTGTATTCTATTATAAGTATTATAGTTGTAGTTAAAAGTACCATTGATATTGATAATAATATTTCTAACAAAAGCTATTCTCCTATAAATCACTATATTATATTTTATATATTTTATTAATAAATAATTACATTTTATATTAAAATAAAACTTTAACTAAATTTATTTATTAAATCTAAAGTGTAAAATAAGATTTAATTTTTATTTATGATTTTTTATAAATAAAAATAAGGTTGCTATATATGTAATCTATACACACTTCAACAACCTATTTGCAAGATATCAAAACTTCTAAGAAGAAGCTTTAAACTTATTAAATTTATTCCATAGCTACAAATTCTACTTTCTCCACATCTTTTACTTTAGATAAATCTTCAAGCAAAGTTTTTAAATCTCCCTTAAGTGAAGAGGTATCAATTGTCAAACTTAAATTTGCTTTTTTATTCATGGGGATTCCTTGATTAATTGTTATTATACTTCCACCTTCTTCTGAAATATAGTTCAATATTCCTGAAAGTACACCTTTATTATCATTTATCATCATATTAATAGTTACCTTCTGCCCCTGCTCAGTTTCTGATAAAGCAAAAACTGAATCCTTGTATTTATAATAGACACTCCTGCTTATACTAACAGTTTTAGCCGCTTCCGTAACATCTTTAACCTTACCTTCCTTTAGCAGCCTTTTAGCGTCTACTACTTTCTCATAAACTTCTGGTAAAACTCTTTTATCTACAACTAAAAAATTACCTTTCATTAGTATCTCCTTCAAAAGTCATAGCCCCATGATTATTAATACAAAGCTTTTTTATATCCCAAGGAATACTTTTGCTTTCTAAAAATTTTTTTATATTAGAAAATATATTTTTATCATCTTTATTTACAATTGCCATAATCGTAGGTCCTGCTCCACTTAAAAAACATCCTAAAGCTCCTAGTTCCATGCACTTATTATAAACTAAATCATAATCTTTTATTAATGGGCTTCTATATTTCTCATGAATTGAATCTTTACAACAATATTTCAGCAAATCATAGCTTCCATTTGAAAAACTGGAAATCATTAAGGCTACCCTACTTATATTATATACAGCATCTTTTAATTCTACCTTAGATGGTAGAGCACTTCTAGATAATGCTGTAGAGAGTTCAAAGTTTGGAATTAAAGCAATAAAGTTAATTCCATTTTTTACGTCTATCTTATTATAAATAACATTATCTTCTTCCATAACTGATACTACCATACCACCAAATAAAGCTGGTGCTATATTATCTGGATGACCTTCAATTTCAACTCCAATTCTAAAAAGTTCCTCTAAGCTCAACAAGTTATTCATAATATAGTTAGCACCTAAAAGCCCTGCAATTATACAACTTGAACTCGATCCTAATCCTCTTGATATAGGTATATCTTCTTTTATCAGCTTTATATTTAGCCCTTTAGGTTTAAAATTGTATTTTTCAAAACATATCTTCATGGATTTATAAACTATATTTTTTTCATTACAAAATTCTTCTTTAAATCCGTAAAATTTAATACCATTTTCACCTTCTGAAAATTCATACTCATTAGACAAATCAAAAGCTATCCCTAGAGAATCAAAACCAGGACCCATATTAGCTGATGTTGCCGGCACTTTAACTTTTATCATGTTTTCCTCCCAAAAAGTCTTTAAGAGCTTGTCTCATATCGTCAAAATCACACGCAAAATTATGAAGAACATCTTTATTATCTAGTCCAATTAAATTGTTAGGAACTTTTATTTTACAAAACTTATTTAACTTTTCTATTGCTTCAAAATCTCCATTTTCTTCATTATCTATTTCTAAAGCTTTTGTTATACTTCTTGGAAACTTATATGGACTTGCTGTTGAAGCAATCAAACATTTAGTAGTGTCATTTGTATCTTTAATATACTTACCTAACACTACATATCCTACAGCAGTATGAGTATCCATTAAATAGCCCTCTTTATTATATAAATCTTTTATTGCCTTATAAACTTCTTCTGTATTAGCATTTTCTCCATAAAAGTCTTTTAAAAAACTTTTATATTTCCCATTAATACTATACACCCCATTAAGGTTCAATTCCTTCATTAAAGATTTTATTTCATCAGAATTTCTACCACTTGCTTCAAACAAAAGTCTTTCCAAATTTGATGAGACTAATATATCCATAGATGGAGATTCTGTTACTACGAGTTCTCTTCTTCTATCATATATTCCTTTTTGGAAGAAATCAGTTAAAACCTTATTTTCATTAGATGCACATATAAATTTTGCAATAGGAAGCCCCATTTCCTTTGCATAATACGCAGCTAATATATTCCCAAAATTTCCAGTGGGAACTACAACATTTATTTTATTGCCCAATTTTATTTTTTGCTTATTTACTAATTGAAAGTATCCATAAAAATAATATATTATTTGTGGAATTAATCTTCCAATATTAATTGAGTTTGCAGAAGATAATCTAAATCCTTTAGATAATAATTCTTCTTTAAACTTATCATCCCCAAATATTTCTTTTACGCCCCTTTGTGCTTCATCGAAATTACCCCTAATTCCAACTACATTTACATTTTCACCTTCTTGTGTTATCATTTGCCTTTCTTGTACTGCACTTACCTTATCCTTTGGATAGTACACCATAACTTTAAATCCTTCTACTCCACTAAAACCTTCTAAGGCAGCTTTTCCAGTATCCCCAGAAGTAGCTGCTAAAATCACTATTTCTTCTTTGATATTTTGTTTTGTTTTTGCAATTTTCATTATTTGTGGAAGAAATAATAGAGCTGCATCTTTAAAGGCTGATGTAGGTCCATGATACAATTCTAAAAATCCATTTTTCTCTATTACTTTAAATCGATTTTTATATGCTTTATTAATGGCAATTTTGATTTCATTTTCAGTGAAATCTGTAAAAAATGCTTTAACAATTTCAAAAGAAATTTCTTCATAGCTAAGATTTTCTTTATCTTTTATTTTTTCATATAATCTTGGAAATTCTTCTGGAACATATAACCCGCCGCTCTTAGAAATTCCTCTTATAATAGCTTGCGAGGAAGATACATAAGACTCCTCTCCTCTAGTACTAATAAACCTCATAAAATCACCCCAAATCAAAGGTTATTATCCTTTAGGATTATATTACCATGTTCTCTGTCTAAACACAAGTGTTTTTATTTTGAAAACACTTGTTTCTTTATATAAAATAAAAATATAGGAGTTAAAATTTAACTCCTATATTTTTATTTTATATCTATTATATATTTACTATTTTTTAGATTTTATAAATAGATATAAACTATTTATCATAAAAATTATCCCTGAATAGAATAAAACTATTCCCCATTGAAAAAGCCTTAATGGAACAGTATTAAATACTCCTGATAAAAATGGGATATATAGTATTGAACATACCATAATCATAGAAACTAGTACTGCTAAAACTAAATATGGATTAGTAAATACTTTAATTTCGAAAATAGAATGTCTTTCTGATCTACACTCGAAAACATGTAATAACTGAGACATAACTAGTGTTGTTAAAGCAAGAGTTCTACATGTAGCTAAATCCATACCATATAATCTACCAGTCATAAATGAAAGTAAAGTACAAATTCCAATTAAACATCCTCTTACAACAATCTTTGACCATAGTCCTCTTGCAAAAATACCTTCTCCCTTTTCTCTTGGTTGTTGCATCATTATATCTTTATCTGCTGGATCTACTCCAAGAGCAATTGCCGGTAATCCATCAGTTGCTAAGTTTACAAATAATATTTGTATTGGTGTAAGTGGATTAGGTAAATAAAATAATGATGCTAGAAACATAGTTAATACTTCGCCTAAGTTACAAGATAATAAATATCTTATAAATTTTCTTATATTATCATATATAACTCTACCTTCTTCTACTGCTGATACAATTGTTGCAAAATTATCATCCATTAATACCATGGAAGCTGCTTCCTTAGTTACATCTGTTCCTGATATTCCCATTGCAATTCCTATATCTGCTTCCTTTATTGCTGGAGCATCATTAACTCCATCTCCAGTCATTGCAACTATATTATTTTGTTTTTTAAAAGCTTTAACTATTCTAAGCTTATGATGTGGGGATACTCTTGCAAATACTCTGACGTTTTTAACTTTCTTCATAAGCTCTTCATCGCTAATTGTTTCAATTTCTTCTCCTGTCATAGCTTGATCATCTGTATTACAAATATTAATTGATTTAGCTATTGCAAGTGCTGTATTTTTATGATCCCCAGTTATCATTACAGGTTGAATTCCTGCAAGTTTACATTTTAATACTGCGTCTCTAACTTCAACTCTTGGAGGATCAATACTTCCTGCAACTCCTAAAAAGATTAAATTATTTTCTAAAGATTCACTCTTTACTAAATTGCTTTCCTTATAAGCTGCTGCTATACACCTTAAAGCTCTATTAGACATTGCTTCTATATATGATGCAACCTGCTTTTTCTTTTGAGTAGTTAAAGGCTTTATAGTTCCATTTTCAAGTATATGACTACACTTATCTATAACTCTTTCTGGAGCACCTTTCATATAACAAACTTCTTTTGTTCCTTCTCTAACTATAACACTCATCATTTTTCTAGAAGAATCAAAAGGAATATCATATATTCTTTTTGCATTGGATACAAAGGATTTTAATAAGTTAACATCTTTAAAAAATGCTTTTATCAATGCAGTTTCAGTTGGATCTCCATGTAAAGCCTTATCTATGTTCTTAATATTAAAATCATAATTACAATCATTACAATAAACTAAAGCCTTCATAATTGTTGAATGATTGGTTAATTGATCTTTATCTAAATCATGTATTTTGCCATTAATATAAATTTCTTTTACAGTCATTTTATTTTGTGTTAATGTACCCGTCTTATCTGAACATATTACTGATGTACACCCTAAAGTTTCTACTGCTGGTAATTTTCTTACTAAAGCATTTTTCTTTAACATTCTTGAAACACCTAATGCTAACGCTACTGTTACTATAGCTGCTAAACCTTCTGGTATTGCTGCAACTGCTAATGAAACCCCTAATAAAAACATTTCTGTAATTTCATTCCCTCTTAATATTCCTAGTACTGTTACAACTGCACATATTGTTAAACATAATGCTACTAGTATCTTACCTAGTGAATCTAGTCTCTCTCTTAATGGAGATTTATCTTCTTCAATGTTATCTAAAAGATTTGCTATTTTCCCCATTTCCGTATTCATTCCAATACTATCAATAAGTAAAATACCTCTACCTTTCAATACTGTAGTACCCATAAATCCTTGGTTTTTTCCTTTTTTTGAATCCTTAGAAACTCCTACTGATTCTCCAGTTAAAAGTGACTCATCAATCATTATCCCTGAGCTTTCTATAAACGTGCCATCTGCTGGTATTCTATCTCCTGCTTCTAATATTATTAGATCCCCTATAGTAACTTCTATTGAGTTTATTACTTTCAAAACGCCATCTCTAATAACCTTACAAGTTGGTGCTGCTAATTCCTTTAATGCTTCTAAGGATTTTTCAGTTCTATATTCTTGTACAAACCCCATTATTGCATTTACAACCACTATTATAAGTATTGTTATTGCATCTGCAGTATCTCCCATTAAGCCTGAAATTACAGTTGCAGCTATTAATACCCAAACAATAAAGTCATTAAATTGAGCTAAAAATATTAATATAGGTGATGATTTCTTTTTGTGGGATAACTCATTTAATCCATAAGTACTTTGTCTTTTTTCTGCTTCCTTTGTAGATAGACCCCTTGATATTTCTCTTTCTTGTATCACCGGTTGTCCTCCTTAAAATAGTTTCTATATATTATATTTAGTAAATTCTAAGATATGATTTTTTTTAATAATTGATATGTTAATTTTCTATTTAAATAAATCCATTAACTCCGTAACACATTGATAATGTAGATGAATTGAACACTTAATGAAATTGAATGTAAGAATAACTGATTTTATTAAGAAAGCTCATTTAGAGAAGTATGATGTATATGCTGCATTTATTAATTAAAACATGTACATGTAAATAAGAGTAATTCAACATATTTCTACATATACTTTATATAGATAGCTTTACAAATTAACAATATAAATATAGAATATGTATATATAAAATTTAACTAAGGAGGGTCTTAATTTGAAAGACATAATTTACGTAACAGGACATAAGAATCCAGATTCTGATTCGATATGTGCAGCTTTTTCGTATGCTGAATTTAAAAATAAGACAGGCAATATACCTGCAGTACCTGTAAGACTTGGAAATGTAAATCAAGAAACTCAATATATTCTTGATTATTTTGGAGTTGAAGCTCCTCAATTGCTAAAGACTGTGAAATTAAAGGTAGAAGATTTAGAGTTTGATAGAATAACTCCTGTATCTCCTGATATATCTTTAAAAACAGCTTGGAATATAATGAGAAATAAAAACATTAAAACTTTACCAGTAGCTGACGAAAATGATCATTTATTGGGAGTTTTAGCTATCTCAAACTTAACTTCATGTTATATGGATATTTGGGATAATAGAATTCTAGCAAAAAGTAATACTTCAATCGAAAATATTATAGATACACTATCTGCAAAGGAAATTTATGTAGATTCTAAAAGAAAAACTTTTCCTGGTAAAATAGCAGTAACTGCAATGAAGCCTGAAAGTATGAAAGATTACATAGAAGCTGGGGATATAGCTATAGTTGGAGATAGAGAAGAAGTTCAAAACGCCTTACTTGATCTTAATATATCTCTTATGATAATTACTGGATCACATACTCCAAGTAGCAAAATAACAGAAAAAGCTAAAAAGGCTAATATAAGTGTTATAACTACTCCACATGATTCATTTACTACATCACGACTTATAGTTCAAAGTATTCCTGTCGGTTATGTTATGATTAAAGATAAGTTAGTTACATTCTCAACTAATGATTTAGTTGAAGATGTAAAAAAAGTTATGATAGAAACTAGATATAGAAGTTATCCGGTTATTGCAGAAAATGGCAAAGTAATTGGAGCTGTATCAAGATATCATTTAATTTCTAATTATAAGAAGAAAATCATCCAAGTTGACCATAATGAAAGAAGTCAATCAGTTGATGGACTTGAAGATGCTGAAATATTAGAAATAATAGATCATCACAGAGTTGCTGATATTCAAACTAGTGGACCTTTATATTTTAGAAGTGAGCCTATTGGAAGTACTTCTACTATAGTAGGTAAATGCTTCTTTGAAAATGGAATACGCCCTTCAAAGCAAGCTGCTGGACTTCTATGTGGAGCTATAATTTCTGATACATTACTATTTAGAAGCCCAACTTGTACACCACAAGATAAAAATATTTGTCTAAGATTAGCTGAAATAGCTGGAATAGATGTTGAAAAATTTGCTAAAGAGATGTTTAAAGCTGGAACTTCATTAAAAGGAAAAACAGTAGAACAAATCTTTAATCAAGATTTCAAGCCATTTACTATGGAAGATACAAGGGTTGGTATAGCACAAGTAAATACTATGGATATTGAAGGATTTATGCCACTTAAAGAAGAAATGTTGACTTATATGAATACTAAAGCAAAAGAAGCAAAACTAGATACTGTACTTTTATTGCTTACAGATATTCTTAATGAAGGATCTCAAATATTAGTTGCTGGTGATAGACCAGAAATAATTGAGAAAGCTTTCAATATTACATTAAAAGATAATACGGCGTTCTTAGATAAAGTGCTTTCAAGAAAGAAACAAGTGGTACCACCAATTACAGCGGCAGTAACTGCTAAATAATTTAGTAAACTAAATTATAGTGAAAAAATGAACAGTTATTTATAAAATTCCAATGGAATTTCAAAATAATAAATTAAAAAGGCTGAGATTTTAGTATTTTCTCAGCCTTTATTTTATAATTCAGCTATGCTGAATTATTTCCTCAACTCTTTCACTTTTCATTCTTCCCACTCTTATCTAGATCTCATATTATTAACCATTCCCCACATTTCATCTGCAGTTGTAATTCCTCTTGAACTAAGTTCAAAAGCCCTTTGAGTTAATATCATTTCTGAGAATTCAGTTGCAATATCTACATTTGATCCTTCTAATGATCCTTGGTATATGTCAAAGTTAGTAGTTCTTTGCACCTCTACTCCTTGGGCTGGAGTAAATAAGTTCTCTCCAATTGATAAAAATGCTCTATCTCCTACTGCTGTATATAATGGAATTTCTGCAACTTGTATAAAGTTACCTCTATCTTTAATATAAACTTGTCCTTTTTTATCTACAAGAAAATTATCTTTATTAAATACCACATTATTCTCAGAATACCCATTTAAATAATTAAGTTCTAATTTATTTCCTCTATTATCTACAATTTTACCATTAGCATCAATTGCAAAAGCACCATCTCTTGTATAGGCTTCTCCTCCATCTGATGAAATTATTTTAAAATAACCTGAGCCATCAATTGATAAGTCTGTACCTCTTAAAGTTTCTTGTAACATACCTTGAGAGTTGTCTCTATACCATTCTGAAGTTCTTGTACCTGTTCCAATTACGGCATCTTTATCATTAATTGGAGTTCCCATCCTATCTAAAGATTCTGTTAATAAGTCTTTAAACCCAACCTCTATTTTCTTATATCCCATAGTAGTTGAGTTCGCTAAATTATTAGAAATTGCATCTAACTTATCTTGATTTGCATTCATTCCACTTCTTGCAGTCCATAATGTTCTTAGCATAAATTCATCCTCCTACTATTTAACTGCGCCTATTTCATTTGCAGCCTTTCCTAATGTTTCATCAATAGTTTGAACTATTTTTTGATTAGTTTCAAAACTTCTCATTGTAGTAATCATATTTACCATCTCATTTGAAACACTTACATTTGAACCTTCTAATGAGCCTTGAGTAACTGAAACTTGTGCATTATATATAGGATTTTCTCCTCTATAATAATTATTCCCTATTTTTTCCAATGTGTTATAATCTTGAAAATCTGCTGTTGCTAAAGTATGTGTTGCTCTATCTCCTATGTACAAGTTGTTATTTCTATCTAATATAAAGTCATCTCCACCTACAAAGATTGGTTCAAGAGTTCCTGTGCTTTTATTCATTCCTAGAACCCTATCCCCATCAGTATTCATAAGATATCCATCATTTCCAACTTTAAAGCTTCCATCTCTTGTATATACTACTTCATTACCTGCATTAGTTTGCTTTTGTATAGCAAAAAATCCTCTTCCCTCTATAGCAAAATCTGTTTTTTTATCTGTGCTTTTTATAAGTCCTTGCGTAAATGTTGTATCTACACTATCTATTTTAGCACCTAAACTTATTGATCCCAGCTTTTGAGTTATATTTTTACCATTAACTACTTTATCTCTATTTTGAATCATAACTTCATCAAAGCTTTTTATTGATAAGTTATCACCTTTAAATCCAGTTGTATTTGCATTTGTTATATTATTTGTTATATTAGATTGCTTATTCTCTAATGATATTAATCCTGATACAGCAGTATATAAACTCCTAATCATTATCCTCAACTCCTTTAAATAATACTTTACATTCATCCTCATAGTGCATTCCAAGGCCTCTAGCCTTTTCTTCTATTTTATCATTAGAAAGTTCTTTATTATAACTATATCCAAACATAAATATTGAAGTCAATACCATTCCAATGCCTATTCCCATAAGTATTTTTCTGTCAGTTAAAAAATCAATTACTATACTTATTTTCTTAATAAACTTTTTATTAATAGTACTTCCCCCTTACCTATGGATAGTTTCTCACATATTTCATCATCAGTTAATCCATTTTCTAAAAACGACTTCACACTTTCCATTTTATCATTTTGAAGTTTTTCTTTATTAATGAAATTTATTTCTGATATTATATCATTTTCTATTATATCTTCTTTTAATATGTTTTCTGAATCTTCTTTTTTATAATTATCTATATTATATTTATTATCGTCTACTTCTTTCTTATTCTTTATATGATTCAATGATTTTTTTAATTCTTCAATTTCCTTTTGTAAATCTAAAACAGTTTCAGCTAAATCTTTTCTTATTGAAATAATTTCTACATCATAATCCCTATTATTATTCATTTCTTCTCTATTTAGTATATTTTCAAAGGATTTATCTTCTTTTTTTATAGCTTTAACATTTAAAATTATAAGTATAATTCCTATTAACATTATTAATACAGGAAGCATATAATCCTCCCTTTCTTATTTATCTAAGTATAATTTATATGTAATTTATCTTTTGCATTACACCCCTTAAATTCCTTATGGCTCTACTATGTAACTGACAAACTCTAGATTCTGATACTTCTAAAATTTGTCCTATTTCTTTTAAAGTTAACTTTTCATAATAATATAACTTTAATATAAGCTTATCCTTTTCCTTCAAATCTTCTATTGCTTTTGCAAGAACTTCTAATTTTTCTTTATCTTCTAAAGATTCTTCTGGTGAAACAGAGTTTTTATCTTCTAATGTCTCCATAATAGTAACATCATCATCATCTGAATATATTATAGACTCCAAAGACATCACTGACATATAATTTATATAATTTTCAATTTGAGAAACTTCTTCCTCTGATATTTTTAGTTCATTTGCAATTTCTTTTAGATTTGGTTCTCTCATGTATATATTTTGGAGTTTTTCTACGCATTCATTATATCTAGCCAACTTATCCATAGCACCTTTAGAAATAGGTCTATTTTTTCTTATTTCATCAATCATTGACCCTTTTATTCTTAAAGTAGCATAAGATGAAAACTTCATACCTTTTGTTGAATCGTACCTATTAATTGCATCTAAAAGCCCAACAATTCCATAGCTTACTAAATCCTCATATTCTATATATTTGGTTTTACCAATCATAACTCTAGAAGCTAAATATTTAACTAGTGGTATATATTTTTCTACAATTTGTTCTTTATGAATTATAGGGCTTTGACATTCCATATTGTTAACCTCCTCTAGATAAGTTCTCGTTGTTTTCTCATTATCCTAAATACTGTTCTTATTATTTTCTCTCTTGTTACATTGTCCATATCATCAAAATCTATTCCACATACATACTTCTTATCTTCTGCTTTTTCTATCCTTACGATTTTTCCCCTTACAGTTATCTTTTCATTATCATGAATTAAATTTGCAACTATAATATCATTATACGATAACTCTTCTTTTATTTTAATTCTCATGCCACCACCACTTAAGTCCAGTAAAAGTGCATGTTCATATTTTTCTTCTTCTTTTATTTCTTTTTCAAGTTCTTCTTCTTTTATATAGTTAATCACTTGTAGTATATTAACTCTTACATAATTTCTTCTTTGTATTCTAGTTATCTCAAAAGGCTTTCCAATCCTATAAAATGGAATATTATTTTCTGTAATTCTCCCTAAAACCTCACTCTTATAACCAAAAACATTTCCTTTATTATCATAGAATATTTGTTCTAATTTTTCTCCGTCTTCTAAAGTTAAATAAACTCCATTAGATACTGGAACTGTTATTAAAATTTCTTCATCCTTTATATCTTGAATCGTTGATTTATAAATATCTTCTCCCCATAAAACGTCAATTTTACAATTTATACCAAGTTCTAATTTTGTCATTACCTATAATCCCCCTAAGAAAAAATATTAAATAATTTTCTAAACAACCCTTGAGCACCAACACCTATGGCTTCTTTTTTCTTTCCTATAATTTTATCTGCTATCTCAATTATAGATTTAGCAGCATCACAATTAGGATAACTAATTACAAAGGGTATTTGTTCCCTTACTGCCATAACAAGTTTTCTATCTTCATAAATACTTCCTAAATAATCAACTTCTAGTGTTAAAAATTTATTTACAGCAGCCTTAAATTTTATGAAAGTTTGGCTTCCTTCTTTTTTGTCTAATGCTTTATTAACAACTATATTAGCTTTGTTTTTTATTTTAAAATGATTTACTGCTTTTAATAGGCTATATCCATCCGTTAATGAAGTAGGTTCTGGAGTAGTTACTAATATTAATTCATCACTACAGGCTATAAAGGCTAATACACTTCTGCTTATTCCCGCACCTGTATCTATGAATATATAATCAAATCCTTCTAACATTTCTATTTTTTTCAAGAAAATATCTCTTTGATTTTGTTGTAAATCCTCTATATTATTTAATCCGCTTCCGCCTGGTAATAATTTTACCCCTTCTGGTCCATCAACAATTATATCTTCTATAGCTAATTTACCATTAATTAAATCTAAAACACTATGCCTAGGGTATATTCCCATTAAAACATCATCATTTCCCATTCCTATATCTGCATCAAATATTAATACTCTCTTGCCTTTTTTAACTAATGTAATTGCCAAATTAACTACAAAATTACTTTTTCCAACGCCACCTTTACCTGATGTTATAGTTATTATTCTAGCATCTCTTTTAAAGCTTTCTTGTATTTCACCTCTTGCTAACCTTCTTAAACTTTCTGCTTGGTCTAACATATAGTTTCCTCCCCTAGAATAAGTTTTTCTATTTCATTCTTTGAAGGTACTTTTATATCATCTGGAACATCTTGCCCCGTGGTTATATAAGCTATAGGTTTATTTGACCTTTTTACTATGTTGTACACACAGCCATAAGTACTGGTTTCATCTAATTTAGTTATAATTAATTCTTCATAAGCAAGTTCATTATACCCCTCTAAAATTGTTTGAATATCTCTATTTTTTGTGGTTCCACTCATCACAAGCATTATATGATCAGCATTAACCTTTTGAATAAATGCTCTAAGTTCTGATATTTGCATTGTATTTTTACTGCTTCTTCCTGTTGTGTCTACTAAAATTACATCACAAGCTTCCAGTTCCTTAACAGCACCTTCCATCTCTTTTAAGGTTATAACTACTTTAAATGGTATATTCATAATTTCAGCATAAGTCTTTAGTTGCTCAACAGCTCCTATTCTATAGGTATCTATAGTAATTAACCCAACTTTCTTTTTTTCTATTAAGGCTAATCTTCCCGCAAGTTTAGCTATAGTAGTGGTTTTTCCTACTCCTGTTGGACCCACCAAAACCACTTTTCCTCTTAAGTTGTTAGTGCTGATATCAATTTCTTTTTCTAATAAATTCATGAAATCTTTTTTAAACTCATCTATATTATCATAATTTTTCGTCAATAAATCAATTAAAAGTTTTTCATCAATATCCATATCTCTTAGATACTCTGATATTAAATCCTTTTCTTCTTCTTTATTTGTATTTTTTATAACTTTATTTAATAACTCCTTAATTTCTTTGACTTCATTTTTTATATTCTCATTATTATTTAAATTATTTTTATCTTCTTTAACTTCTTCTTTAATTATTTTCTTATCTTTTTCTGAAATAATTTTTTTTATACTATCTAGAGAATTTCTAAAATCCATATCATCTTCTTTTTCTCTAGCAAATTTGTTTTTTTTATCTATTTTATTATTTTCAAGTGCTGCAGTAACTTCAATTAACTTAGGTTTAAAATATCCTTTAATTCCTGACTCTCTTATTTTTCTTTGACTTATTATAATAGCATCTTTACCTAGTTCGTATCTTATTCTAGTAAGAGCTTCATTCATATTTTTTACTAAGTATTTTTTTATTACCATTATAATGAGACAACTCCTTCTGTTCTTATTTCAACATCATTTGGAATTTCATTTAGTGATATAACCATTATATGTGGAAATACCATTTCTATAAGTTTCCTAAATACTGGTCTTATGTTTGGCGATACTAGTATAACTGGTTGATTGTTATAGAAATAAACTCTATCTACTTCATCTCTTATAGAATTAAGTATCTTAGTAGTTGTATCTGGATCAACCGCTGGGAAAGATCCCTGCATAGATTTTTGAGTATTAGCTGCTATTATTTCTTCTATTTGAGGAGATAATGTAACAACTGTTATACTTCTATTTTCATCTATTACTGTATTACAAATTGTTCTCGCTAGTGCAAATCTAACATATTCTGTTAATAGTTCTAAATCTTTAGTAAGCCTAGAATTATCTGCTAAAGATTCCATAATTGTTACCATATCTTTTATTGGAACTTTTTCTCTTAATAAGTTTTGTAATACTTTTTGAAGTTCTCCTATAGTCATAAGATCAGGTATAAGTTCTTCTACCACAGTACTATATTTCTCTTTAGTATTATCTACTATTAACTGAACTTCTTGTCTTCCAAGTAATTCATAAGAGTGTGCTTTTATAGTTTCTGTTAAATGAGTAACCATAACAGTAGTTGGATCTACCACAGTTAATCCTTTTATTTCAGCTTCTTCTCTTTGATCTTTATTTATCCATACTGCTGGTAAATTAAATGTAGGCTCTATAGTTCTTATTCCAGCTATTTGAGAGTTATCTCCAGATGGATCCATACAAAGAAGCATATTTGCCATAAGCTCTGCTGAAGCTATAACTGTTCCTCTTATTTTTATTACATATTCATTAGTTTTTAGTTGAAGATTGTCTCTTATTCTTATAGGTTGAACTACAACTCCCATTTCTATTGCACATTGTCTTCTAACAGATGCAATTCTTTGCAGTAAATCTCCACCTGTTGATTCATCTGCCAAAGGAATTAACCCATAACCTATTTCTACTTCCATTGGCTCAACAGAAATTAAAGTCATAACATTTTCTGGTTCTTTTCTTTCCATTTCTGTATATTCTTCCTCAACTTTTGCAAGTTCTGCTTCTTGATTCTTTTGATCTTCTTTAAATAAAAGATATGCTGCAACCCCACTTGTCACTGCTGCTAATAAAAATGGAAGTTTTGGCATTGCTGGAATTAAAGCTAAGAAAAACATTACTGCTGAAACTATTGCTAATGCAACAGGGAATGCAGTAAGTTGCTTACTAAAAGTTTTACCAAAGTTATCTGAGCTTCCTGATCTTGTTACTAATATACCTGATGCAGTGGATATTAGTAAAGCTGGAATTTGACTAACTAAACCATCTCCTACTGTAAGCCTTGTATATAATTGTGCTGCCTTTGCAATATCCATGCCACTCATTACACCTATAACAATACCTGCAACAATATTTATTATAGTTATTATTATACCTGCTATAGCATCTCCTTTTACAAACTTAGATGCCCCATCCATTGATCCATAAAAATCTGCTTCTGCTTGTAAATCTGCTCTTCTTTTTCTTGCAGTTGCCTCATCTATAGTTCCTGCATTTAAGTCTGCATCTATACTCATTTGTTTACCTGGCATTGCATCTAATGTAAATCTTGCTGATACTTCTGAAACTCTTCCTGCTCCATTAGTTATTACTACAAATTGTATAATTATTATAATTAAGAATATTATTATACCAACAATATAATTCCCACCTATAACAAATTCACCAAAGGCTTCTATTATACTTCCTGCATCTCCTTCGCTTAATATAAGTCTTGTTGATGATATATTAAGACCTAATCTAAAAAGAGTTGTTACAAGTAATAACGTTGGAAATACTGATAATTGAAGTACATTTGTGGTAAACATAGTAATCATTATAACTACTGCTGACAGTGTTATATTAAATGCTAATAAAATGTCTAATAACAACGGTGGAAGAGGTATTATTATCATAAGTACAATACCAAGTACACCAAAGGCTACTAATACATCCATATTTTTATTTAAACTAAATTTTTCATTTGCAAGCAACCTTATCCCATCCTTTATTATCTAGTGCGTCTTTTTTTCTTATCTAACTTAAATACCATAGCTAAAATTTCTGCTACAGCTTGATACATATCCTGTGGAATATCCTTATCTATTTCTACTGTGCTATATAGCATTCTTGCTAAAGGTTTATTTTCTATTATAGGAACCTTTGACTCAATAGCTTTTTCTTTAATTTTTATTGCTATTGCATCAGCTCCTTTAGCTACAACTTTTGGAGCTTCCATCTTACCTTCTTCATATTTAATTGCCACAGCTAAATGCGTAGGATTTGTTATTACTACAGTAGCATCTCCTACAGATTGCATCATTCTTCTTTGTGACATTTCTCTTTGTCTTTGTTTCATTTTGGATTTTATTTGAGGGTCTCCCTCCATTTGTTTATATTCTTCTTTTATTTCTTGCTTTGTCATTCTTATATCCTTTTGAAAAAGTATATATTGAACAATATAATCTATAACTGCTATTACAACTAACAGTATAGTTATTTTTATAAATATATTAACTATTAGAGATTTAACTTCTATGCCTAGAGTAGGTAAATATAAATTTCCTATTTGTATTATTTTATCAAAGTTATCTCGTATATAAGAATAAGCTATAAAAATAACTATTGATATAAGTATTAAATTCTTTACTAATTCTACTAAGGCCTTTTTAGAAAACATATTTTTAAATCCATTAATTGGATTTAATTTGCCAAATGAAGGCTTTATAGCATCTTTAACTACTAAAAATCCTGTTTGAAGCAAACTAGCAACAACTCCTGCTATCATTATAGGCAAAATAACTGGCATTATTACTATTGCTATTTTACTTATAATAAGAACATTTATCCCCTTCAAGCTACTTTCTGTAACCTCCATAGTACCCATATCATTAAGAAAGTATATTACATTATTCTTTAATGAAGATACTATAAATCCACTTAATGCAACAATTACTAGAACTGTTGCCACCATGGTAATTGCAAGACCAATATCCTTACTTCTTGGGACTTGACCTTTTTTCCTAGAATCACTTTTTTTCTTAGGAGTAGCTTCTTCAGTTTTTTCGTCTGCCCATATTAGAAGAATCAGAGGAGCAGATGTGATTATCTTTCTAAAAATATCAGGAATGTAACTTATGCTGCTAACAAAAAGCTTTATTATAATTGGTAATGATATTGATATAGCTAATATACCAACTAACATTTTAACTGGCATTCCAAGTATCATCACATTTATTTGTGGAACTGCTCTTGAAATAAGTCCCATGCAAAGGTCTGTTAATATTATTATCAATACTATAGGTATTGCAATTTTCAATCCTATTACAAAATACTTCCCTACAACCTCTATAAGTGTCATCATTGTATCTGGATAAAGTAGTCCCTTACCCATTGGCAATATTATGAAACTTTCAATAAGTGATTTTATAAGCATATGATGCCCATCTACTACAAAAAAAATCATTAAAGCTACATAGTGAAGTAAATTTCCAGTTATTGTTGTACTTATTTTACTATTCGGATCTATAGTATTAACCATACTTAATCCTATATGTACATCTATTAGGCTTCCTGCCATTAATACCACTTCAAAAGCTATATTAGATATTAATCCCAGTATTAACCCATTGGTCACTTCTAAAATCATATAAATAATTAAATAATAATTGCTTGTAATTAAATTTATATTTGAATAATCTATTCCTCCAAGTAATGCAAAGGAAAATATTAATGAAAACATAGCTTTTAATGCTTTCGGTGTCCCATTTGGAAAAAATATATTGGTTATAGCAAAAAAAGCTGTAACTCTTAAAAATATAAGAAATAGTGCTAAAAAGTAGGCTGTATCTATCATGCCTCACCTACCTCCTACGTAGATATCTTAATAATAAGTTCAAATATTCTTTCTGTAAAGGCTACTAATGTATGCAACATAAAGCTTGACAATACAAGCCCAACAACTGCTATTCCTATAAGCTTAGGAACAAATGTCAATGTTTGTTCTTGTATTTGAGTAGTTGCTTGAAATATACTTATTATTAAACCAATCAATATTGATACTATTAATATTGGTCCAGCTATTTTTAATGCTGTATATAATGCATCTCTTACTATTCCTATAATTAAATTTTCACTCACATTTATCACCTACCCTCCAAAACTCATTATTAAAGACTTAACCATTAGATACCAACCATCTACCATTACAAATAATAGTAATTTAAATGGTAATGCTACCATTACAGGTGGAAGCATGAACATTCCCATAGACATAAGAACACTTGCTACTACCATATCTATTATTATGAAAGGTAAGAACAATAAAAATCCTATTTGAAATGCTGTTTTAAGTTCACTTATAGCAAAAGCTGGGATAACAACTGTTAATGGAATATTATCTTTTGTTATTTCCTCTTTATTTAGTTTTGATGCTTCAATAAATAATTCTAGATCTTTTTGTCTTGTTTGTTTTAGCATGAAGTTCCTTAAAGGCTTACTTCCAGCCTCCATGGCTTCTTCTTGGGTTATTTTATTTTCCATAAAAGGTTTAAATGCATTTTCGTTTAATTCTGTATATACTGGTCGCATTATAAATATGGTTAAAAATATTGCTAATCCAATAAGTATTTGATTTGGAATTGATTGCTGAGCTCCTAATGCATTCTTTAAAAAAGAAAATACAACTATTATTCTTGTAAAAGATGTCATCATAATTATTATTGAAGGTAATAATGTTAAAATAGTTAGTACTATCAATAATTTTATATTATCTACATAATTTTGAGGAGAAGTAGATTCGCCGCCTACTGAAATATTTAAATCTGGTATACTTATTGGTTCAGCATTTACAGCTTTATTAAAAGTAAATATCAGAAATACTGTCATTATCAGCATAAATATATATTTCTTCTTTTTATTCATATAAATCTTCCTTTTAATTATATTTATTTCTAAATTTATCTATTTTATCTCTTAAGCTTTTTACAGCTGTTTCATATTGGTCATTTATTTTTTCTTTTTCTCTTCTTTTCTCCTCTTCTAAAAGAAATATATCTTCTTCAGATATCTCATCCAATTTTTCAGTAGTATTATTAGATGAACTCAGTACATAGCCTTTTTTTCCTATTTTTACCACTACTATTGAAGTTTCTTTAGATATTTGAGTTCTTTCTAAAACCTTAATGTATTTTCCTTCATTAATCTTATTAAGTTTATTCCCACTTATTTTAAATAATATATAAATAAGCCCAAGTACTATCGTTAATGCAAATATTAACTTAAATATTAAAAATACTAAATCCATCTTTTAAATCTACTTCCTTTATTGTACTATAATATCACTTATATAAACATCTTTCAGTAATCCTGATGTTAACTTTTGATTAATTCTAGTCATTATATCACCTTTTAACACTGCTTCATTGGCTGGTTCAAAATCCTTTGCTTTACAGGATTTTATATAGAATATAGCGATATCTCTAATTACAACTTTTTTATCTTCTATTTCCTTTGCTAAATCTTTATTCTTACTATCATAACTTATTGAAAGATTAAGCTTTATGTATCTTTTGGAACCTTCATCACTTAAATTTACAAATATTTCACCAACCTCAAAAAAAGCTTCTTGTATAACAACTGGCTGTGAGGCATTATCTTTATTCATAAAATAATATACTCCTCCAAATGTTCCTCCGCCTAAAACTGCTAATATAGCAATAATTAAAATTAATTTATTACCTTTTTTCTTTTCTTTTTTCTCCTCAGCCACTTTTATTCTTCCTCCTTTTCAGTTGTTACAATTAAAATATCTACTCTTCTATTTTTAGCCATATTTTCATAAGTATCATTTGGTGCTACTGGATGAAATTCACCATAACCTGCTGCACTAAATCTTGTAGCATTTTGTCCTTTGCTCTCAATAAAATATCTTACTACATTAACTGCTCTATCTGCAGACAACTCCCAATTTGATGGAAACCTACTTGTATTTATAGGTCTATTGTCTGTATGTCCTTCAACTAATATAGGATTTTCGACAGACTCTATAAGAGAATTTATTTTGTTTAGTACTTCCTTACTGTCTTCTCTTAAGTCAGAACTTGATGTCTCAAATAATATGTTATCCCTAAGTTGTATTACTATTCCTCTTTCATCATCAATTATATCTACAACAGAAGATAAATTATTATCATTAACAAATTCCTTAACATCTTTATACATTCTTTCTTGCTCAGTTAATTCTTCGCCACCTTCTATGTTATCTTCTGTTTCTCCTCCTATTAAAGGAACCTCACCGTTATACATATTATATTCTAGTAAACTAGTTCCTTCACTTCCATTCATCATAGAAGTAAATGCCTGCGCTATACTTTTTGTTTTTTCAACATCAACAGATGCCATAGAATATAAAAGAACAAAAAATGTAAGCAATAAGGTTACTGTATCTGCATAAGTTGGAAGCCACTCATCACCTCTTAGTCCGCCTTCACTAGTCTTTTTCTTTCTTGCCATTAAATAACAACCCCTTCACCATTTTCAATATTGTTATTTAAATATTCTAATTTTTCTTTAGGTGGTAAATATGTTATTAGTTTTTCTTCTACAATTCTTGGATTTACTCCTGATTGTATTGCAAGTATACCTTCTAACATCATTTCTCTTTCTCCAACCTCTTTTGCACTTTTTTGCTTTAAATTTGCCGCTACTGGATTACATAACATATTTGCTAAAAGTGATCCATAATATGTTGTAATTAATGCTTTTCCCATTCCTGATGCTATATTGGCTACATCAGTTAGATTTGCAAGCATTTGAATTAAACCTATTAATGTACCTAACATACCAAAAGCTGGTGCATAAGCTCCCCAAGACAAGAAAAGTCCTGCTCCCTTTTCATGTCTATTTTCCATTTCTCCAATTTCTAGTTCTAATATTTCTCTTATAGTTTCTGGTTCAATACCATCTACAACCATTTGTAGACCTTTCTTCAAAAAAGGATCTTCCATATTAGCAATTTCATCTTCTAAAGATAGTAAACCTTCTCTTCTAGCTTTCTTGGAAAGTTCTGTAAAACTAAGAATTATCTCTTTTGCAGATGATTTATTTTCCTTAAAAGCTTGAGTCATTAATTTACCAATATTTTTAACTTCTTCTAAAGAATAAGTTATCAAAAGGGCTGAAATAGATCCTCCTACTGTTATTAATACTGATGATAGATCCCAGAAAATTTTAAGACTACTTCCACCAAGAACCATACCATAAAACATTAATATTATACCTGATATTAATCCAATGGAAGTTAATGAGTCTGACTTTTTCATTTTATAATTACCTCCAACTATACCCTATAAGTAACAATTTTATTTTTATATCTAATTACTTTTTCTACTATTTCTTCAACACTTTCAAGAACTATATACTTTTTTCCATTAGTCAATGTTATTAAAGTTTCTGGAACTTCTTCAATTTTTTCTATATGATCTGCATTTAGAATAATTTCTTTATTATTCATTGTTGTAACATCAATCATAAACTACCACCCCACTCTTTGTTAGTGAAAAGTTCACAAGGCACAGTGCATAGTTGATTTATTTTGCGAAGCAAAATAGTGAAAAGGGAATAGTGAAAAAGTGAATAGTGATGGAAAAAATTCTTATAGGATTTTGAAATAAAGAGTACTTAACACCTATATATTTAAAGTTTTGCTTAGCAAAACATCCTTAACTTTTCACTTTTTCCCTCGTAACTTTTAACTAAAAAATTGCTTCGCAATTTATATCATAACCTATTACATGTTCCCTTATCAAAAAACTGTGAACTGTGAATTGTGCACTATCTAACTATCTTTTTAAGTTAATTATATCTTGAAGTATTTCATCTCCAGTTGTTATCATCTTCCCTGATGCTTGGAAAGCTCTACTTGAAACTATCATATCTGTAAATTGTTCTGCTAAGTCAACATTCGACATTTCAAGCATACCTTGAAGTGAATCACCATATCCCTTTGAATTATCATCGTTTAATGTTCCTACACCACTCTTTATAATTGCATCTCCTGAGTTAACTGATGAGCTATAAAGATTTCCTCCAAGTTTTGTTAAACCTTCTGGATTTTTAAAGCTTGCCATAGCTATTTGTCCAAGTGCTGCTACTCTACCATCTTCAAGGACTCCATTTATTACGCCATTCTTATCTATTGTATAAGTTTTTACTCTAAGTTCTATATCTGATCCTGGTATTCTAACCTTATCAGGAATTTTAAGAGTCTTTAATTCTCCATCATAAGATTTAAGATCTTTTGTTCCATCTACAAAGTTAATACTTCCGTCCCCATTCATACTTTCTATTGGAGTTCCTCCATTTGTTTCTTCTGATTCAACTCCACCAATTTCCATAGGCTTGTTTGAAACTGTTATACCTTGATTTATTCCTTTATCTTCTAAAGCTCTAGTTAAAGCATCTTGTATATTTTTTGCTGTAATAGCATTTGCAGTAACAAAATCACCATTTATTGTTATTGTTTTATTTTTTGTATCAATTGATGCTTCTGTTTTGGTTCCTGCTGTTACTGTACCTATTTGGAATTTATATCCATTCAATGCTGCGCCTGCATCTAGAAGTATGTCTACTCCTCCAACTGTTACTTTTCCTGGAGCCTTATCAACTTCTCCTCCATCTATATTATCAGAAGTTAGTCCTGTATAAGGTTTAGAAGTACCTGATACTTTAACCTTTGGAGCTTCTACAGGATATTGTGCTAATAATGCTGCATTTATTTTATCTTCTAAATCCTTTGCTGCTACCTTTTTAGTAAAATCTCCTTTAATAACTAATTTATGAGCATTTCCATTTGCTGCTGGCTCATATTCTACTGATAATCCTGCTTCATTTATATCTGTAATTTCAAATTGTAATTCATTTAATAAAGTTCCTGTAGGAAGATCTACATTTAATCCTGCTATATTTAAAGATTTTGGAGAACTTGCTGTAACCCCACCACTTAATTTAGCTTTATTTGATATATCACCGATATTTATATTTCCTGCTACATTTAATTGAGTTTTTAATCCATTAGCTTTTAATGCACTATTTAACTTTGTTTGCAATTCTGCACTAGTAAATTTAGCTGGTGTTGTATTAAAATCTCCATTTATTATTATATTTCCATTTTCAACAACTACTGTAAGTGGAGTTCCTATTGCACTTTCTCCTATAGAAATAGTATAGTCATTTAATTCTCCATTAGTTTGTCCAGAAAAAGTAAATCCACCTACAGTTGTAGCAGTGCCTGAACTATTAGAATAATCTATTGATGCTGGAGAATCTACCTTACCTGAAGCATCTGATGCTCCACTGATATTTCCTAAGGTAGCTGGAGTTCCTGTAATTTTTGCTTCTTGCGTAATGCCTGCTGCTTTAAGCTTATTATTTAATTCATCTTGTAAATCAGATGCATTAAATGATTTATTTAAGAAATCAGCATTTATAACTATTTTCTTTCTTCCACTTTCTACATTTACAGATAATGGATCACTTGATATTTCACCAATTTCAAAACTATAGCCATTTAAAGCACTACCTTCACTAAGTTGTATATTAAATCCTGCTATTGTAACTGATTTAGGTGCTAATGCATCTGTTCCACCAACAACTGCTGGTGAACCTAATCCTTCAAAACTTATAGGTTTTCCTGAAACATATACTTGTTGAGATATTCCTGCTGAAGATAATCCCTTGCTTATTGCAGACTCAACTTGAGCTGTTGTTAATGCTCCTGTTGAAGAGAAATCTCCATTTACTACTATAAGCTTTTCTGCTTTATTAACGTCCGCTGAAGTAACAGTTCCTGGTCCTACTGCTCCTAATACAACCTTAAATCCATTTAATTGTGACCCTGGGCCAAATCTAAAGTCCAATCCTGCTGTACTAACTGAGTTTGGAGATAGCCCTGTTGCTTGTTGTGAACTATCATCATTAGTTAATGAGTAACCCATAATTCTAAATCCATCACCAGTTAATAAATTTCCTTGTTCATCTAATATAAATGAACCATCTCTACTATACATTATTTCACTTCCAGAGTTACTTAAGGATTGTGCTGTTATGCTATGTGCACCTGCTCTATGATTTACTTCCAATGATCCATCATAAATTGCTGGTCCTTTACTTACCATAAAGAATCCATCTCCATCTATTGCAACATCTAAAGCTCTACCTGTTGGCTGCATCATACCTTGAGTCATAACTGAATCTATACTTGCAAGTTGAACTCCAAGTCCTACTTGACTTGCATTTACTCCCCCTTGATTATTAGATGGAGCCATAGCATCTGATACATTTTGACTTAACATATCGCTAAATCTTGCTCTTGATGCCTTAAATGAAGTTGTTCCTACATTTGATATATTATTTCCTATAACATCTAATTTAGTTTGATTAACTTTCATACCGCTAATACCGGAATACATTGATCTTAACATAATTGACCTCCAAAATATTATTTTTTCTTGCATCTGTCGTTCAGCAAGAATTAAGCTTCCTAATACTAGGTCCAGCCTATAAAATTACTACACTATCTATATTAGTAAATACATTTTCTTTAGATCTTTCTTTTTCTACTGCTGTTATTACAGTTTTATTTTCTATACTTGCAATTAAAGCTACATCTTTATAAAGCATTACTGAATTTTTAGCTCCTTTATTTTCTGCCATTTTAAAGCCTTTTGCTATTTTTTCCATGTCTGCAGCTGTAAAATTAATCTCTTTTAATCTATCTGCTGCATGCTTTGATAAGGTATATTCTTCACTACTTTTATTTATAGCCTCATTTAAAATATCACTAAAATTACTTTTATTATAATTATCATCTTCATTCACCTTATCATTTGGTATTTGAAAATTTCCTACTGGATAAGCTTTTCCGTTTATAACCCTAAAACTCAAAAAAATCACCTACTTAAATAACTTACTTATCCCTTTACTCCTCACTACCCTTTATTTCATCTTTATTATTTGAAGCTTTTACTATCTTATCATAAGTAAATTCTTTTATTTCATCTGAATCATGTAGCTTAACTCTTACCTTTACAACTCCATTATCCTTAAGTACACCAAGAACTTCTCCCGTATATTTATTTCCCTCTTCATCACTTTCACTTAATTCAACATGCTTTCCAATAAATGAAGATGCAACTAAAAATGACATATTTCCATTAATATTATTAATTGATGGTATTGAGTAATCTGGAACATCTAAAACAGTAAGCACATCTGATATATCAAAATCCTTGTACACATTTGACCCATCTTCGTTAACCTCAACTGAAATAGTTGTTTTGGATGATGTTGAAGTTACAGATTTTACAACCCCTGTATAAGGCACTCCCTTAGAATCTACACTCTTTAATGTTACACCTTTTCCAACCATTGAGTTATTTGCATAACTAGACATTGTATTATTTAAATTAGTCATTTGCTCCATAGAAGCAAATTGTGCCATTTGAGTAACATATTGAGTAGAATCATTATTACCCATTGGATCCATATTAGATAATTCTGCAGATAATATGGTTAAAAAAGCATTTTTATCCATATCTTGTCCTGGTTTAACTACTTTAGTTCCTCTATCAGTCGCTCTTGCTCCTGTATAATTATTTATAACATTAGACACCGTACTTTCCCCCTATGCTAATAAATTTACATTACTTTGATTAAGTAAATCTTCTGTGCTATTTTCATCTTCATTAAGTATAGATTGAGATTTATTAATATTTTCTTTACTTTGGTTATTGTTAAAACCCTCAGATGAATTCTCTTCACCACTAAAGAATGTTGTATCTTCATTGTATATTCCTATATTTACTTCCTGAATCTTTATATTTTGATCTATTAAAGTCTTCTTTATATCCTGTAGATTAGAATTTAATAAATTATATGTTTCTTTGGACATAGCCTTTATTTCTGCTTTCATTATACCTTCTTCTGAAAGAATCTTTATAGTCATTTCTCCAAGTTCTTTAGGATATATTTTTACCTTCAATTCTTGCACAGCATTTTTTATCATAAATTTTACATTTTTTATTATATCTAAATCTATACTTTGTTTATTAACAACTACAGGTTCTTTCACTATATCTACATTATTTTTATTATATATATCATAAGAATTTAGGATTTTAGAAAAAGAACTTTTATCATCTCCATCTATAATTTTAGATAATATTCTATCTTCATCAGTATTTTCATCAATACTATATTTACCTGAAGATTCATTATCTTTCAAATTCTTATCTGTAGGTGTTTCATAGTTTAGTGTGTTATCTTCATTTAAAATATTTGATTCATCTAAAATTATCTTTGATTCATAATTATTAGCTTTATCTATACTACCTAAACTATTATTAATTTTTTCTAGTAATACTACACTTAAAATTTTAACCTTTTCTTCATCTCCTAGGCTAGAAGAAATTTTTTCTATACTTTCCTTTGGTAAAGTCTCTAATAAAGCAAAAATTTTGTTACCTAATTTATTCTCATAGCTCTCCGTAGAAACATTACTTGAAGTTTCTGATTTAATATTACTTAAAATATTGTCAGTTAAATCTTTCATATCTTTCAATAAACTTTTTATATCTTCAGAGTTTAAATTATTTTCTTCTAAACCATTTAAATTTAATAAAGAATCACTTAAATTTACATCTTCTGTATTGCTAAACAATGATAAAAACAAATTACTTATATCATTTTTGTTTAAATTTTCTACATCTATGCTACTTAAATCTAAGTTTTCTAAATAGCCGTCCTTAGAAGTAAATTCATTTAACTCTTCATTGTTTAACTTATTATTTAAAAGACTTATTAATAGATTTAGAATTTCAGTTAAGTCTTCTATATCAGATTCATTTCCTAGGAAATCTTCTTTACTTATAATCTCATCTAATTTATTAGAAACATCACTTAATATAGATTCTATCTTCTTAGTTTCCTTAGATACATCTGTATCAGCTTTTAAGGAATTATAATCTTGCTTCTCTACAGATTCTTTAGTTGAGTTATTTGAAGTGCTATTATTAATCTCCTTTTTTAAATAATCTTTAAAATTATCATTAGCCTTATTTTCTTTATTAGAAACATTATTACTAGTATTATTATTTATACTATTTAACTTATTATCTAAATCAACTATCATCTTAGTACTTATCATTAATTACTCACCTCCTTTCACTGTTTTCTCATATATGCATATAAGGCAAGTTCATCATTAAATATTTGCTCTTTTCTTTCTTGTTCTTTATAAAACTCTGAAGTTTTTCTTTCCTTCAATATGTCTACAGTCTTTCTTTCTATTTGCTTTTTAAGTAAATCTTCTCTTCTTATATCAAGTTCTTTTATTTTTATATGTAAGTCTTTTTGAGTTTGGACTATCCCCTTATCTAAAGCAAACAAATAATTTCTTTTTATTTTTTGATAAGCTAAAGTTTCACCTTTATTTATTCCACTATACTTTTCATAATTATTTTTAAGAACATTTAATCTCTCTTCTGTGTTTTGCTTTTCTCTTTGTGTCTTAGTGAATAATCTTTTACTTTCATCTTCTTTTTCTATTCTTATTTCAAGGAGTTTTTCTAAACTAAATTTAAATTTTTCTGACATAATCACCTCTCCTTTTAATTTCTAAACATTGAAAGGAGTTGCTCTAAGGAAGTGTTAAAATCGGACTTTTCCTCTATTTTTTGTTTTAAATAGCCCTTTAATCTATCATTATATTGAATTGATAAATCTATCTTTTTATTACTTCCCTTAACATAAGCTCCTAAATTTATTAAATCCTCTGCATCCTTATATGTTGCAAGTAGATCTCTTCCTATTGAAGCCGCTTCTTTATGTGGATCAGTTGCTATGTTCGGCATAAGTCTACTAACACTATTTAATATATCTATTGCTGGATAATGGTTTTTGTGTGCTAATGATCTAGATAAAACTATATGTCCATCTAATATACCTCTTACGGCATCTGCAATTGGCTCATTAAAATCATCTCCATCAACTAAGACTGTATAAAAGGCTGTTATAGAGCCTTTTTCTGATGTTCCTGGCCTTTCCATAAGCTTAGGTAATTTAGCAAATACTGATGGAGTATATCCCTTTTGAGCTGGCGGCTCTCCTATAGCTAGTCCCACTTCCCTTTGTGCCATTGCAAATCTTGTTACTGAATCCATCATCAAGATTACTTTTTTACCTTTATCTCTAAAGTATTCAGCTATAGCTGTAGCTGTTAATGCCCCTTTAATTCTTATTAAAGCTGGCTTATCTGAAGTTGCACATATAACAACCGATTTTTTCATACCTTCAGGACCTAAATCTTTTTCAATAAATTCTAATACTTCTCTACCTCTTTCTCCAATAAGAGATATTACATTTATATCAGCTTCTGCTTCTCTTGCAATCATCCCTAGAGTTGTACTTTTACCAACACCTGAGCCTGCAAAAATACCTATTCTTTGACCTTCTCCAACAGTTAAAAACCCATCTATTGCTCTTACTCCTGTTGGAAGAATTTCTGTTATTCTTTTTCGTTTCAATGGATCTGGAGGTTGGTTTTCCAAAGGATATTCTTCACCTTGAAAAATCCCCTCTCCCTCAAGTGGATTTCCTAAACCGTCAAGTATTTTCCCTAATAAATCATCAGAGCACTTCACTTCTAGCGGCCTTCTTTCAGGTACTACCCTACATCCTGGTGATATTCCTATAAGCTCTCCAAGAGGCATTAATAATACAGCATCTTCTCTAAAACCTACAACTTCACATTTAATTGGAAGATTATCCTGATTATATATAGTACAAAGTTCTCCTACGAAAGCCTTAACTCCTTGAACTTCAACCGTAAGCCCTATTATTTGCTTAACTGTACCCTCTAAATAATAAGTATTAGCTTCTTTTACTTTTTTATTTAATAAATCAAAATCTATATTTATCATATCTTCACCTAATTATTACTTAAATAATGCTTCTTCAAGTTTTTCTAAAGCAATATCTAACCCAACTATAGCTCTTCCAGTATCCTTTTCTATAATTGCATTTCCACTTTTCATCAAAGGATCCTCAAGTATAAATATTTCACCTTTTATAGCATAAGCTTTCTTATAGTAATCTCTTTTTTCTTCAATTGCCTTAATATGATCTTGATTACATCTTATTATTATGTTTTCTTCTCCTTTAGCATCTTTTAAGACATCTTCAATTAAAGATGTAATGCCATCAGATTCTTGCAATTCTTTTTTGGCTATTATTCTAGCCATTTCATATGCAAGTTTAATAATATCTTTCTCTTTGTTTAGTAAATAGTCTTTATATTCAATATTTGCATACTTCAATATTTTTTCTGACTTTTCTATATTTTCTTTTACCATTAATTCTGTTTCTATCTTTATTTTTTCTAAACCTTCTTTATATCCATCTTCAAAGCCATTTTCTTTTCCTTGGTTATAACCTTCTTCATAAGCCTTCTTTTCAATTTCTATAATATTCTTCCTAGTTTGCATAAGAAGTTCTTCTGCTTCAGTCTTAGCTTTTTTTAAAATATTAGCTCCTAAGTTTTCATAACTTTTTCTTATTTCATCCTCAATTGATTTTCTCTCTAACTGACTTTCTTCTTCTAAAACTTCAACTTTAGTTACATAATTAGTTTCTATTTTCTTTTTTGATGTTTCCTTAGTAGATTCATTTTTTATAAGATTATAATATAATTGCATCTTCTCCACCTCTTGAAATTATTATTTCTTGGGCTTCATCTAACCTTCTAATTATAGAAACAATTTTTTGCTGTGCTTTTTCTACATCCATAAGTCTTACCGGACCTAAGAATTCCATATCTTCCTTTAAAGCAGCTGCAGCTCTCTTAGATTGGTTTCTATAAACAGTGTTTGCAACTTCATCAGAACATCCTTTAAGAGCAAGTGCAAGTTCTTTTCCATCAACTTCTCTAAGAATTCTTTGAATTGATACATCATCAAGAGTGATAATATCTTCAAATACAAACATTGAGCTTTTAATTATATCTGCAAGTTCTGCATCTTCTCTTTCTAAGCTTTCAGTAATATTCTTTTCTGTTGTTCTATCAACTTGATTTAGAATATCAACTAAAGTCTCAACTCCTCCAAGGGCTGTCATTTCACTTCTAACAACATTACTTAATTTACTTTCTAGAACTTTTTCTATTTCTTTTATTACCATTGGTGAAGTATTGCTCATAGTTGCAATTCTATATGCAACTTCACTTTGTATATCCTCAGGTAATTCAGCTAAAACTTGCGCTGCCTTATCTGGTTGAAGGTAGCAAAGAATTAAAGCTATTGTTTGTGGATGCTCATAACTTATAACATTCAAAAGTTGATGAGCATCAGCTTTTCTTGCTATAGAAAATGGTCTATATTGCTGTGTAGCTTCCGTAACTTTCCCCAATATCTCATTTGCCCTTTGAGTTCCTAAAGCTTTTGATAATAGGGTTCTTGCATATTCAATTCCACCTTCTATTATATAATCTCTAGCCTTATTCATTTCTAAAAATTCATCTAATATAGTTTGTCTTTGCTCTGATGTAACTGAAGATATGTTAGCTATTTCATATGTTATTTTTTGTATCTCTGGTTCAGGAAGTTTTTTTAAAATGGCTGATGACGCCTCAGGGCCTAAAGTTATAAATAATATAGCCGCCTTTTGTACTCCATTTAATTTTGATGAATCTCTTGCCATTTTATCACCTCTCATTATCTGCTAGCCAAGATTTTACTATATCTGCAACTTGATCTGGTTTATCTGTTGCATATTTCTTTATCTCATTTTCAATATGCGCCTTTGGATTTATACTTTCAAAGTTAATTGGATCAAACTTTTCAGTATTTTCTCTTGAAACTCTATCATCTATAACAACATCTAACAGACTCTCTTTTTCCTCTTTTTTACTCTTAGATTTTCTTCTAATTAAAATTAAGCTTATTATAACCAAAATAAGTGCTAATACTCCTAAACTTGAGTATAATATTATTTTATTTCTTTTTTCTTTTGCTAATAATTCATTTATTGCATCAAATTCTTTTTGTGCTTCTTCCTTTGTTACTGGATCAAAAGTCATTCCAACTACTGATACATTATCTCCTCTTTCTGTACTTATACCAATGGCATTTGATACAGATTTTTCAATAGCTGCTTGTACATTTGCATCTAAGTTTCCATCTACAAATACAGATGCCGTAAGTCTTTTTACTTCTCCTGGAGCACTAATAGTTTTAGTTTCTGTTTTTCCAACTTCATAATTGGTTTTAACTTCTTCTCTTGAAGATGTTCCTCCAGTTGCTCCATCATCTATTGTGTTTTGCATATTATTATCTACAGGAGCTCCACTATTCTCTCCTGAGCCAGTTGTATTATTTTCTTTAATGGTTTCTTGGCTAATTATAACCTTATTAGGGTCTATTATAGTTTCTGTCTTTTGCTTTGAATCAAAATCTAGCTCGACATTAACAGAGCTTTTAACCTTATTTTTTCCAACAACTGGTTCTAAAAGCTCAACAATAGACTTTTGTATATCTTCTTCATATTTTTTTTCTAAACTAAATTGTTTTTCTACAGAATCTGAACTTACTTCTGCACTTTCTGTGTTGTTTAAATCCTTAGTTAGAAGATTCATATCATTATCCATTACTTCGATATTCTCTTTAGGTACATTTTCAGTACTTCCTGAAACAAGTGCAACTATTGATTCTACTTGTTCTCTACTTAATTTATTACCTGGAACTAACTTTATATATACAGCAGCTTTTCCCGGTTCTTTATCTTCTACAAAAACAGAATCCTTTGATGGAGTTATATGTACTCTTACCGTCTCTACTTGTGAAAAGCTTTTTATAGTTTTCTCAAGCTCTCCTTGTTGCATTCTCAACTTCTTTAATTTAAATTCTTCATCCGTCATTCCAAAAGAATTTCCACTATCCATTAACTCATATCCAGTGCTTCCCCCTGAAAGTTCTGGAGCAAGTTCTAGCCTTAATTCATCAACTGATTCTTTGGGAACCATTATTGTTTCCCCTTCAATTTTCATGTCCACTTTTTTTTCTTTTAATTTACTTGTTACAAGTTGTGCATCACTTGCTTCTAAGTTAGAAAATAAAACTTTATATTTAGTAGCTGAATTATAAAAAAATAAAGATCCTATAGCAATAATTACCGTTACCAATGTAGCTATTATTGCTATCTTTATTCCTTTACTAAAGGATTTAAACTTCTCCTTCAGCTTACCAAAGCTTTCCTTTAGCTTATCCATTAATAGCACTCCTTACTTATTACAATTGCATTCTTGTTAATTCTTGTACAGCTTCAACAACTTTATTTCTTACTTGTATTGCTAATTGAAGTGACATTTTAGCTTCTTCCATGCCAAGAATCATTTCATGAAGATCAACTTCTCCTCCTGAAACAAACTCACTTGTCATATTATCTGCTTCAACTTGTTTTTCATTTAACTTATCTAAATTATCTTTTAATATATTTTGAAAGCTGCCTTCTATAGAGTTTGTTTTATTACTACTATTGGAATTTATGCTATTCTCAAATATTTTTTCAGTTGGAATAAAATTATTAATTATCATATATCATCCTACCTTCCTAGTTCTAGTGTTTTAGTAAACATACTTTTTGAAGCATTCAATGTATCAACATTAGCTTCATAAGCTCTTGAAGCTGCTATCATATCTGCCATTTCATTAAGTAAATTAACATTAGGCATTAAAACATAGCCCTCTTCATCAGCATCTGGATGTGTAGGATCATATACACTCTTAAGTGGTGATTCATCATTTACTATTCCAACAGCCTTAACACCATTAAGCTTCTTGGCTTCATCTAAATTTTCTTGAAATACTGCAATTTTTCTTACATAAGGTTTTCCATCTTCACCTCTTGTAGTTGTTGCATTAGTTATATTCGATGTTATTGTATCCATTCTTAATCTTTCTGCTGAAAGACCACTTGCACTTATTCTCATAGTATTAAAAAGTCCCATGCTTAATTTCCACCTCCTGATATAACACTTTTAGTCATACTTAATTTGGAATTTGCTTGAGTTATTAAAGCATTATACATTAAAGTGTTAGCAGCTTGATTTACTTTTTCTAAATCCATATCCACATTATTCCCATCACTTCTCATGCTTGTACTATTATCTTCTTTAACACTAATTAAAGAATCATCTGAGCTTCCACTTAAATGTTGGCTTTTAGTTCTTTTTAATGAAAGTTCACCAGTTGCCTTGTTTAAATTTTCTTCAAAAGAAACATATGACTTTTTAAAATCTTTAGTATTAATATTTGCCATATTATTTGCTATAACCTTTTCTCTTAATGCTGATGCATCTAAACCATACTTTATAAATTTCATTGTGCTATCATTATATATATTCATAATACCTCTCCTAAAACTACAAATTTTTCATTTTATTTCTATATAATACCATAAAATAATTTTATTTTTTATACTTGCCTGTATATTTAATTAAAATTCTACATACTAGTATTATAGTTTAATATAAATTATTTTTCTATAATAATTTTTCAAAAAATCCTTCGCAAAATTTTACATTACTTATATGTAAACACTCAAAATGCCTATTTTATATATTTTATTACATATTTATACATTATTTTTGTTAACATACTACATTTTTTTTTATATATTTATAAAAAACAAAAAAAACAGAGGATTTTTTATAATCCTCTGTCGATAAATTATTTTAAATTTTCAAGAATTCTTAATACATCTTGTGGAAATTTGTTAGTTTGTTGCATTAATGCTATTGAACTTTCATGTAATATTGATGTTCTTGCATACTCAGCCATTTCTAATGCTATATCAGAATCTCGTATTCTACTTTCTGCAGTTTCTAAGTTAAAAGAACTTCCATTCAAATTTTGAGCTGATGTATCCATTCTATTTTGAATTGCTCCATACCGGCTTCTCACCGAGTTTATACTTTCTATTGCTGAATCTACAACTTTTAAATTCTTATCCAGTTCATTTATATTAGTTACATTGATATTTTTTAACGAATTTCCTTCTGGATCTATAAGCATAGTTGTATTAACATTAAATACAGGTATATTTATTTCCTCCTCAGTATTAGCTCCTACCATATGATTTAAATATTTAGGATAATCATTGTTAGTAACTTTTTCAGAGTTTAATAATTTTACTCCATTAAATTCTGAATTATTTACTGTATAATCAATATGTTCTTTTAGCTGATCAATTTCTTCTTGAATTATTTCTAAGTCACTATTATTTTGTGCCCCACCAGCTTGAACTGTTAATTCTTTTATTCTAATTAAAGATTCACTAATTGTTGATAAAGCTCCATCAACAGTTTGCATCATGGAAACACCATCTTGAATATTTTTTTCAGCCATTTGAAGACTTCTTATTTGCATTCTAAGACCTTCGCTTACCCCTAGTTTATTAGGATTATCCTTAGCTGAATTAATCTTACTTCCTGTACTTATTCTATTTAAAGTTGCTGCTTGAACCGTTAAATTCTTCTTATAATTTCTATATACATTTAAAGATTCCATATTTTGATTTAATCTCATAATATCTCTCCTAAACTATTATCTAATTACTTTATATATCGTTATATCTTATATTATCTTTAACTAATATAAAGAAAATTTATACATTGTTATGTAAATATTATTTATTAACTTTAACAACAGAATATGATCATTATCTTAAGAATTTATTCTATTAAAATTTATATCACTTTTCCAGAAAACTTATTCTTTCTAAAGCCTTATCATAATTTTTACACATATAATAAAACTCTACAGCTTTTTCTTTATTACCTAAACACTCAAATATAACACCTATATTATAATTTGCAAGATAATCATTAACACCCTCCATCTTGCATATTTCTATCTTTTTAGAATTCTGAAATTCAGTTATGGCTTCAATGAACAATCCATTATTCATATATATAAGACCTGCTAAAAATATATAATCTGCTGAATTTTTAAATTCTTCATATAAATTTAAAAGTTTTATAGATTCTTTATATTCACCTATATTAATTAAGGAATAACCATAACTTTCTACTAAGTCTTGAACATATTCATATTTAGTGTCTAAATTAAAACCTAGTGCTTTTTCAAAATTGATTTTTGCCTCATTATAATTCCCATCCATATAGTAACTTTTACCTAATTGATAGTATATATAAGGATCACTATCATTACTCATTAAGGATGCCTTTAATAATTGAATATTTCTACTTATTTTATTTTTTCTACTTATTTCGTCATTATCATATCCTAAGTGATTAATTGTTACTGGTAATTTGTATGTTTTATATCCATTACCATCTTTCCTTACTATTTGTTCATGTATACATCCATTATATTCATATTTATCTTTATCAAAAACTCTACTTACATAATCAGTATATACAAATTTATTGCCGTTTCTTAAGTACTCATTTTTTATATTTATTCTTCCTACTTCGTTAGCTCTATCAAGTATTTTTTTTCCCAATTGCTCTTTATCTAAGTTTATTACAATTTCATCTGCAGCTAACACCAAAACATACTTATTATTAGCTTTACTAATTGAAAAATTTATAGCTTTACTAAAATCATTACACCATTTAAAATCATATACATTTTTTGTATATCGCCTAGCTATTTCTTTAGTATTATCTATTGAACCAGTATCAACAATTACAATTTCAAAATTATAATCTTTTATACTTTCTAAACATTTTGCTAAAACTTTACTTTCATCTCTTACTATCATACAAATTGATATCATAGCTACCTCTGTTTCATTTAAATTATTTTTTCCGCCGAGCCTATCTATTAATCCCCTATTATTTTAGATAAAGATTTTATTATTTCCCTACTTATATTCTTAAATACAACTATCTTTAATCTTACCGTTAAATCATTTATCAAATAGTTATATTTATAAATAATTAACTTTACTATCTGTAAATATCTTAACGTATTTTTCTTATAAAGTCTAAGAATTTGGAATGATCAATTGCAAAATTGCCACTTACTTTCTTTCCATCATCAACATTTTTTGTAACAACTGAACCTATACTTACTCTCGTTTCATTTCCTATAACAAGATTATTTGACACTGTAGCTCCTAACCCAATCCAATTATCATCTCCTATTACTGTGTACCCACCTATTCTAGAATTTGCAGGAAATAAACACCTTTTACCTATTTTGGCAGAATGTCCAATGTGTACAAGATTATCAATCTTAGTAAAGTCATCAATTATAGTGTTGTCCCATGGAAATATTGCTCTATCTATGCAACAATTATATTGTATTTCTACATTATTACCTATTATTACTCCGCCAGCGTGTTTACCTGGAAATATTCCTTTATTATTAGCCTTATTAAATAAAAAGCCTTCTCCCCCAATTATACTACCAGCTCTTATTATTGAATTATCACCAATTTTAACATTTTCCCTTATAATTACATTTTCCTCAATAACAACATTTTTACCAATAGTAACATTATTATTTGATATAATACTTTTATCACTTATTATACAATCATCATCAATTATTGTACTATATATCATTCTCTTATAATCAAAATTACTATCGCATAACTTATTATGAAGTTTATAAAACTCATATTTAGGATTGTCACAAATTATGATTCCAAACCCCTCAAAAGAAAAACAATCTAGCATCTCCTTCCTTATAAATAAACATGATATATCACTTGAAATTTTATCAATATACTTTCCATCCTCAATAAATGAAATTACCTTTTTACCTATTTTAGTATCAATTAATCCAAAAGTTTCAAACTCTCCATCATATTTTATTTCTAAATTACCAAGAAAATTTAAACATTCACTAATTTTCATTTAAACACGTCCTTTATAACTTATTACTTTATATTAACTTCTCCACAGTATTTCGTATCCTTTCGATAGTTTCAGTAATATCAAACCATTTTTTAGATACTTTAGTTTCAGTATTATTTTTTACAGCTAAAATAAAATCTAATATTTCGTCATATAAGGGATTATTTGAATATCGTATTTTTATCATATCATAATTTTGAGAATACCATATATTCTCTCCAAAAGCCTCTATATTTCCTTTTTTCATTATATTAGCAGTCTGGTTCATAAAATCAAACTCTCCAAATACTTCATCATTTGAAATATTAAATTTTCTTATTTTTATACTTCCTCCCCTATCACATAAAAATCTTGCAATTGAACCATTATCAAACATTACACTAATATTTGAAATATCATATTTATTACTATTTTTATTATAAGAGGAAATATTTCCTTGTATATCTACAATTTTATTTAAATCTATTATTTCAGATAATACTGCTAAATCATGAGTCATCAAATCTTGAATTACATCAATATCTTTTGTATCATTTCTTTTACTTTTTTGTCCTATTCTATAAAAATCAATAATACTAAATCCCTTATGATCATTCAAATATTTTTTTACTCCAATAGTGGTACTGTTATAAACTTCCGTATATCCAGCTGAAATAAGAACTTTTTTCTCTTTAGATAGCTTATAAAGTTCTTCAGCTTGTGAAAGCGAAACTACTATAGGTTTTTCAATTAGTACAGGCTTGTTATTATTAATTAATAACTTAGCTATAAAGAAGTGTTCAGAAGATGTAGTTGCAATTATAGCTGCATCAAATTTATCATCCTTTATCATATCTTCTACACTATAATAAGCGTTAACTTTAAGTTTCTTTACAAATTCATCTGTTAATTCCTTATTATTATCACATATACATGTAAGCTTACATATTTTTTCACTCTCTAACTTAAGAATATTTTTTAAATGTAATTTCCCCATATTTCCAAGTCCAATAAGTGCTATACGTATCATAAAAATCTCACCTCATTAGTTAAAATCCATTCTTTTATTTCTATCATCTCTTTAGGCATATTTTCAACAGTTAAATTTTTTATAAAGTCTCTTTTTCTTATTATCTCTAAAAGCTCATTTAACTCTAGTTCATTTCTAATATACATAATAATGATTTCTGAAAAATCAACTCCATATCCATAAAGTTTTTGTAGAACTTCGCCTCTTTGTCTTATGGCATTTATAACTTCATCAATAGTTAAAATTCTATTTTTCAAACAATAATAACCTGAAATTAATAATGATAATAAATGAAGTGATAATTTTTCAAAATTAATTGTTTTACTTAAAGTATCATTAGAAATCCTTCTAACATATATATAATCTTCTGAAACTTTAATTTTTTTATATGGATTACTTGCTAAAATTCTTGCTAACATAACATAATCTTCAGATACTCTAAAAATTTCATTTGGTAACGACTTTTCTACATTTTCTTTAGTGTATATTGCCCCTGCATTAAACACATACATTTCACCTGTAAAAAAAATGTTTTTAAGAATTTCACTACTAGTAACTCCATCAAATTCTCCTCTATCATATCCTGGTGAGAGTTTATTTTCTGAATCTAAATTTACAACATATCTGGGAATAATTATATTATGATTTATATCTAATAGTTTTAAGTTTTCATTATACTCTTTATCATCATAACTAAGAATAATATCGTCATCTCCTAGAAATGTTACATACTTTGTTTTAACAAAGCTAACAGCTGTATTAACAGATGCTGCAACTCCCTTATTTTCATTATGAAAAACTATTTTTTGTATTCCCATAAATCCATTTAACTCATTTAAAGCTTTTCTATGATTCTTATCTGAATAATCATCAACAACTATTTTAGTTTGATCTCCTAATTTATAACCTTTTTTTAAATCATCTTCTAAAATTTTAGCTCTATTATATGTGGGAATTACTATAGTTAATTCTTTTATCTTTTGAAATCCTAAGCTTTCACTTAGTTTTGTTCTTGTCCTTTTTATATAATCTCCTAAGTTTTTTTCAAGAACATTATTTTCACTACTTATTTCAATTAACGTAGTTTTTATTTTTTCTATTTGTATTTCTAATGAATAATTTTCATCAATAAATTTTCTATATTCATTTGAATTATAATTCATATCCGTTATCATATTGATGGCCTCATCAACTGTATTGAAAGTATAATTTTCTCCCCAAATTTCTTTTGAAAAAATAAAGTTATGTATAATAGGCTTTATTCCTCTACTCATAGCTTCTGCTATCCCATATCCAAAACTTTCATGAATGCTAGTAGATAAAATGTAATTTTTATCTTGTAACCATTCATCTATATTATCCTGCCACCCCTCAAAAACCACATTTTCCTGTAAACCCATTTGTTCTATTTGATAATTAAAATATAGCTCAATTAAGCTATCTTGAAATTCGCCTGCAATATAGAGCTTATATTTTTTGTCAATCTTAACAAGTTTATCAATTATTTGAAGAAGTAAAGTTGGATTCTTTCTACTATGTATATATCCCACGTACGCAATATTGAATCCATATTTTCTCTCTTTTAATTTATATTTAGCCATATCTACCCCATTGAATATAGTGATAATATCTACACTTTCTTCAATTTTAGGTATTTTTTTTACTAACAATCCTTTAATATGATCTGTAACTATTATAAGCTTATCTACATTTTCCCAAACAACATTCTCTGGATAGTTCGTAAAAGCTTCATATCTATGTAATCTACATATAATTTTCTTTTCATTTGCTAAATAATTCTTACTTCCATAAACTATAAGTTCATCGCACCATTCAAACCAACATATATCAGCCCACTCCATACCAATATCTATAGATCTGTTAGCACTAACCTCCATTTTAATACATATAAATTCTGAATCTAATCCCTTTATTATATCTTTTAAAAAAGAATCCATACCTGGTTTTGAAAAAAATACTACCTTCTTTGCTTTTTCAATATTATATTCACACTCTAAACTTCTAATAATCTCCTTAATATTTTCTTGAATTTCAATTTCATTACAATACGAAAGTGCATCCTCATACATAGTTAAAGCTTTAGAAAGTTCATTATTATTCATATATAAGTAAGCTAAATTATATAGTAGATCAAAATTATATAAATCAATCGCTAATCCTTTTTGGGCAATATCTATGGCTTTTCTAATATCCCCTTTCATTGTTAATGAAACTACATACATAGAGTGAAATTCTATGCATTCAGGTATTTCTTCAATTAATACTTGTAAAAATTCTATAGCCTCTTTGTAATAATTACGCTCTATTAACTCCTTTATTTGATTTTTTATTTTTTCTATATCAAACTCCATCATATCTTACCTCTTAATTATTATCTCTTTTTCACTTGTTTTTGGTATGATTATTTATTTAAATTATTATTTTCAATTATATTAATCTGTTTCTTAAAAAGGTTATATTCGTTGCACAATTTATAAGCTTCACGATATCAGTTGCTATTTATAAAAGAATATCAATAAGTTTCTATGAGATTTTCTACATAATAACTGTTTTTATTGACAAGTAAATCTATATCCTTTAATAAAGTATATTAATATATTCCTCATAAAAAATAATATCTTCATCTCTATCTAGTATCTTGTTATATTCATTAATATTATTTTTTGCTTCCTCTAATTTATTTTCCATTAATAAATTCAAAATAATATTCTTAAATTGTTTCTTACATTGATCCATTTCATTATTAATAAAGGAATTTTCAATAAATATATTACTTAAGAGTTTAATAATATCCTTAAATTGCGGCTCAATAATTAAAGCATTTTTAAGTAAATCAACAGAATGTTTAACATCAGTATTTTTATAATTGAATGCCTCATAAATATAAAGACAAAATCTTTCTCTATCTGTTAATAAATACATATTTTCTGCTAAAAGTACTTCTTCTTTATAAATTGACGTTATATATTTTATATTTAACAAAATATATTTAATAATCACTTGTATATTTGCATCAGCTTTATTAGCCAGTAGAAATTCATATAAATAATTATTAAAAAACTTTATTTGTGATAAATCTCCAGTTTTAATCTTATCAGTCATAGCTTCAATAAAATTATTATTATCTACGGATTTTTTATTAATTAAATATTGAATAAATTTAGAGTTGCTTTTAAAACTTATTTTTTTCAAAAAATCACTTATATCAATATCATTGTTTATACTAATTTCTATTATCATTGAATAAAAACTTTCATTATTATTCAAATCATGTAAGCTTAAAAAGTTATTAATTAATTCATTCTTTTTATCTATATCTTCTTCAATTAATATTTTATTATAATCACCATAAATATCATTAATTTTAGATAATTCATACCTAATGTTTTTATTTAAATCTTTATTACTTTCTATATATTTATTTTCTATTATTTCTGAAATCATTTGTCTATTGTTAAAATCCATTTTTTTATAAAGTTCTAAAATATCTTCTTGTTTTAAATATTCTATTATTGCATTAATACATACTCTTTTATCCCCAATGTTTTTAAGTTTATCTATTTCTACTAAAGCTTTCTTATATTCCTTTTCTTTTAAATAGCAGGATATTAAATTTATCCTAGCTGTATTTTGAAATCCATCTTCTATATTATAAGAACTTATAGATAAATCTTGTGAAATCTCTAATTTATCAAATCTACTTAACAAATCAAAATATTTTTCAAAATCCATAATAGCTTCTTTATAATTAAATAACATAAAGTTATTTATTCCTCGTAAATAATATAAATCTATATAATCATTCCTAACAGTTATACCCTCTGTACATATTTCCCTTGAAACTTCAAATTTTCTAACTATATTTGCACATCTTGAAAACGCTCCATATAGATAACTATTTTTATATTTTTCATTATTAGACTTTCTACTTAATATATCATAGGCTCTTTTAAAAATATCATAGGCCTTTGCAGATTCATTATGCATATCATAGCTTACACCTAATTGAAAAATGTAATATATATTTTCAGGATCACTTTTCAATTCCTTTTCTAATATACCCTTTGTTCGTATAAATTTTTTTTCCATAAGTTCTTTATCTTTAACATTATATCCATAATGATTTATATATAAGTTAATTTTATGTATTGGATTTTTATAAATTGGTTGATTATGTACAGACCCTAAGTACTTAAACTCCCCATCATTTTTAAAGAATCTAGGTGATGGTGTTATAGCTACAGTGCTTTCATCATTTAAATCATTATAATTTCTTATGTTGCAAATTATTGTATTATTTTTATTAATATTTTTATCTAAAAGATATTTTTTTAGTTTATCTTCTTCTAAAACTTCTTCATCTGCATCTAAAATAAATATCCATTCTCCTGTTGCATAACTAATAGTTATATTTCTCATTTCTGAGAAGTTATTATTCCACTTATGAAAATAAACTTTGTCTGTATACTCCTTAGCTATGCTTACTGTATTATCACTAGAACCTGTATCTACAATTATTAGTTCTGCAATACTATTACATAGATTTTTAACACTTTCACAACATCTTCTTATATTTTTTTCTTCATCTTTAACCATCATGCATATACTTAAAATCTTTTTCATATATATTAACTCCTTAAATTCTATTTAAATCTACAAAATTCACCTTTGATTCTATTATCGTATATTAATTAAAAACCTTTATATAAAACAAAAGGGTATAATAATCAAATTATTATACCCTTTTAGCTTTATTTATTTTATTATTAACATTTCAAAATAACGTTTTAACTAAAGTTTAAACTTTGTTCTCTAATTATCTCAATAATTGAAGAACGCCTTGTGGTTGTTGATTAGCTTGTGCAAGCATTGCTTGTGCAGCTTGTTGTAATATGTTGTTCTTTGAGAACGTCATCATTTCTTTAGCCATATCAACATCTCTTACTCTACTTTCTGCAGCTGTTAAGTTTTCTGATGCAGTTCCTAAATTATTGATTGTATGTTCTAATCTGTTTTGTAATGCTCCAAGCTTTGATCTTTCTGTTGAAACCTTTGTTATTGCACCACTTATATTAGAAATAGCTTTATTAGCAGCAGTTGTGTTAGTTACAGCAATATTTGCACCAGTTATACTTAAACTTCCAGCTGACATATTAGTAATTGATAAACTTATAGTTTGTCCCTTATTAGCTCCAACTTGGAATTGTTTTCCTGTTATATTACCATTTAATAATTTTTGCTCATTAAATTCTGTTTGTTCTGATATTCTTGTTATTTCTGAACTTAATTGTTCCATTTCTGCTTTTATAGCTGATCTATCTACACTTACATTTGTATCATTAGCTCCTTGAACTGCTAATTCTCTCATTCTTTGAAGTATTGAATGAGTTTCATTTAAAGCTCCTTCAGCTGTTTGAATTAATGATATAGAATCTTGAGCATTTCTTCCTGCTTGATCTAAGCCTCTGATTTGTCCTCTCATTTTTTCTGATATTGCAAGTCCTGCAGCATCATCACCTGCTCTGTTTATTCTTAAACCTGAGCTTAATTTCTCCATTGACTTACCAGCTGTTGCTGTGTTTCCTGTCATATTTCTGTGTGCATTTAATGCATTCATATTGTGATTAATTATCATAATAAATTCCTCCTTGATTTTTAAATTGACATCCTTGTCATAACTTTAGTTATATTATATAAAATATGTTTTCTTTATTAAGGGAAACTCCTTCTGAATATTTGGAAGGAGTAAGTGACTCACACAATTTTAGCTAACGCTTAAAATTGGTTCCCTGCTTATCTCAATAATTGAAGAACACCTTGTGGTTGTTGATTAGCTTGTGCAAGCATTGCTTGTGCAGCTTGTTGTAATATGTTATTCTTTGAGAACGTCATCATTTCTTTAGCCATATCAACATCTCTTACTCTACTTTCTGCAGCTGTTAAGTTTTCTGATGCAGTTCCTAAATTATTAATTGTATGTTCTAATCTGTTTTGTAATGCTCCAAGCTTTGATCTTTCTGTTGAAACTTTTGTTATTGCTACACTTATACTTGAAATTGCAGCATTTGCACTTCCAACACCACTAACAGCTAAGGAATTTACACCTAGATTTGTAGCTGACATACCACTAATTGATAAACTTATAGTTTGTCCCTTATTAGCTCCAACTTGGAATTGCTTTCCTGCGAAAGTATTGTCTAATAATTTTTGTTCATTGAATTCTGTTTGACTTGATATTCTTGTTATTTCTGAACTTAATTGGTCTATTTCTGCTTTTATAGCGGATCTATCTACAGTTACATTTGTATCATTAGCTCCTTGAACTGCTAATTCTCTCATTCTTTGAAGTATTGAATGAGTTTCATTTAAAGCTCCTTCAGCTGTTTGAATTAATGATATAGAATCTTGAGAGTTTCTTGCTGCTTGATCTAAGCCTCTGATTTGTCCTCTCATTTTTTCTGATATTGCAAGTCCTGCAGCATCATCACCTGCTCTGTTTATTCTTAAACCTGAGCTTAATTTCTCCATTGACTTACCAGCTGTTGCTGTGTTTCCTGTCATGTTTCTGTGTGCATTTAATGCATTCATATTGTGATTAATTATCATAATAAATTCCTCCTTGATTTTTAAATTGACATCCTTGTCATAATTTTAATTATATTATATAAAATATGTTTTCTTTATTAAGGGAAACTCCTTCTGAATATTTGGAAGGAGTAAGTGACTCACACAATTTTAGCTAACGCTTAAAATTGGTTCCCTGCTTATCTCAATAATTGAAGAACACCTTGTGGTTGTTGATTAGCTTGTGCAAGCATTGCTTGTGCAGCTTGTTGTAATATGTTATTCTTTGAGAACGTCATCATTTCTTTAGCCATATCAACATCTCTTACTCTACTTTCTGCAGCTGTTAAGTTTTCTGATGCAGTTCCTAAATTATTAATTGTATGTTCTAATCTGTTTTGTAATGCTCCAAGCTTTGATCTTTCTGTTGAAACTTTTGTTATTGCTGCACTTATATTTGAAACTGCGGTATTTGCATTTCCAACATTATCAACTGCTAAAGCATTTACTCCTAGATTCGCAGCTGACATACCACTAATTGATAAACTTATAGTTTGTCCCTTATTAGCTCCAACTTGGAATTGCTTTCCTGAAAAATTATTGTCTAATAATTTTTGTTCATTGAATTCTGTTTGACTTGATATTCTTGTTATTTCTGAACTTAATTGGTCTATTTCTGCTTTTATAGCGGATCTATCTACAGTTACATTTGTATCATTAGCTCCTTGAACTGCTAATTCTCTCATTCTTTGAAGTATTGAATGAGTTTCATTTAAAGCTCCTTCAGCTGTTTGAATTAATGATATAGAATCTTGAGAGTTTCTTGCTGCTTGATCTAAGCCTCTGATTTGTCCTCTCATTTTTTCTGATATTGCAAGTCCTGCAGCATCATCACCTGCTCTGTTTATTCTTAAACCTGAGCTTAATTTTTCCATTGACTTACCAGCTGTTGCTGTGTTTCCTGTCATGTTTCTGTGTGCATTTAATGCATTCATATTGTGATTAATTATCATAATAAATTCCTCCTTGATTTTTAAATTGACATCCTTGTCATATATTTATTGAACTCCTACCACTTAAGGTGGAGAAATTCTCTATATAGAGTTTAAGTTGCTTAAGCTTATATTATATATATCGTGTCATTTTATTTAACTTTATAGTTTTTATATTTTTTTTATATTTTTATATTAAAAAAATTATTTATTTTTCTATTTTTTTCATAAGCATTGTTAGCATTTTTAATTTTATGAAGTTTTTTTATTTCTTCTTTCACTTTTATCTGTTCTTCCTGTATAGAATTTTTTAATTTTTTATCAAGTTCTAATAATCCTTTTGATATATATACTTGTTTTACTTCTTTAACATTTATATTTTCATGCTTAAATAACTCATTAATTAATGCTTCTCGTTTATCCATAAGATTATTTAAATCTTTATCATCATTACTGATATTTTGTATTATATATTCTGTTATAATTTTATATTCTTCTAATATATTTTCTAACATAGTTTTAACCCATTCCCAATTGTTGCGTTAAATAACTTTGCTGAGAATTATATTTATTCATAATAGTTTCTAAAGTAGAATACTTTGAATATAAGGCTTGTTCTCTTCTAGCAAAATCTATTTCCATATCAGCCATCTTTTTCTCATATTCTTCAATTGATCTAGTTAAAGTATTGTTATATGCTGTAACTGTACCTTCATACCCTACTTTTTTCAGGAAATTAGAGGTTGAAGTCATAGTTTCGTTATATATAATATCTTTTATTCTTTGTATCAAACCTGTTTTGGAGTATTTTTGAGAATCCGAAAGATTTTCATCTGTAGGTTTTGATTTTATAAATAAATTCATTACTTCTTCTGAGTTTTCTTCTAAAGCTTTTGTTAATGTATTTTCATCTATAGTAAAAGTCCCATTTTTAGTTCCTTGATAATCTGAAACAGGTTTTATACCTATTTTCTCTAAATTAAGACCAGACCCATCTACTAATGTTCTCATAGAATTTTTCAAACTATTTGCTATTCTAGTTAAATCAGTATCTCTACTAAGTTGACCTTTTTCTACTTTTTCATTCCAAAGCTTTATTTCATTCTCAGACATCTCTTTCTTTTGATCTGCTGTTAAAGGATCAAAATTTCTATTTCTTTTTTCAGTGGTCAATTTATTTAACTTTTCAATTAAAGTATTATAATCATTAATAAATTTAACTAATTTCTCCTTAGTTTCTGTTACATCTACTTTACCATTTATAGTTATAGAACTATTTTCAGGTATATCACCATTAAACTTAAATGTTACTCCATCTAAAGTAATAGAATTACTTATACCATTATGAGTATAAATCCCACCAGTACTATTTTTGATTACAATTTCAGCATCTTGCCCTCCGGTAGCTAATTCTACTCCACTTCCTGCTATTTTAACATTAACTTCTTTACTAGCTCCTGCTACATTTGATGTTAATATAACTTTCCCAGTTTCGAAGCTAGCTGTGATAGCTATTCCTTGATCTTTTAATACTTTATTTATATGATCAGAAATTTCATTTTCAGTTATTTTTCCAGTTAAATCAACTAAGTTGCCGTTTATAGAAATCATCTTTCCTGAAATATCATCTACAGTTAAATCAATGGTATTTTTTGTAAATGTAGCATCTATTCCATTAGTAAGTTTCCCCACCACATTACCTATTGATAGTTTAGGATCATCTACCTTACTACCTAATACAGTAGTTTCAAAAGTAATCTCTCCAGTCTCACTAACCTTTGCTGTTAAGTTATATTCCTTTAATTTATCTTGAAGTAGTTTTTCTATATCTGAATTAGCAAGAGTATCATTAAGTTCTATTTCAACTTCTTTATCACCAATTTTAATAATTCCTACTGCATTTTTTAAATCTTCAATAGTAAACTTACTTCCATTGTCTTTTGCTATAGTTGAGGCCGTTGCATCAATTCCCTTTTCAACAGTTCCTATATTATTACCAAAGCTACCCCCTATAGTAAAATTACTATCTTTTCCTAAAACAGTAGATTCAAAAACAAATCCACTTTTATTAGTTCCAGTAGTAGATGCAAAATCAGTATATTTTACACTTACATTAATTCCTTTTGCCTTAAGTTGATTATTTAAATTGTTGGCTCTTTCTCTTACAGTATCACCTTTTAATGTAAACTCCTCTCCATTAATTAGTAACTTATCACCTTCATTTATACCTTCTGTAACTGATTTTTGGTTAGCCTTTGCATTTTTACCAGTTACAGTGTAGTTATCTATCTTTGCAGTGCTGCTACCTGTAACTGAAACTAAATTTTCATTTGAAGAAGTAAACTTAGTAGTTGACCAATTTTTACTTAATAACAAACTATCACTTTTTGTTATATCAAAATATTTATTGTAAAGCTCTCTAGAATCTTTTACTATTTCTCTATAAAGTTTTTGTTTTATTTCAAGTATTTCTTTTTGTTGCCCTTTTTTGTCTATTTTTATTCTATAAGGCTTCATGGAATCTGTAACTATTTGATCCATGTCCAAACCCGTTGCAAGTCCTGTTATCCTCACTTAAACACCCCCGATTTTAAATTAATAATACATAATTCATATTTATAAATTATCTAGATTTTCTAGATATTTCGTATGCTTCATGCCATATATCCCTAACATCTTCAATAACTGGCATAAGCTCCTCCAACATTTCAGCATCCTTTTTTAAATTTATTTCAAATAATCTTGTTTTTATAAAATCATACACTTTGTATATTTGATTTGCCCAGTCTCCTGCATTCTTATCTAAACTTATCATAAGTTCTGTAAATATATCTTGAACTTTAACTAAGTTTTTATGACTTTCAATTACATTCTTATCTTCTAAAGCTTGCTTAGCCATTTTAGCAAATTTTACAGCTCCATCTACCAACATTAATAGTAATTGTTCTTTTGATGCGTAGTTTACGCTATTATTTTTGTATACATTTAATGCATTATTACCATACATTCTTTATTTCCTCCTACTTTTTAACATCTAAAAATGTGCCATAACCCATTGCATTTAAGTTTTCTTCTTTTTCTCCATATAAGCTTATATTAGATTTATCTAATTTTGTTGCATTAATAGTAATTTTCTTTTTCTTCGCTTGTTCTTTTTCAGCTTCAACATATTCATTAAAGAATTTTTTCTTTTGCTTTTCACTATCTTTATTAATCTTTATATCAGATTTTCTATGAACCTTACCATCTTTAGTTTTTTCGTAAATTTTTTTCCTAATATCATTATCAATTTTATTAAGTAAGAAATTCATAGATTCATCCTCCTATTAAGCTTTTTTATCTATTGCAACACCTACTAGTTCCATCATCTTTGCAACTAAATCTAGTATTTTTTTTGGTGGACATTCCATTATAACTTCTTTTGTATCTTGATTTATTATTTTTACCATTACATCTCCAAGCTTTTCATGGATAGAATACTCCGCATATGTATGCTCATCTTTTAGAAATTTATTTAATTTATCTACAGCTTTTGATAAATCTTCTTCTCTGTATCCTTTATTTTTATTTGTTATAGCCTCAACTACATCCTTGTTTACTGAAAGCTTGTTAACCTCTTTATTCTGTACTGTATTTAGGTTAGCTTGTCCTCCTTGACTTGTAACCTTTATTTCCATACAACTCCACCTCCCCCTTTTAGTAATTGATAATTAATAATGAATAATTGAAAATTATAGATTAATCCCCTATGGAGTTTAGAAATGTTCTTAATTCAGCACAGCAGAATTATTTCCTAAATTGTTAATCTTTAATTATCAATTAAATAAACTACTTTTTACCCAAATTTTTAAGTAAATTTATATTAACATTCATTTTTGTTGCTTCCTTATTTTGATTTTGAACTTCTTCATAAAGTTCTTTTCTTAAAATAGTCATTTCTTTAGGTGCCTTTATTGCTAACTTAACACTACCATCTTCTATTTTTGAAATAGATATTTCTATATCATCACCTATTAAAATAGACTCCCCTTTTTTTCTTGTTATAACTAACAAACTTAACACACCTTTCTTCAGTTCACAGTTTACAATTATAGGTTAAACTCCTAAGGAGTTTAGAAATGTTCTTAATTCAGCAGCTGAATCATTTCATAAATTATTAATCGTTAATTATTAATTGTACCTATTACCTGTTACTTATTATCTGTCCCATGTTACCTATTCCCTCTTACCTATTAAAAACTTTTTCCTTTATTCCGTACATTTCCTTATCTAAAATATATTGTTCCCCTTTTTTGTTTTTTATATTTATTACTAAAGGCGCCTTTAAATTTGCTGTTATTTCTTCTACTTTTGAATTAAGTGTAACTATTGAGTATAAAAGTGCTTCATCTGACCCCTCAAGCTTTAAGTTCTTTATTATTTCATCACTTATTTCTATTTCATAGTTATCTTTTATAAAAAATGGAGAAATAATTATAAAACCTATTTCTTTATCTTCTATTGATTGTAAAATACTAAAAGGACTTTCTTCTTCAACTTGTTTTATTACATACTTTTTCAAGTCACTAAAACCTGGTAATCCTTTTTCAAAATATATTATTTCATTCTTTTCATATATTATTTTTCCATGTATTGGTGATATCAATTCCATATTATATCATCTCCTATCTTAGGAAATCTAAAAGCGAAGGTTGAATAATTTTTGCACTTACTTGAAGAGAAGCCATATATACATTTTGTGCAACTGCCGCTTCTATGTTTTTTTGTGCAAGATCTATATCTTCTGTTTGTGATAATATATCTGTTAAGTTAAAATTTTGATCTTCATTTTGACTTCCTGCAGATTCCATTCTATTTTGTTTTGCACCAACTTCTGCTCTTATTCTTAAAAGATTAGATACAGTTTCATCCATAACTTTCAGATTTTCGCTTGTTATTTTCACACCATCTAGTGGATTTTCTGAAGCCACATTATTTGTTATATCCTTTAATAAATCCATAACATTAATACTTGCTCCATTTTTATCTTTAAATAATAGTATATCTGTAGCTGAAACATTATAATCCATTGTAACACCTTGTGAAACTTCAACAGCAAGTTTTTTATTAATCATATTTATTTGATTTTGTACATCTTCATCTAAATTATCAATATTTAAAACTTCTCCATTATTCCCACTTAGATGAAGAGAATTATTTCCTGTAATTATATTTTTATCAGTTCCAATTGGTTTTGTACTGCCTTTGCTTCCTCCAAAAATATATTTACCATCAAAGTTAGTATTTAATATTTGAGCTATTTCATTCACTTTTTCATTCATTTCATCTTTTATTGCTCTTTTTTCATCACTTCCATAAGCTGCATTTCCAGCAGAAACCATTAGTTCTCTAAATCTTTGAAAGCTATTTCCTAGTTGTTCTAAGGCGGTGTCTGTAGTATCTAGCCAATTTATTGTATCTTTTATATTTTCATTATATTGAGTATTAGCGTTTATATCTGAATTTAACTGCATACTTCTTGCAACTTTAAAAGGGTTATCTGAAGGTCTTCTAATCTCCTTTCCAGAAGTAAGCTGATCATTTATTCTTTTCATGTAATTTTGATTTCTATTAAGATCTTTTAAAAAACTTTTACTCATCATCTGATTTGTAACTCTCATTTATTCCCCTCCTATCTCTTTAATCCATTTACTATAACATCTAAAAGTTCATCTACTGTTGCTATTATTTTTGCATTTGCATTATAAGCATGTTGGAATTGTACCAAATTTGCCATTTCTTCATCTAAGGATACACCTGATACTGAAGCCCTTGTTTCTTCTATACTATATAATAAATCTTCTTGATTTGTAACCATTCTTTGTGCTTCTTGAGCTTGTACTCCTAATCTATCAATAGTATCTTTAAAATATGAACTTAAAGTCATTCCTGATGAACTATTTTCTAGCTTTAATCCATTATTTGAAAGAGTACTTCCACCTTTATTTTTATCGAACATATCTTTTCTTGAAATTACTTTTTCATCTATATCTTGAATTCTTATTAATGAATCTCTAAGTTGTGCTATTGCTAATGCTCTAGCTCCATCACTTTCTCCATCAAAATTATTTTCATTGGTATATGCAAATAAATCATCATGGGTTCTAGTTTTTATTTTCATTACATCTTCTAGAATTTCTTTGTTTACAGATATATTCTTAGCTGTTATATTTTGCTCTGATAGTAATGTTTCATCTAAATTTTGTAAAAGCCCATTGGCTCTATAGCTTGCTATATCCTTATTTACGAAAAATGGTAAAAAATCTTTTTCAGGTCCAGCTGTATTGTTTAGTGGATCTTCAATTCCACTATGAACAGCATTTACAGAAAATGCTATAGATTTAGCTAATTTATTTAGTTGATTCATATAATCTTCTATGTCTTTTTGTACTGATACAAGCCCATTAATACTACCTGTCTCAGGCTTAAATATCATAAGTTGTGAAGAACTTATCGTTTCTCCATCTCTTATTGGATACCCATCTCCTTTAGCAGCTTGTCCAGTCTTATCAGCCCATAAAACCCTATTATCTTTAATTTCTTTTGCTTGCTCTGGTGTTAAATTTGTTACTTTTAAAGTTTGTTTATTAGATTCACTATTCATATCACCATTTTTATAATATGTAACTACATACGTCTTACCCGATAAATCACTTGAATCTAATTCAACATTACTTATATAAGAAAATCTACTAAAATCTCCATTCGGACTAGAGTTTACTAAATTTGGAGACGTTATTTTTCCATCTGCTACTGGTTTTACATCTATTCCATTAAATTCTTTCTTATCCACTTGAATGCCAAATTTATAACTTAATTCATCTAATAACGTATCTCTTTTATCCATTAAATCATTTGGAGTGTTTCCTGCAACGGTTACGTTGATTATTTCTTGATTTACTCTATCTAATTGTTCTAAGACACTATTTACCTCAGTAACAGAGCTCTTTAGCATCTCTTGAGCATTAGTCTGTAAATTCTCAAGTTTTGTATAAGTTGCATTTAATGCATCTGCTAAAGCCGCTGTTTGTTGAGCTACTACAGTCCTTGCATTTGAACTGTTAGGTTGCTTCGATAGCTCTTGAAATGAATCAAAAAACTTTCCCATTAAAGTAGAAATCCCAGTATCGGATGGTTCATTAAAAACACTTTCTACTTGATAAAGAAAATTACTTCTCATATCATATTTTCCTAAAACTGCATTTTCGTTTCTTACTTGATAATCCAAGAAACTATCTCTAACTCTCTCTATTGCTTGAACTTGAGCTCCTGTTCCAAGTTGCCCTGCTTGGACGGATGACCCCATAGAAGTTCCTCCATAAGGTCTTGTTGTTTCTATCTTTGCTCTTTGTCTTGAATATCCAACAGTATTAGAGTTTGCAATATTATGAGAAGTTACATCTATGCTTTTTTGTTGTACATTCATACCTCTTTTAGCCACATTGAATGTTGAAAATAATCCTGACATCTCTTACCTCCTCATATTATCTTCTTATATTTCCGTAAGAGTTATAAATTGGTATATCTCTTTTAGGATTTATAAGGTTTAAAAGCTTATTTGTAAAACTCAACTGTTGCTTAATTAACAAATCATTAGTATCTTTTTGAAGTATCATTTCATTTAATAATTTTTGTATTTTTCTATATACATCTTCCAACTCTTCATTCTTTGAAGATAGTATAATATCTTTAATAGACTCTTTTCCTAATACTTTTCTTCTATTAACTTCACTCTCTGCAACAGTTCTATTTTTTAATTTTATTTCTTCAACTAATGATTCCATTCCAAATACATCTTTGTTTATAATTAACTTATATTGTTTATCCAATAATATCAATAATTCATTTAATTCTTTTAATTCTACTTTAAGAACTTCTATTAAACTATTTATCATATTACTCTTTTCCCTTCATGGCATCAAACATTCCTTTAGCGATAAGCTTTGCATCATATCCATATGTTCCATTTTGAATACTGTTCTTAATCTCTACGATTTTTTTACTATTATCATAATTACTTTCATTTATTGAATAATCCTTTAATATTTTAGCCTCATCTGATAATTCAATTCTGTCATAAACTTGTTTTTTTTCTAATTTTTCTATTTTATTAGAAGTTACCTTATTATAATAGTTTATTCCATTTGTGTAACCTACACCCTTAATATTCATAATTGCCTCCTAATAATTTCATTTAAAATTACTTCTATCATTCTATATATTTATTTATCGTAATAATTCTTTATAAGTTTAGCTATTAATTCAAATTTTATTAATCTCCACATTTTTCAGTTCACAATTCACAAGGTACAATGCACAGTTATTTTGATTTTATAGGTAACAGGGAACAGGTAGCAGGGAACAAGCTCAATTATAGTCTGCTCCACTTAACTAAGTTTTTAATTTACCTCACCAATTATTTTTTACCAATAACTTAATTCATTATTAATTTAAATTCTTAATATAAGTTGGCGAAGGTAAATAGACGGTGAAATAAGCATATAGCGAGAAACTAGAAGTACTTGGTGAAGGAAGAACTACTATGCCTTAGTGTTGTTGGTTTGTCTGAGCGCAACGAGTTTAACCAAAACTCTTGGCATAGTAGTTCTCCCAGCCTAGTACTTCTTTGCGTAGCTATTTAGCTTATGAAACATATCTATTTATCGTAGCCTTTATATTCGCAATTTAAAACTAAAGATTTTATAGTTTTCTCATAAATAGAAAAAAACTCCCGTAAGAGTTTTTTCTATATTTCTATTATCAATTATTAATTAATAATTTAACAATCCATATGTATTATTTAAGTGATCTTATTCTATCTGCTCCACTCACAATACTTGTTATTCTAACTCCAAAGTTTTCGTCAACAACTACAACTTCTCCATAGGCTATTTTTTTACCATTTATCAGAATTTCTACTGGTTCTTCTGCAAGCTTATCTAATTCTATTAGAGATCCTGTGCTTAAATTTAATATATCTTTAATACTTTTTTTAGTTCTTCCTAAAATTACAGAAACCTCCAATGGAACATCAAGTATTAAATCTATATTTTTATGTGATTCTCCAATAATACCTTGTGATAAAGGTTCAAAGCTAGCACCATGTACTTCTATATGTTTTTCTTCTACTTTTTTTGTTTCTACAGTACTTATAGGCTTTTCTTCTATTTTATACTCTCTATCATATGCCGCTTCTTGAACTATCTCTTTATCAACTTCTTTTTCTTCACCCATCATTATAGTTACAATCTTCTTTGCTGTATCTATAGGTAGTATTTGCATCATATTGGATTGAAGTAATCCTTCTATAGTCAAATCAAAACGAACTTCAACTATTGCTTCATCCTCCGGAATATTTTCTGATACTTTTTCATTAATATCTCTCCATATTGTTGACTTCGGAGGTGATATATTTACTTCTCTTGCAAACATGGTTGCCATAGATGTTGCTGCTGATCCTATCATTTGATTCATAGCTTCTTGAACTGCACTTACTTCTATCTCTGAAAGCTCTGTAGTATTGACTTGACCATCTCCACCCATCATAAGATTCGCAATTACTGCTGCATCTGTTGTTTGCATTATTAATATATTTCTTCCGGTTATTCCAGATACATATTCTACATCTAAAATTATATTAGGATACTCAAAATTATTTTTTATTTCTCTTAAGGTTGTTATCTTAACCTTAGGAGTTGTTATATTAACTTGTTTATTTATAAGCTGATAAAGAGCTGTTGATGCTGATCCCATAGAAATATTTCCTATTTCTCCAAGCAGATCTTTCTCTATATCTGATATTAGCTCTGGCTCTTGAGTTTCCATACTGCCATTTAACAATGAGTCTATTTCCTCTTGAGATAAAAACCCATTACTCATTCTCAATCACATCCTTATCTATAATATCTAAAAGCTCTATCCCTATATTTTTTCCTATAGTCCCAGGCTTTGCTATAAAACATTCTTCATCTTCTACAAAAACTCTTACAGGATCACTGTATTGAGAATTTAATATTAAAACATCTCCCCTAACTAACTTTAAAAAATCGTCAATGGTTATATTTGTTTCACCTAATTGAACATGCATATTTACCTCTACAGGCTCCATGCCTTTCTTAAGTTTTTCTCTAGATTCATCCTGAAGTTCTGATTCATCTGTTTTAAACCAATATTGAACAACAAGTTTATCTAACACTTTTTCTACACTTAAATACGGAATACATAAATTCATATATGTCGTACTTTTTCCTAGCTCAACAGAAAAACTAAGTAGGGCAACAGGTTCATTAGGTGCTAATGTTTGATTGGCTGATGGGTTAGTTTCAAGCCCTTCAAATTCTGGTTTCACTTCTAATATGCCATCCCAAGCTAGAATCAAGGACTTTATCATCTCTGAAGTAATATTAGATATAATGTTTTTATCTATTTCAGAGAATTCTTTTGCTCTTTCTTCCCTGTCACCTGTTCCTCCTAAAAGTATATCTAATATTTGAAATGAAAATTGTGGATTCATTTCTAATAATATATTTCCTTGAAGTGGCGGCATTTTAAAAATAGTCAGTATAGTGGGATTAGGAATAGAGTGAACAAACTCTTCATAGGTTATCTGCTCTACACTTTGAATATCTACTCTAACATGTTTTCTAAGCTGTCCTGAAAGGTAATTGCTTATTATTCTTGCAAAAGCATCGTGAACCATTTCTAAAGTCCTTATATGGTCTTTTGAGAACTTTTGAGGACTTCTAAAATCATATTTCTTTATTTTGTGTTTTTCTTCTTTTTCTTTTAGCTGTTCTGGTTCAACATCTCCTGTAGATAAGGCAGAAAGAAGAGCATCTATTTCGCTTTGACTTAAAACCTCTGCCATTTTTCTCCCTCATTTCTTAGTGGTTTAATATTTTTTCTATATCTATTACTGTTAGTAATCTACCTTCTAAGTCAATTACTCCCTTTATATATCCTTCAGTATTATGAGTTTCTAGCTTTTGCAATTTATATTCATCTATATCTATGACTTCTTCAACTTCATCTACTGATATGCCTATTTCCTCTTCATCAACCTTTAATATTATTATATTATTTTGTTCTTTCTCAGATTTTATATTTAGTAATAAATTAACATCAACTAAGGATTTTATACTTCCTCTGAGATTTATCAACCCTTTTATATACTCTGGAGATTTAGGCACCTTTGTTATAGTCATCATATCATTTATGCTTAGTATTTTGTCTGTTTCTACTGCAAAATGCTCTTCCCCTAATTTAAATATTACAAATTGCATTTAACTTGCCTCCTAAATAGTTTTTAACCAACTACCTTTCTTATTGCTTCTAACACCCTATCCGCTTGGAATGGTTTTACAATAAAATCTTTTGCACCTGATTTAATTGCATCCATAACCATTGATTGTTGTCCCATAGCAGAACACATTATAATCTTTGCAGCTGAATCAAATTTTCTAATTTCCTTTACTGCTTCTATTCCATCCATATCTGGCATAGTTATATCCATTGTTACAACGTCTGGATTTTCTTTTTTATATAAATTTACCGCTTCTATTCCATTGCAAGCTTCTCCTACAACTTCGAAACCATTTTTTTGTAATATATCCTTTATCATCATTCTCATAAAAGCTGCATCATCTACTATTAAAACTTTTGTCATTTTAATCCCTCCAAATTATCTTATTCCTAGTGATTCTAAAATTTTTTCTAATGATCCTGGAGCAGGTACAAAATAGAAATGTCCTTCTATTTTGTGGCTTCCTTCTCCTATAAATAATGTTTCTATATCTAAAACATACTCTTGGTGCTGACCTGTTTCAACAAAAGTTGAAACAAGTATTGCACTTAGCATGTCATTAGCTACCGCAGGTACTGAAGCTGTTGCCTTTAATCCTGTAAAATTTGCGATTGCATTCATAAAAGATGAGGATATTATATTACCTATCTCACCTATAACTGATATCCCCATTTCTGTTAATGTTTCTTCATCATTAGAAATCATTTTTGATATCATGTTTAAAGCTACATCTTTTTCAAACACATAAAGAATACTTCCTGGAATATCATCAAGCACTTTTACTAATACAGCTACAACTTCATTTTCTTTATAACTATTAAATAATTCGTCAAACTCTATCAAGTTTGTACTTGGAACTGACATATCTATTTTGGTTCCAAGCAACATTGATAAAGCTGTTGCTGAATTTCCAGCTCCTATGTTAGAAACTTCCCTTAAAGCATCTAATTGAAAGGTTGTTAAATTTTTGTATTCCATAAAAATCCTCCTCTCTAAATCAATGCTGCCACATCAAGAATCAATGTTACTAAACCATTTCCAAGTATTGTAGCTCCTATATATTCCTTTAGTGATCTTAAAGTTTTTCCTAAAGGCTTTATTACTATTTCTTGCTGACCAAATAATGAGTCAACTAGTAATCCAACGGTTTTTTCTCCTATCTTAACTATAATTATGAATTTCTTCTTACTCTCTGTAGTTTCAATTCCAAGTCTTTCATTTAATCTTATTAGAGGTATAATGTTATCACGATAAACTATTACTTCTTCTCCATTAGTCTTTTTGATATTTTCTTCTTTATAATCTATAACTCTATCTATAAATCCTAAAGATATTGCTAAAGTTTCATTTCCTACTTTAACTAAAAGAGCTTGAATTATTTGAAGAGTTAAAGGTAATTTTATAATAAAACTTGATCCCTTTCCTTCTTCACTTATAACATCTACAGTTCCTCCTAAGGAAGAAATTTTAGTTTTAACAACATCCATTCCTACCCCACGTCCTGATATGTCTGTAACTACTGTATTAGTACTAAAGCCTTGTGCAAATATTAAGTTTCTAATATCATTATCACTAAGTCCATCAGTATTTATACCAACTTTTTCAGCTTTAGCTTTCACCTTTTCAAGATTTATTCCAGCTCCATCATCACTTACCTTTATTAATGCCTTAGTTCCTTCTTGATAAGCTACTAATTTTATTGTTCCAACAGGGTCTTTTCCTTTTGCAATTCTTTCTTCTTTACTTTCTATTCCATGATCTGCTGCATTTCTTAAAAGATGTATTAATGGCTCTCCTATTTCGTCTATAACAGTTCTATCTAATTCTGTTTCAGCACCTTCTATAACAAAATTTATCTCTTTTTTAAGTTCTACTGATAAATCTCTTATCATTCTAGGGAACCTATTAAATACAACTTCTAAAGGAAGCATTCTTATCTTCATTACCAAGTCTTGTAAGTCAGATGTAGTTCTTTCAACTTGCTCTAAAGTTTCTATAAGTTCTTGTGATTTATCATTAATTACAATTTGTTCTAATCTTGTTCTGTATATAACAAGTTCTGAAACCATGTTCATAAGCTTATCAATTCTTTGCAAATCAACCCTAACTGATTGGTGAGCTTTTTTATTATTTTCTCTCTTCTTTTCTTGTTTTTCAACTTTATTTTTTACTAAATCTTCTTTTATATGAATTTTTTCTAATTCACTTACTATTTCATCATTAGCGATATTTTTTTCTGTTATAAAAGCATCATCTAAAACCACATATGAAGTTTCCACACTTCTGATCTCTGAAATATTCATAACTAAGTCTTCTATTTCTTCCTTAGACTTAGATGTTATCAAAACAAAAAATAATTCTGTATCAAATTGTTCATTTTCTATATCTTCTGTTGATGGAAAAGATTTTAATATCTCTCCTTGAGTTTCAAGTTCCTGAACTATTAAAAATGCTCTTGCTGATTTTAATAAAGTATCTTCTCTTAATATTATTTCTATATTAACTCCATTAAAGCCATTTTCACTTGCTTGCTTCATTACTGATAAATCATATTGATTTAATTCAATTTTTGTAGAATTATTAATATTTTCTTTGTTTATTTCTTCTTCTTCTTTTTCTTCTATCTTATTATTAACTACATTTTCTAGATCTTCTATAATATTTTTTATTTCTACATCTTCATCGTTACCATCTTCTATATTGCTAACCATTTTTTCTAAAGTATCTAAACAATCAAATAGTACTGTAACTACATTTCTAGTAACGCTTAATTTTCCTTCTCTAAACCTTGATAAAACATCTTCCATCTTATGAGTTAATTCAGCTATATTACTATAACCCATTGTAGCTGCCATTCCTTTTATAGTATGAGCTACTCTAAATATTTCATTCACCTTATCTATATTATTTGGATTTTGTTCTAAATCTAATAGCGCTTCATTTAAATTTTGTAAATTATCCATTGATTCTTCTAAAAACATTCCCATGTATTGAGATACGTCCATTTTATTTCACCCCTTTATACTTTCTTATAAATAAAAGTAGATACTTTTTCCAAGCCATACTCTTTATAATTATAAATACTTTCTGTAGCTCCTACAAATAATAATCCACCTTTTTTTAAGGAATCTGCAAATCTTTTGAAAATATCTTTTTTTACTTCATTTTTAAAATATATTATTACATTTCTACATACTATCAAATCAAAATCTTTATCATAATAATCTAAAATCAAATCGTGCTTTTTGTAGGTAACCATTGATTTTATTTTATTTTCTATTATGTACTTATCTTTTACTACTTTAAAATATTTTCTTTTATATTCTTCATTTATGTTTTTCATTTCAGCTTGTGTATACTCTCCAAGCCTTGCTCTCTTTAGTATAGTATCGTCTATATCTGTTGCAATTATGTTATTTCTACCATTTGAATTTATTTCACTTAACATCATGGCAATACTATAAGGTTCACAACCTATTGAACACGCTGCACTCCAAACTTTCAATCTATTATTAGCTAAAATATAATTTTTCAAAGTATTTTCTAATTCACTAAATAGTTCTGGATTCCTAAAAAATTCTGTAACATTAATGGTTATAAAATCTAGGAATCTTTGCCTTTCATCTTTATCTGATAATAAAAGTTTTTTATAATTTTCTAAGGAATCTACTCCTATTCTCGACATTAAGCTTCCAATTCTTCTATTCAATTGTTCTGGCTTATATGCATTTAAATTAATATTGAACTCTTTATATATCCAATTGTGAAACTCTGTAAAGTCCATATATCCTCCTAAGTCGCATTAACTAAGCTTTTTATTTTTGCTGTAATATTATTCAATGAAAGTACATAATCTACACATCCAGTTTCATATGTAACCTTTGGCATTCCATAAATTATAGAGCTACTTTCATCCTGTGATATAGTTATTCCTTTGTTCATTTTTACAACTACAGTTCCTTCTGCACCATCTTTTCCCATGCCAGTAAGCACAACAGATATAATTCTATTTCCATATATACTAGATGCTGATATAAACAATTTATCTGCAGCAGGTCTTACCCCCCAAATTGGTGGCTCTTGATTAAGCCTTATAATGCCACCTCTTTCTACTATCATGTGATAACCGCCTGGCGCAATATATATTTTGTTTTTTTCTATTTTTATACCATTACTAGCTTCTAAAACATTCAACTGACATTTTTTATTTAATCTTTCTGCAAAGGCTCTTGTAAAACCACTTGGCATATGTTGAACTACTAAAACTGATATATTCAAGTCTGTAGTTAATCCTGAAATAACTTTTTCAATTGCATTTGGTCCACCTGTTGATGCTCCTATTAAAATTATATCTCGTCTATTCTTCAAGTCATTATGTACCAAAATAGTGCATCCACCTCCTATAGCCTTTTTAGTCCACTTCCTATACTTTTAATTGTTACTGCACCATCTTCGCTTTCTAAAATCATAGTCCTTCCTTTGTTCCCACCTGTATCTTCAGCTATTATCGGGATAGATAGTTTATTTAGCATTTCTACAACTGCAAGACTATTTCTTTTACCTACATCACTTATTATTTTCTTATCTGGAAAATTAAACATAGATGCTCCACCTGCTATTTTGCATATAATATTATTTTTTCTACATCCAAGAGATATCATTTCTGATAATAATTTTTCAATTCCTAAATCTGCATATTTAAATGGATTTACTATATTTTTAAACTGTGTGCTATCTGGTAACATTATATGAACTAGTCCTGCTATTTTTTTTTCTTTATCATATAATGCTATACCAACACAAGATCCAAGTCCCAAAGTTATTAGCCTGTCTGGGGTAGATACAACTGCAGCATCAGCTATTCCAACTCTAACCTCTTTTTTATCTTCCAAATTTGTCACCCCTGAAAAATAATCTCTTCTTCTTCTATCGTTAATATTTTTTCTAAATCTAACATAATAATTATATTATTATGTTTTTTTACTAACCCCTTTATATATCTTTTTGATATTAAGGTTGAAAGACTCTCTGGATTATTTATTTCTTCTTCTAATATACTTTGAACTTCACTAACACTATCCACGCATATTCCAAATTTTCCTACATTTCTTTTTACCACTATAATCTTCTTGTCTAAACTATTTTCTATTTTTAATTTAAATTTGTTAACAAGATTTATAATAGGTAAAACCCCATTTTCATAGTTGATTACACCATCTAAAAAGCTTGGTGAATCTGGCAATGCAGTCGGCTCTTCATAGCCTAAAATTCTTTCTACTTCCATTATGTCTGTAGCATAAAATTCATTACCTAATTTAAAGACTAGTATTTTTATCTCCTTCATTCTCTTTCCTCCTATAGAAGTAATTTTTCTACGTTTAAACTTCCATCTTTTTCTATGTAAGCATGTACATTTTTTGATGGTTTTTCTAGAATATATTTTTTATTTCCTATAATAAAAATAGTGTTATGATACGCAATATCTACATTTATCTCTCCATCCTTCTCAACTTCCAAGCTTGTAACTACCCCTGATTCACTTCCTATAATAGAAGCTTTAATTAGCTTGCCTGCTTTTAAGTGACCACCCCTACACACTGAATTTCCTTTTAAAAAATTAATATTACAAGATGCATATAGTTTACTAGTAAATAGCCCTTTTCCTGTTATATTTATATTTCCCATAACATTTATTTGAGATTCTTGAGCATATTCTATTATTAAGTCGGAAGCTATTACAACCTCTTTCTCAAGATCCTCTATTTCCTTATCTAATTCAAACATTATTTCATCTAATTCGTTTATATTTTTTATATTACTAGGAGCTGCTCCTATGAGCTTTTCTTTTACTAACTTAACAACTCGTGAATTATGACAATCATCTTGCATTGTATGTGAAATAATCTTAATGCAAACTTTTGGGATATTCTTATATTTTGTTTCTATTAATGACTTAATTATCATTCCATATGTTACATTGTTTTGAACAAAATTATGATCTTTAAGATATACTATATTATTTATTAATGATTTTAAATAATCTTTTAATTCCCTTAATTCCTTAATTCGTTTTTCTTTAATTAAGTCTTTACCTCCTATATCAATAATAGAACTAACTATATTCCCTTTAATTTCAGATGTGTCTTTTGCTTCAATAAATCCGCTAAATACTCCATTTTTTATAAGAACACTTCCTTCAGAATATACACTCATTCCTTCTGTTACTTTACCATTTATTTGAACATTAGCAGGAAATTTAATATTACCTGTAGAAATTGTAACATCTTTATTTAATACATACATTGGTTCAACCCATACTTTTCCTTTATCAAAGCATGGTTTTCCATCTATAGTTGAAATTATTAAATTATCTTTTAACTTAGAACCTTGTCCTGCTGAAAAAACAATTTTTTTCTTTTCTTTTCCTGGTATCTTTTCTGAAAAAACATTTCTTCCATCAACACCATTTTCTCCTTTTATAATTTCGGCTAAAACTTCACCAGCTTTAACACTTACTATAAAATTAAAATCTCTATAATCAACTTTTTCTACATCGTCATCTATTTTTATTTTATTACTAGAGTTAAAAAATATTTTTATACTATCTTCAATTGGTTCTTTAGCCTTTATCCCTCTAGCTATTATCTTTCGGTAAACATTTCCACTACTTGCTATATACTTTATAGCATCATTATCAATTCCATAAGATATTCTAACCTTTTTTAACTCATTATTTAGCTCACTTTCGTTTATTATTGGAGGTTCAGCTTCTTCTTTAGCTTCTATATCTAAAATTAAGTTACTACTTGCCTCTATATCTTTTAAATAATATACGATTTCTTTTTTATATGTTATCGAAATATAAGCTTCTGTTTTATCTTCATTCAAACTTATATCTATAATTCTTTGTCCTTGCTCTCTAAACTCCTTAAATTCTATGTAGTCATCTTCACTTATGCTATGGGGTTTATTTATTCTTTTTTCATTTATATATAATTCTCCTCGTGAAGGTGGAGAAATAATTGCAAGCTTACCATTATTTTCTGGATTTTTTACTATTATCTCCCTATTTTTAACATAAACACTTCCATCTATAGCACTAATACTATTATGATTTTCCCCCATATTATCATACACCTTCCAAATTTTATATTATTAATCCAATAATTTAATAATACCATAATTTAAAATATATTTGAATAGTATTTAATTTTATTTGAAAACAACAATATTTTATTGTTTCTTTATCTAAATTTATTTATATATATAATTATTTCTTCATTAAATCCCTTAATTAACTTCTGCATTATATCATTATTTACATCTAAAGTTATATTATCAACTTTAGCTATAGGCAATATTTTAGGAGATGTTCCCGATATGAACATAGCATCTAAATTATCTACTTCTTTAAAATTTATCTTTTTTTCTTCAAATCCTATTCCTAAGCTTTTAGCTAATGATATGATTCTCCCTCTTGTGACTCCTGGCAAAACATCTTCTAAAGGTGAAGTATATAATACTCCATTTTCTATCATAAATATATTTGATTTGCTTCCTTCTGTTATAAATCCATTAGAATTAACTAGTATTGCTTCAAAAGCATTAGCTTTTATTATTTCATTATTTACTTTTTCTCTAAAATTACTATCAACTACTTTAGCATTAGGATTTTTTCTTTCTCCGTGATAAAGTATAGTATTTACTCCGCTTTTATAAAGATCATCACTAGGATAACTATGCTTTATACTAAATACTTTCATAGTATCGGTTTTTATATCGAAAGTTAATTTAATATTTCCAAAATCTATATTATTACCTTCAATAAGACTAATTAAATAGTCTTTAATTTTATCGTATTTATAAGAAAAATTCTTATCCATTAGCCTAAAAGAAGATTCTAATCTTTTTATATGATCCTCATAAAACAATGGAACTCTATCTATTACTCTTATAACCTCATATATAATTCTATCTCTTTCTACTGAATCTGCAGTATAATTTTTTATACTTTCCAAATGTCCATCTTCTAAATAATAATCTAAAATAGCTTCCATCAAGTCTTCCTCCTCATTATTTCCATCTTAATACTTCAAAAGTATTTTTCTTTCTAAAATTTATTAAATATGCATTACCAACTAGATCTAATAATGGTTTATCAGATAAGGAATCAGAAAACATATAAGAATTTTTATAATCAACTTCTATATTTTCTTTTTCTAGAACTTCTTTTAATCTTTTAACTTTTTCTTCTCCTTTACAATTCTCACCTTGCATTTTTCTTATAAACTTTCCACTTTCTAAAGTAAATCTTGTTCCTATTATCATATCTACTTCCTTTATCGCATAAAACTCCCTTAAATAGAATTCAGGAGATGCAGATATTAAATACACCTTATAACCTTTACTTTTTAAATTTTTCATCATTTTTATAGCATCTTCATATAAATTTTTTTCTAAAACATCTTTATAAAAATTCTTCACTAGTAGAGCTAAATCTTTTTCTTCTATTCCTTCTATAAATTTAAGAAAACTTTCTTTCACTCTCTTTTCATCATATATGTTTATTGAATACATAAAACCACTATATAATGCTCTTGGAAGAAATCTAATATTTTTTATATCTTTCATAATAACGTATTTAAATAATTGCATTAAGGTTTCTTTTTTTGTTATAGTATAATCCACATCGAATATTGCCAATTTTTCCATTATAATTCCTCCTAAAATGCTTCATTATTAATTATATACTATAAATCCTTATATTTAAACAAATTCATAATTGATTTGACTTAAAAGCTATAAATAATATTATTTCAACTAAAAAATTAAGGCACCTATTTTTTTAAGTGCCTTAATCTTTCTATTTTAATTTTTTTAAATATCTTTCCAGCCTATTTAATCCTTCTTCAATTATTTCCATAGACGTAGCATAAGACAATCTTATATAATTATCTAGACCGAAAGCAACTCCTGGTATTACTGCTACCTTTTCTTCTTCTAAGATACTTTTTGAAAAATCCAAAGATGATTTTATCTTTTCATTATTAATTGATTTATTATAATATTTATCAATGCAAATCATTATATAAAAAGCCCCTTTAGGCTCTATTATTGATAAATCATTAATTTGCTTAAGCCTATTAATCATATAATTTCTTCTTTTTTCAAATTCCTTTATCATTATATTTATGCTTTCTTTTGGCCCACTTAATGCTTCGATTGCGGCATATTGAGATATTGAATTTATATTTGATGTAACATGACTTTGCACACTACTCATTAATTTTGCTATTTCTTTATTGCAAGCCGAATATCCAATTCTCCATCCAGTCATAGCATACGCTTTTGATAAACCATTAATTACTATTGTTCTATTATAGGCATCCTCTGATATTGATGCAATACTTATGTGTTTTTCATTATCATATATTAATTTTTCATATATCTCATCAGAAATTATTATTAAATTATTTTCTTTTGCAAATTCTGCTATTTCAAATAATTCTTCTTTGGTATAAATACTTCCAGTTGGATTATTTGGGCTATTTATTACTATGGCCTTAGTATTCCTTGTAATTGAAGATCTCAATTCGTTAATTGTATACTTATAATCATTTTCTTTAATGGTTTTAAGAATCACAGGTACTCCATCAGATAATTTGATTAGTTCTGGATAACTTACCCAATAAGGAGTTGCTATTATAACTTCATCACCTTTATTTAATATTGCCGTAAATGCATTTGCTAAAGATTGTTTAGCTCCAGTTGATACTACTATTTGATTTGGTTCATAATTTAAATCATTGTCTTTATTTAACTTTTTACATATAGCTTTTCTTAAATCTAAAATTCCACTTGTTGGAGTATATTTAGTTTTTCCATCCTTCATTGCTTTTATAGCTGCTTCTATAATATTTTCTGGAGTGTTAAAATCTGGTTCTCCTGCTCCAAAACTTACGACATCAACCCCTAATTCTTTCAACTCTTTTGCCTTTGCTGTAATTTCCAATGTTATAGATGGATTTATTTCTTTAGCCTTGTTAGATAAATTCATTACTCTTCCCCCAATTATCTTCTATAATTTATTAATTTATTTAGCAAATCTTTATCTATTCCATAGCTTCCTATGAAATTTTCGTTGTGGCAGTCTTTTCCATGATAATCACTACCTCCTGTTATTAATAATTTATATTTCTTACATAAATTATAAAAATCATTTGATTGTTCTCTCGAATGACTTGGATGATATACTTCAATACCTTTTAATCCATAGAATTTCAAATCTTTAATTATATTTTCTACAACTATTTTTTTATAAATTTGTCCTGGATGAGCCAATACTGATATCCCACCTGAGTTATTTATTATTTTTATAGCCTCTTTATAGCTTAACTTACATCCTTTTACATAAGCAGGTTTTCCCTTTACCAAAAAACTAGAAAATGCACTTTTATAATTATCAAAGTATCCTTTCTTAACCATAGCATTGGCAACATGCCCTCTTCCTATGGTAGATTTTATATCAACTGATAAATCATCTAAAGTAATATGGATGTTATTTTTTTCTAATTTAAAAAGTATTTCCTCGACTCTTTCTATTCTAGATTTATTTAGCTGTTCTACGGTTTTTATTAAGTCTATATCATTTATATTAATAAAATATCCTAATACGTGAATTTCTAGATCCTCATATTCAGTACTTAGCTCTATTCCAGGTATTATATTTATATCTTCATATTCATTATTAATAACATATTGGGAGGATATTGAATCATGATCTGTTATAGATATACTTTTCACTCCCGCTTTTTGAGCTAAATTTATAATTTGTTCCGGTGCCAAGTTACCGTCTGAATAATTTGAATGAATATGTAAATCTGCATAGTTCATTTTAACACCTTATTTCTTAAGTAATATATTAAAAATATATCATTATTAATATAAAATGACAAATAAAAAAAGTGCCTAAAAGGCACTTTTATGATTATTCAGCTAAATCTTCACTGTAGAATTTTGATACTCTATCAAATTCTTCTTCTTCTGGAATTATTAATTCTCCATCTTCATTTGATCTAAATAAGTATACTGAATCTTCATTAGGATCTTGAGCTAAAATATATTCATTTTCTTCAAATTCAAAAGCGTCTATAATTTGACATGATACAACATTTCCATTCTCGTCTTCTAGATCTACAACAAAATGTTCATGATGATCTTCTCCACATCCGCATTCTTCGTCATGATGGTGTTCATGATCATGGCCACATCCACATTCTTTTTCTTCATCATGGCATCCACATTTATTTTCATTATCCATTCTAATAATCCTCCTTCATAGATATGATTCTATTTAATTCTACCCTTAATTAGTAAAAATTAAAAGTAAAATATTAAAATATTTTATGTTTCACTAATTATTAATAAAAAAGTAAAAATAAGGACCTGCCAAAAGGCAGTTCCTTATTATAAATATTATTGTTGTTGTGCTAATCTCTTATAGTTTGCTAATCTTTCCATAGCATCTTTTTCTGTCTTTTCAAATAAAGCATCAGCAGCTTCTGGGAATGCTTTTGCAAGTGATGCATATCTTACTTCACCCATTAAGAATTCTCTAAAATCAGATTTTGGTTCCTTAGAATCTAATGAGAATGGATTCTTAGTTCCAACTAAAGTTGGGTTATATCTGTATAATCCCCAATATCCACATTCAACAGCTTTTTTAGCTTCATCTTGGCTATTAGACATACCATTCTTAATACCATGGCTTATACATGGAGCATAAGCAATGATTAATGATGGACCATCATAAGCTTCTGCTTCTGCAATTGCTTTAAGAGTTTGGTTCTTGTCAGCACCCATAGAAATTTGAGCTACATATACATATCCATATGTCATAGCCATCATTCCTAAATCTTTCTTCTTAGTTCTCTTTCCTGCTGCAGCAAACTTAGCTATTGCAGCTGTTGGAGTTGATTTAGATGATTGACCACCAGTATTTGAGTAAATTTCTGTATCAAATACAAGAACATTTACGTCTTCTCCTGAAGCAAGAACATGGTCTAATCCACCGTATCCGATGTCATATGCCCATCCGTCTCCTCCAAATATCCATTGAGATCTCTTAACTAGGAATTCTTGATCCTTTAAGATTTCTCTTGCATAATCAGCATCAACTTGTGTTAATGTAGCAATAACTCTATCAGCTCTTAATCTAGTACCTTCTCCACTGTTCATATGATCTAACCAGTCTTGAAGTACTGCTTTAACATCTTCTGAAGTTTCAACTTCTAAAGCTTTAGTCATATTGTCAGCTATTCTTTCTCTTATAGCCTTAACTCCTAAAAACATACCTAATCCAAATTCAGCATTATCTTCAAATAATGAGTTAGCCCAAGCTGGACCATGTCCTTGATTATTTACAGTATATGGAGTTGCTGGAACTGATCCCCCCCAAATTGATGAACATCCTGTAGCATTAGCTATCATCATTCTATCTCCAAATAATTGAGTTACAAGTTTAGCATATGGAGTTTCTCCACATCCTGCACAAGCTCCTGAGAACTCAAATAATGGTTGTTCAAATTGGCTTCCTTTAACTGTATTTTTATTCATTGGATTCTTCTTAAGTGAAACTTCTTTAACTGCATATTCCCAAGCTTCAATTTGTTCTTCTTGAGTATCCATTGGTTTCATTATTAATGCTTTACCAGGTGCTGGACAAACTTGAGCACAGTTTCCACATCCTGTACAATCTAATGGAGTTACTCCAATTGTGTAGAATGTTGGTTCTTCTGTCTTCAATGCCTTTGCAGGAACAATTTTCATTGATTCTGGTGCATTTTCTTTTTCATTTTCATTTAATAAGAATGGTCTTATAACAGCATGTGGACATACATATGCACATTGATTACATTGAATACATTTGTCTTGTTGCCATTCTGGAACATTTATAGCTATACCTCTTTTTTCATATGCAGCAGTACCTGGCATAAATGTACCATCAGCTAATTCTGATAATTGTGAAACTGTTAGGTCAAATCCCTTTTGTGCATTTATTGGTTCAACTATATTTTTGATGAAATCTGGTACATCTTTTCTTTCTTCCTTAACTTCATCAGCAACATCTTTCCAATCAGCAGGAACTTCTATCTTAACTATAGACTCAACACCTTTATCTATAGCAGCATAGTTCATATTAACAACTTTCTCACCTTTTTTACCGTATGACTTAACAACAGCATCTTTTAAGTATTTAACAGCATCTTCAACTGGAATGATATTAGCAATTTTAAAGAATGCAGCTTGCATTATCATATTGATTCTTCCACCAAGCCCAATTTCTTGTGCTATCTTAACAGCATTTAAAGTATAGAAATCAATATTGTTTTCTGCTATAAATCTCTTCATTGAAGCTGGTAACTTTTCATTAACTTCTTCTGGAGTCCAAATTGTATTTAATAAGAACTTACCATTCTTCTTTAATCCTTCTAATACATCATATTTATAAACATAAGCTTGATTATGACATGCTACGAAATCAGCTTTATCAATTAAATATGGTGACTTAATTTGCTTCTTACCAAATCTTAAATGTGATACTGTTATACCACCAGATTTCTTAGAATCATATGAGAAGTATCCTTGAGCATACATGTCTGTATGGTCACCGATGATTTTTATAGCACTCTTATTAGCACCAACTGTACCATCTGATCCTAATCCCCAGAACTTACATGCTTTAGTTCCTTCTGGAGTAGCGTCGATATCTTCTTCTATATTTAATGATGTATTAGTTACATCATCAACTATTCCTATTGTAAATCCATTCTTTGGATTTTCATTAGTTAAGTTTGCGTATACTGCAGCTATATGTGATGGGTTTGGATCCTTAGAACCTAATCCATATCTACCTCCAACTATAACTGGAGCATTTTCTCTACCATAGAATACACTCTTAACATCTAAGTATAAAGGTTCACCAATTGATCCTGGTTCCTTTGTTCTATCTAAAACAGCTATAGATTTTACTGTAGCTGGTATTGCTTTTAATAATTTTTCTCCAGAGAATGGTCTATAAAGTCTTACTTTAACTACCCCAACTTTTTCTCCCTTTGCACTTAAATAATCAATAGTTTCTTCAACAACATCAGTTGATGATCCCATTGTTATTATTACTCTATCAGCATCTGGAGCTCCATAGTAATCGAAACAATGATATTCTCTTCCTGTTAACTTAGTTATTTCAGCCATATAGCTTTCAACAACTTCTGGAATATCTTCGTAGAATCTGTTTACTGATTCTCTAGTTTGGAAATATATATCAGGGTTTTGTGCTGTACCTCTAGTTACTGGATGATTTGGATTTAATGCTCTCTTTCTGAAGGCATCTAAAGCATCGTAATCAACTAATTTAGCTAATTCATCATATTCTAAAACTTCTATTTTTTGGATTTCATGTGAAGTTCTGAATCCATCAAAGAAGTTCATAAATGGAATTCTTGTCTTAATTGCTGTTAAATGAGCTACTGGAGATAAATCCATAACTTCTTGAACTGATCCTTCTGCAAGCATTGCAAAACCAGTTTGTCTTGCAGCCATAACATCTTGATGATCTCCAAATATACTTAATGAAGATGTTGCTAAAGCTCTTGCTGATACGTGGAATACTGTTGGAAGCATTTCCCCAGCAATCTTGTACATATTTGGGATCATTAATAATAAACCTTGAGATGCAGTATATGTTGTTGTTAATGCACCTGCTTGTAAAGATCCATGAACAGCACCAGCTGCTCCTGCTTCTGATTGCATTTCCATAACCTTAACAGGTTGACCAAATATGTTTTTTCTTCCTTGTGCTACCCATTCATCAACATGTTCAGCCATTGGTGATGATGGAGTGATTGGGAATATAGCAGCTACTTCTGTGAAAGCATATGATATATGAGCCGCAGCCGTATTACCATCCATAGTTTTCATTTTTCTCATCGTATTTGACCTCTCTTCCTTATATATAAAATTTTATAACTACACTAAATACAGAATTATTTTCTGTATTTAAACTAAGAGTAAATTGTTTGGTAAGAAAAGATTAAATCTCTTTAATTAAGTTTAAATACCTAACCCCTATATAAGTATTTAATTGATTCTTTCTCTTCTAAAAATCTATTTAGTTAATTCCTCACCAAGATTTTTTGCCTTTAATAGCTCTTCATCACTTGGCGATTCTTTAACGGCGATGTGTCCTATAACATTAAAGTTATAATCCTTCATACGTTGAACCCAATCGACCATAAACTTTCCATCATCCCATCCATATGATCCAAATAAAACTATTTTCTTTTGATTATTTGGTAACAATTTGAATTGATTAATAAATGGTTCCATCTCATGTTGTTCAATTCTGTTATTATCCATTGATGGGCTTCCAAATGCAACTGCATCAGCTTCTGTTACATCTTCTATTGTTGCATCATAAACATATTTAACATTTATATCCGCACCAGCATTTTCTGCTCCCTCTGCAATTGAATTTGCAAGAACTTCAACATTCCCCCCATTACTCCAATAAATAATAGAGATTTTCTTCATAATTACATCACCTCATCTTTTGACTTAATTAAGTCAGCTCTTTGGACATATATTACCTATTTTTTTACTTACTATTTTATTATATAACACTATTTTTTTTTTGCAAGTTTTATACAGGTCATATTAGTTGAATATATCCTTTTCTAATAAAAGATAGCTTGTTTCATTTATTTAACTCCATACTTTTTCTTATTACTGCCAAAATCGCCTCAACACCATTAGTAATTCCACTATTTTTCATATTTTTTATTAATATATTTCTATTTTCTGTTAATTCTTTAATTTTAGCTAAAAGCATTTTTTCATTCTCCATCATTTCATCTTCATCTAATACTAGTGAAAAACCTTCTTTTTCGAAAGATTTAGCATTAAGAATTTGATCTCCTCTACTTATTTTTTTTGATAATGGTATTAAAAGGGTTGGCTTATTTAATGCTAACAATTCAAATATAACATTTGCTCCAGCCCTTGATATTACATAATCTGCAGCCTTTAACAGATGAGGAAGCTCATCTTTAACATATTCGTATTGAACATAACCATTAAGTCCACTTAAATTCTGATCTAAATTTCCTTTTCCACATATATGAATAATATTAAAAGTTTCTAATATTTTTTTAATATTTTTTCTTACTTCATCATTAATGCTTTTAGCACCTAAACTTCCACCTATAACTAGTAAGATTTCTTTGTTATCTTTAAATCCGCAGATTTCTTTTCCTTGTCTTGAACTTCCACTTAATATTTCTTTTCTTATAGGTGTACCTGTTAATGCGCCTTTATCGTCTTTAATATATTTTAAACTTTCTCTAAATGTAACACAAAGTTTTGAACAAAATGGTGAAGATAACTTATTTGCTAATCCTGGAGTCAAATCTGATTCATGGGAAACAACTGGAATCTTTCTCATTGAGGCTGCAATAACCACTGGTACAGCGACAAAACCGCCTTTTGAAAATACTATATTAGGCTTTTCTTTTTTCAAAATTTTATTTGCTTCTATTACCCCCCTCATTACTTTAAAAGGATCTGTAAAGTTTTTTATATCAAAATATCTTCTTAATTTCCCTGATGAAATCTCATAATAAGGTATTTTTGCATCTTTTATTATTTCTTTTTCAATTCCATCCTTACTTCCTATATATTTTATTTCAAAACCTTCTTCCTTCAGCCTTGGAACCAAAGCCAAATTAGGAGTAACATGTCCTGCTGTTCCTCCTCCAGTCATTATTATCTTATATTTGTTCATTAAAAACACCCCACTTGTTTGATTAACAATTGTTAACCATTAATTATTTTAACTTTTTTCTTCTTAAATAATATCATATTATTCAAGACAATTTAATTGTTATTCAAAATAATTTATCTATTATTTATTTTAAATATTATTTTAAAATTATAAAGATTTGTTTTCCACTATTATGTCCAATTTCCTTTAGTTACATATAATATTCACAAAAAATTTGCACAAGCTATAGTTACAAAGATGAAAAGGAGGTGTAAACATTATGGCTAATAATAATAATAATAATAATAGAGTTTTAATACCTGAAGCTAAAAAAGGATTAGCTAAATTCAAAAATGAAGTAGCTAATGAAATGGGAGTACCTTTCTCTGATTACAATGGAGATTTATCTTCAAAACAATGCGGAAGTGTTGGTGGGGAAATGGTTAAAAGAATGGTAGCGCAATACGAAAACGGAATAAAATAGTTTTAATTGTAAAACCATTTTGATGTTACTTATACTTATATGAATGTAATTTTATATTACTTTAAGTAACAAGGAGTTGTCTTAATATGATGATAATCATTTTAAGACAACTCCTATTTAATTGATTCTTATATGTTTTATCATAAGTTGAATATTTCTATTGCCATTAAATTCATTTATATTTGGATAATAAATTATATCTGCTTTTAAGTTTATATAACTGCTATCACAAGCTCTAATAAATTCTTCTTCCCCATATTTACTTATAACTTCTTCTTTAAAAGCTTCAAATTTATCAAAACTCACTCCATCTATATATAAGAATCTTTTATTAGTTTCAAATTTAAATCTAAGCTTCAAAAAGTTCTTTTCTTTTCCTAGTAACCAGAGTCTTTCTATACTAACATTTTTAACAGCAAACAAAGGACTTGGGTTTCCTTTTCCAAAGGGTCTTAAGCTCTCAATAATACTTATTAAGTTTTCATTTAAGTAAATTAATTCAAGAGGCGAATCTATTTTAACAGTAGGAATTATATCCTCATCTGATAGCTTACATATATTGTTTAACTTATTTCTTAATAGAATTATATTTTCTTCCTTAATAGATAATCCTGCAGCCATTGGATGTCCACCAAACTTTTCTATAAGTTCACTACATTTACTAAGCTCCTCAAATATATTATAGGCCTCTATTGATCTTGCAGATCCTTTTGGCATCTCCTTGCCTTTAGTCAAAACTATACAAGGCATGTTATATTTTTCTTTTACTCTTCCTGCTACTATTCCGGCAATGCTTTCGTGTATAGTATCATCATATACTACTATGACCTTTTCTTCTTTCTTTTTTTCATTTTCTATTTTTCTAATAATTTTTTCAAAGCTTTCTTTAGTTAATTCTTGTCTTATTGAATTCAGTTCACTTAGCTGATTCGCTAGGTCTTTAGCATTATTAATATCCTCTGTTATTAACAATTCTACTGATAAATCTGCCGTTTCTAACCTTCCTGTAGCATTTATACATGGACCTATCACAAATCCTAAATGATATTCTTCAATCTTTTTAGAATTTAATCCTGTTGACTTTTTCAATTCTTGTATTCCAAAGTTCTTTGTCTCATTTAATAATTCTAAACCTTTTTTAACAATAATTCTATTTTCATCAACTAAATCTACAACATCACAAACTGTTGCTATAGAAGCAAATTGTATTAACTCTAAAAACTTTTCTTCATCTATTTTAAACTCATCATATAAACACTTAGAGAATTTTAATGCTACTCCAGCTCCACAAAGCTTTTTAAATGGATATTTACAATCACTTCTTTTTGGATTTATTACAGCATCTGCATAAGGTATAGTTTCTTTTAAGTCACCTTCACTATTTTCTCTAATTGGAATATCATGATGATCAGTAATAACTATTTCCATACCAAGTTCTTTAGCTAAGTCTACCTGTTCAAACGCAGCTATACCATTATCACAAGTTAAAATAACTTCATATCCCTCTTCTTTAAGCTTTTTTATTCTTCCACTATGCATTCCATAGCCTTCATCTTCTCTATTGGGAATATAATAACTATAATTTGCTCCTACATTTTTTAACGCTTTGTAGAATATAGTAGTACTAATTACTCCATCACAATCATAATCTCCATAAATTATTATTTTTTTATTATTTGTAATAGCATCTTTTATTATTTGTACGCCTTTCTTCATATCTGCCATAAGATAACCATCATAAAAATCTTCAATTGTTCCATTTAAAAATCTATTAGCATCTTCGAAAGTATCTATCCCTCTATTTGCAAGAAGTCTCAATACTAATGGGTTTTCATTTATAGAATTAGAGAGCCTTAAAAAGCTCTCTTTTTTATTTACTAATATCCAATTTTCTCTCATTTTTCCTCCATAGTAGGACTATTAAAATAACATTTTTCCTTTTATATCCTCAACCTTATCTTTAGATATTTTATCTAATATTTCAAAAGCAAAAGGAATTGCTGCTGCTGGACCTTTTCCTGTTATTATATTTCCGTCTACAACTACTAAATCTTCTTTATAATTGCAGTTTCCTATTTCATTCTCAAAACCAGGATAACATGTAATGTTTTTACTATTTGTTATTTCTGCTTTTGCCAAAGTTATTGGTCCTGCACAAATTGCACAAATCCATTTATTTTCATTATTGAACTTCTTTATAAGTTCAATAACTCTATTATCATCTCTTAAATTTTTAGCTCCTGGCATTCCACCTGGTAATACTAAAAAATCATAATCTTCGATTTCTTTATCTACAATGTTTTTATCGGCTTTCACTATAATATTATGGGATGTAGTTACCTCTTTATCTTTTAGTGAAAAAGTATGGCATTCTACTTCAGCTCTTCTTAATACGTCAACAACTGTTAAAGCTTCTAAGGTTTCAAAACCATTGGCTAATAAAATTGCTACCTTCATAAAAAATCTCCTCCTATAATATAATTTCTTTAATCTCGTCATCTAAAGCAATTGTTATAATATTGCTTCCTTTTCCCGCTCTATTTTGAAGCTTTATATCTTCTATATCTACTTCTTTCTTTTCTTTGTTTTTGGAAACTAAAATTATTTTATCATTAGATGTTATCGCTAATTCATTTAAATCCTCGCCATATTGAATAGCTATTATTTTTCCATAAATAACCTCATCATTTTCCTTTAAGCTTATTCCCGTTACTCCTGAAGCTACTTTTCCCATGGTATTTATATTTTCTGAGGAAAACTTTATACCCATACCTTTTTTAGTTATAATTACTATTTCTGCTACATTATTATTATACATCTCTGCTGATATTAATTCATCATTATCATACTTAAATTTATATGACAATTGTGATGAGTAGTTTCCATCAAATTCTACTAATGAAGTCTTTTTAACCATACCTTTTTTAGTAAAGAAATATATAAATCTATTATCTTCAAAGTTTTTTATAGATATTACTTTTATAATTTTTTCATTCTTTTCTAAATCATCTATAATTTTTTCTAGAGGAATTTCACCTTTATTTACTCCTGATAATAAGAAGGCTGGTATTTTAAACACTTTTCCTAAGTTTGTGAAAATTAATATATTACTTAGAGAATCTATCTTTACTTTTAGATTATCATTTTTTTTAATACTATTAAATCCCTTTATTGTTCCCTTTGAAGTTATACCTATAGAAAAATCAATAAAATCAATACTATCACTATACTCAACTTTTGTTACTTCATCTTTATTCGATAAATTAAACATCATTATTGGTAATATATTTCTTGCAGAATCCTCTATGCTAGGAATTGGCAAATTGAATACCAATCCCTTCTTAGTTTCAAAATTTATAAATTCTTTAAATTCATCTTCCTCTAGCAGACTTATATCTATAACTTCTTCAAAATCCTTAAGCTTCGTAGCTTGTAGCTTTGTGTAACTTGTTTGGAATTTATCTAAGGAACTTCTTTTAATTCCACCTCTTGATGTTATAAATTGAACATATTTATTCGGCATAAACGAAGAAACTGAAGCAGTATAGACTATGGTTTCATCTTCCAAATTTAATGTTTTTATTAAATTATCAACTCTTTCACCTTTTTCTTTCCATTTACATTCTGGAATATTTATACCCTTTGTTTGATACATATTCCCCTTATTTGTAAATAAAAGAATGTTTTCTGTAGTATTCGATTTAAATAAGAATTTTAATTCATCACCTTCTCTATACTCAATATCTTCTGCATTTGCATTAACTCTATTGAAAGTTTTTAAAGGAATCCTTTTTATAAATCCATCTTTAGATAAAGTTATCATAACATCTTCTACTACTATAAGCTCTTCTACATCTATTTTAGCTTCATTGTCATCTTTAATAATAGCTGTTTTTCTAGGATTTCTATATTTATCTGCAACTTCCTTTAATTCAGCTTTTACTACTTTAAGAAGTTCTTTTTCGTCTGATAATATCTTTTTTAATCTTTTGATAGTTTTTTCTAATTCAGCATATTCTTTTTGGAATACTTTTATTTCAAGTCCAGTTAATCTATATAGCATCAGTTCTAAAATTGCTTCTGATTGTATTTCTGTAAATCCAAATTTATTTATAAGATTTATGCCTGCATCTTTTTTAGACTTAGATTCTCTTATTGTTTTAATAATTTCATCTAAAACATCTATAGCTTTAATAAATCCTTCAACTATATGAAATCTTTTTTCTGCAATTGCTAATTCTTTTATAGTTCTTCTTGTTACTATTTCTTTTTGATGATTTACATAATGCTTTATTATAGTCTTAAGCCCCATAGTTTGAGGTTTTCCCTCTGCTAAAGCTACCATATTAAAGCTTAAATTACATTGAAGATCTGTTCTTTTAAATAAATATTTTAAAACCTTATCTGCTACTTCTTCATCAGCTGCTTTTCTTAATTCTATAACAGCTCTTACTCCACTTCTGTCTGATTCATCTCTTATATCAATTATTGATTCTAAAGCTTTAGAATGTCTTTTATCTCCAGTCATCTCAGATATAGTTTGAAGAAGCTTCGCCTTATTTCTTCTAAAAGGAAACTCTGTTATAACTATTCCAATTTTCCCGTTTTCAAGCCTTTCGATATTGGTTTTAGCTCTTAAGGTTACCTTTCCCTCTCCAGCTTCATAAGCAGAAAGTATAGAGTTTTGTCCTATTAAAATTCCTCCAGTAGGTAAATCAGGTCCCTTTACATACTCCATAAGTTCTTTAGTTGTTATTTCTGGATTATCTATATATGCTAATACTCCATCCGTAACTTCTCCTAAATTATGTGGAGGTATATTTGTCGCAAGCCCTACCGCAATTCCAAATGTACCATTAACTAGAAGATTAGGATATCTACTAGGAAGTACCTTAGGTTCCATCTCACTATCTGAATAGTTCGGAACCATATCTACAGTATCTTTATCTATGTCTCTAAGCATTTCTATGGCAATAGGAGCAAGTCTTGCTTCTGTATACCTCATTGCTGCTGCTCCATCTCCATCCATAGATCCCCAGTTACCATGACCATCTATAAGGGTTTCTCTAGTTGAAAAATCTTGTGCCATTATAACCATAGCATCATAAACTGATGTATCACCATGTGGGTGATATTTACCTAATATATCTCCAACTATTCTTGCTGACTTATAATATGGTTTATCTGGAAATGCTTTTAATTGATATGCACCATATAATATTCTTCTATGAACTGGTTTTAATCCATCCCTAACATCTGGCAGTGCTCTATCCTTTGCAACTTCTATAGCATAAGGCAAATAGTTATCAGGCATTGCCTCCTCTAAAGGAACTCTAATTATATTATTATCCCTTGGTATATCATTAACTTTCTTCGCCATATTTTTTCTCCATCCTATTTATTAAAATTCTCCATATTTATACATATATGTTTTTCTTGGCTCAACTATATCTCCCATAAGTAATGAAACCATCTTTTCAGCTTTAGCAGCATCTTCAATCGTTACTTGAAGTAAAGTTCTTGTTTCTGGGTTTAGTGTAGTTTGCCATAATTGATCTGGATTCATTTCTCCAAGACCTTTATATCTTTGTATAAGTGCTCCTTTTCCTATTTCCTTTTTTACACTTTCAAGCTCATCATCACTATATGCATATTTATGAACTTCTTTCCCTTTAACACTTTTATACACTTTATATAATGGTGGCTGAGCTAAATATAAATGCCCATTTGCAATTAGAGGTCTCATATATCTATATATATAAGTCATCCATAAAGTTCTTATATGATATCCATCTACATCTGCATCACTCATAATTATAATTTTATCGTACTTTAAATCTTCTTCTTTATAATTATCTAAGGTACCTGTGCCTAATGCTGTATTAAATATCTTAAGTTCCTCTGATGCTAATACATTTTCTAGCTTTTGTTTTTCTGTATTCATTATCTTACCTTTTGAAGGCATTATAGTTTGAAATCTTCTATCTCTTGCTTGTTTTGCCGAACCCCCTGCTGAATCTCCCTCAACAACAATAAATTCATTTACAGTATTATCTTTCAGTGTGCAAACAGCAACTTTTCCTGCAAGAGGTGCTGCACCTTTTCCTACTTTTCTTTTTTCAGCTTCATTTATTTTTTTTATTTTTTCTCTTCTTTGAGCTGCTTGAAGCGCATTGTTTATAAGCATAGAAGCAACTTCTTTGTTATCTTCTATCCACTCATTAAACTTTGTGTAAGCTAAGTCATTCATCATTGTATAAGCTTCAGTACTCCCTAGTTTAGTTTTGGTTTGTCCTTCAAATATAGGATTTGTAATCTTTATTCTTAAGATAGCTGTCATTCCTTCTCTTAAGTCGTCACCTTCAAAATCCTTATCTTTTTCTTTTACAAGTCCAAGTTTCTTAGCACCTTCTTTAAATGCTCTTGTCATTCCTGTTTTAAATCCAGTTTCATGGGTTCCTGCTTCTTTTGTTGGTATATTATTAACATAACTCGCTATATTTTCTGTAGTAGAATCTGTAAATTGTACACATAACTCTCCAAACATTTGTATATTATTAACGCTTCTTTCCCCTTCAAAGTAAATTGGATTATCATGAAGTGTAGTTTTACTTTCATTTAAATATTCTATAAAATCTAAAAGCCCTCTTTCTGAGTAATACTCTTTTCTAAACTCATCTTTTCTTAAATCTATTAATTCTAAATACATTCCTTTATTTTGAAATGCTAATTCTTGTAATCTTTCATCTATTATGTCAACTTTAAAATCTGTGCTAGAAAAAACATCCTTATCTGGCATAAAAGTAACTCTTGTTCCTGTTTCCTTGGTTTTGCCAACTATTTCTAGTTTTGTTACAGCTGTTCCTGGCATATCTCTTTTTAGCTCTTTATCATAAGCATATTCAAATCTTTGTTTATATATATTTCCACTTTGATGAACCTCTACTTCTAACCAAGAAGATAACGCATTAACTACAGCTGCACCAACACCATGCAATCCTCCTGATGTTTTGTAGTTTTTATTATTAAATTTTCCTCCAGTATGTAACTCCGTAAAAACCATCTCTACTCCAGATTTTTTCTTAACTGGATGTATCCCTGTTGGAATTCCTCTTCCATTGTCTATTATAGTAATACTTTTATCTTTATTTATTATTATTGTAGCTTTATTTCCATATCCATTAGATATTTCATCTATAGAATTATCTAAAATCTCCCAAACACAATGATGTAATCCTTTAGTTCCTGTAGATCCTATATACATTCCAGGTCTTACTCTAACTGGTTCAAGCTTTTCTAAGGAAGTTAAATCAGTAACATCATATCCTTTCATCAAATCTTCACTCATACAAACCTCCAAAATCACTATTATTGCGTTAAACTAAACTTATACCTTAGTTTAACCATACCTTCTCATTATAATCTTTTTAATTTTATCATAATTAATCTATAAATAAAAATATAAATCTTTCTAAAGAAAATGTCAAACAAATGTTCGAGATAGATTCAAGGTAAACTCTTTATATTTTTTTATTTTATCAATTAAAAAGCTGTATTAAATTAATTTTAAAATCAATTTAATACAGCTATATATTCTAGAAATTTCACTTTAAGAAAAATCTGATTTCAAAACAATGTTTTTTACTGAACATCACAAATTTCTATATTTCTAACATGCTTTGTCGGATTCCATTCTTTATTATTTTTTCTTAGCATACCTTCAATAGTTATTGGAATCCATGTTAATGTATATAAAGAATATAATAAAAATCTAAAGAATAAAATTAGTTTCTTTTTTCCTAAGAATAATGCCGTTGCTAATAAAAATGCTAAATTATAAACTATATCTATTAATAAAACCGTTGAATAATTATCTACCTTAGTTGCAAAAATTGGTAGTATAAATACACTTAATGAATAAAATATAAGCATAACAAACAATCCTGGTGATATTTTTTTATCTAATCTCATAATTAAAGGAGTAATTAAAAATTGCATAACACCAATAACTTTAAATGAAAAATCTCCAGTCAGATAGCTAATTAAGAAAATATTAAGTCCTTCTGGACTCATGCCTTGTACAAAGCTTAAAACCGTTGATATACCAATCATTAAAGTAAAGAAAGGTTGAATTACGTATAAAGCACAATCTAAAACAAACCATTTTCTTTCTTTAAATCCCTTTTTAAGTAGCTTAAAGAAATATCTAGATGCTACATCTGTAAATCCTTGCATCCATCTTCTTCTTTGAACCCATGATTGTTTTAGAGTAAGAGGTTTTTCATCATAAATAATAGCATCATGTGCCCATCCAACTTTTTCTCCATTCAAAATTAACTTACAACTAAACTCTAAATCCTCGGTTAAACATGTAGCTCCCCATCCAAATTCTTGTAAAATCTCTGTATCTATAGCAAATCCTGTTCCACCAATTTGATTTGATAATCCAATATTCGCTCTTGCTAGTTGATACATTCTATTCTGAGTCCAGAAAGCTATTGAATATGAAGTAGCTATCCATGAATCATTAGGATTTTTACTATCTATGTAGCCTTGTACTACTTTATAACCTTCTAGCATTTTTGAATTAATTTCTTTACACCAATTTTTTGATACTAAATTGTCAGCATCAAATACTGCAACCGCATCATATTTCTTTTGCATTTTAAATATCTTATCAAATAACCACTCTAATGCATATCCTTTACCCTTTTGATCTTTATTGAATCTTTCATAAACATAAACACCATATTTTCTTGCTATTTTAGCAGTATTATCATCACAATTATCAGCAATCACAAATACATCATATAGCTCTCTCGGGTAATCTTGATTTAACATACTTTCCACTAGTTTTCCGATAACAACTTCTTCATTATGAGCTGCAACTATCATTGCAAACTTTTTTGTAGGTGTATAATTTTTCTTTTCTGTCTTTCTTATTAAGCCAAAAAAAGCTAAAACAAAATAATACATCATCATTGCAAAGACAATAACCTGAAATACACCTGTCACAGCTAAAATAATTTCTTTCATTACATCCACTCCTATAAATAAAGGATATTTTCCTTATATTACTATTTAGTACATTATCTTTGACATCTTTATTAAATATATTCTAATAGTGGTAAAAAATCAAGTACTGAAATCTTAAAAATTCATTAATATTACTACATACAAATTTTATAAATAGTTTATTGATTTATTATTGATTAGTATATTTATCTTAATATTAATTATATCTTTATATATATTATTTTATCCTATATAAATAAAGATATAATTAATATACTCATGTAATAATTTCCTTATAATTGCGAAGCATTTTATCTAGTGAAAAGTTAATAGTGAAAAGTGAAAGAATTAAGGTACATCTACTTTAGGCAAGCTTCAGTAGGTGGCTTTCATACTAAGTTCAGGTGTACAGAAATTATATTCCACAAGTATTCAATGCCTTCTATGAAAAAAAAATTAAAATACATAGATGCAAAGCACCTTTACTCCAAAATCCTGTAAGGATTTCTTCCTCAACTTTTCCCTCTTACACTTTTCACTTGTAATATTTTGCTTCACAAAATATTACAAGTTTAATTAAAAGAAAAGCCATTTAGTTATAAATATATTTTACAACTAAATGGCTTTTTATTAATAAACTCAAAATAGGGGTTGCTATTTTTGAGATTTATAACATTAAACTATACCTTGAGACATCATGGCTTCTGCAACCTTTATAAAGCCTGCTATATTAGCTCCCATTAATATATTACCTGGCTCACCATATTCTTGTGCTGCATTTTTAGAATTTATATATATGTTGACCATTATGTCTTTAAGTTTTGAATCAACTTCTTCAAAATCCCAAGATAATCTTGAACTATTTTGTGACATTTCTAATGCCGAACAAGCAACTCCACCAGCATTTGCAGCCTTTGCTGGACCAAACATTACTCCAGACTTTTGAAGCAACTCTATTGCATCTAAGTCTGTTGGCATATTTGCACCTTCTGAAACAACTTTAACACCATTTTTAATTAAAATTTCTGCTGCTTCTTTATTTATTTCCCCTTGTGTTGCACAAGGAAGTGCAATATCACATTTAATTTCCCAAATTCCTCTAAATCCTTCTGTATATTTAGCATTTGGTACATAGTCTAAATATTCTTTAATTCTTCCTCTATTAACTTCCTTAATTTGTTTTATTATATCTAAATTTATTCCATTTTCATCATATATATATCCATTAGAATCACTTAATGCTACTACTTTTGCACCTAATTCATTTGCTTTTTCACAAGCATATATAGCAACATTACCTGATCCTGATATTACTACTGTTTTATCTTTAAAACTTAAATTATTATCACTTAACATTTTCTCTGTAAAGTACACTAGTCCATATCCAGTTGCTTCTTTTCTTACTAAACTCCCACCATAGGCAAGTCCTTTACCTGTTAATACCCCTTGATCATTTGCATTTTTTATTTTCTTGTAATACCCATACATATATCCTATTTCTCTTGCTCCAACTCCTATATCACCTGCTGGAACGTCCGTATCAAGTCCTATATGCTTGTATAATTCTGCCATAAAACTTTGACAAAATCTCATTACTTCTCTATCTGATTTTCCTTTTGGATTAAAATCTGAACCACCTTTTCCTCCACCTATTGGCAATCCAGTTAGTGAATTTTTAAAAGTTTGTTCAAATCCTAAAAATTTTATTATACTTTGATTTACTGATGGATGAAATCTCAAACCACCTTTATAAGGTCCTATCGCACTATTAAATTGAACTCTAAATCCTCTATTAACTTGTACTTTTCCATTATCATCTATCCATGGAACTCTAAAAAATATTTGTCTTTCAGGTTCTACGATTCGTTCTAATATTCCTTCTTCTATATATTCAGGATGTTTATTAAATACTGGTACAAGTGAATTAAGCACTTCCTTTATAGCATTTAAAAATTCTTCTTCCCCAAAATTTCTTTTTTCCACTTTACTAATAATTTCATCTACATATTTTCTTCCAATCATATTCAAAACTCCTTTGTCCCCAATAATTCCTTTATATTAGCATATTGATATGTTTTTTGATATATTTTTTCTATTTACTCTCTATTATTGTTAAATTATTAATATTATACATCTTTTCATGAGTAAATGTAAATATAAAAATCACAAAAAAGATATGTTATTTTTATTAACATATCTTTTTTATCTATTTTTTGTTTCGTTCAATATCTTCTATTATATATTTAATAAATTTAATATTTTTACCTTTATTATATAAATATATAGGAATAGATGTTATTACCCCTACTAAAGTTCCACAAATTATATCCCACATAGTATCATTTAAACTTCCATTCTGAGCCTTTAATCCAAAAAGAGAATCAGTTGTAAATTCCCATATTTCCCATACTGCAGCTGCAGATGTAGCAAATAATATTACAAAGATAACAGAAATTAATGGATGTATTTCTTTTCTTACTTTTTCATTTGTTAAATATAAAAATAAAACATAGCCAATTATAGCAATTATCGCTCCTGATAATAGATGTAGAAATTTATCATAGTTAGTTATAGAATAAAAATCTAAAACACTAGCTAAATACATTGATAAAAAAATGAACAGCATATTAATATAATATATAACTTTTGCTCCCTTGAGAAAGGTTCTTATATATAACGAATATACTCCAAGAATAGTTATAAACGTAAGGCCTATTCTGAAAAGTTTTTCTATATCTATATTTATTAAGTAATATATTGAAGTTGCTAATAGTACTCCAATAAATGAAATAGCAAATATAAGTTCATTGTTATGATTTTTTTCTTTCACTATTATCACCTCTAGAATTTATAATTTTATTTAACTGATTGTCTTTTTACTTTTAAATAAAATTAATGCTGATATTGCCCCCATTATTAAACCACCCAAATGTGCGTAATTATCTATATTAGATATAGTTATTCCTATAATTACATTTATAGCTAGAGTCTCTAATATATTTTTTACATATTGTTTTCCAATTTTATTTTTTTCTTTTAATCCAAATACTAACATAGCACCCAAAAGTCCAAATATAGCACCTGATGCTCCAACCGATACACTATTTGGATTAAATAAATAACTAAATAATGATCCCGATAAAGCAGACAAAATATAAATTAATATATATTTTTTACTTCCATATATATATTCAACTTCTTTTCCTATTATATTAAGTGCACTCATATTAAATAAAATATGCATTATTCCACCATGTAAAAAAGTAGATGTTATTAATCTATATATTTCCCCTCTATTAATTAAAATATTAACTTTTGCACCCATTTGAATCAAAGTATATATGTTAATATCAATTAAATTTCTTGATTTAATAATTTCAATCAAATACACTAAAATATTTAAAATAATTATTGTATATGTAACTTTATATTTTTTGAAATTTATTTTCTTCTTATTATTTTCATTTATCATGTAATTTATAATAGGAATAAATGCTTTAGAACCTTCACTAGAATATAGTATTTTCTTATCTTTTACTGAAAATATTAGTTTATTGTAATAATTATTTTTATTATAATTTATATATTCTTCTGAAGCTAAAATTATTAAATTTACTACAAATCTTTTATTTAAAGATTTTAAAAGATACTCTTTTGCTTCATTAAAATCTACTTCTTCATTCATATCATTTGATACAACAACTGAAACTACTACTTCATTTAAATCAATTAACCCTATCCATCTTTCTTCTTTATGAAATTCGCTATAATAACTTCTCATAAAAAAGTTTAGTTCTTTAGTTAATAAACCAAAAAATATTTTTTCAAAATTCTTCAAAGTCCATCCCCCTTAATTAGCGCAATAAAAATATTAGTAAGCAATCAATAAAAATTATTAATTGCTTACTATTAATAAACTTCTCCAAAATTTACCGCAAAAAGTTGTGAACTATACCTTGTAAATCATAAAATGAAATAAATTGTTAATTGAAATTTATTTCTTTATCTAGCATATCTAAAAGTTCATTAAATCTTTCAACAGTTGCTTCTAGAGGTTGTGACGTAGTCATATCAACTCCTGCTTTTTTTAATATCTCTATTGGATAATCACTTCCACCACTTTTTAAGAATTCAATATATTTAGAAACAGAATCTTCCTTTCCTTCTAGTATTGATTTTGCAAAGGCTGAAGCTGCTGCATATCCTGTAGCATATTGATAAACATAAAAATCTGAATAAAAATGTGGTATTCTAGCCCATTCAATATCAATTTCTTCATCTACTACCATATCTTCACCAAAATATTTAACATTTAAATCATGCCAAGCTTTATTATAATCTTCAGCAGTTAAAGACATTCCTTTTTCCAAGCTTTCATGAGTAAATAATTCAAATTCTGCAAACATAAGTTGCCTAAATACAGTTGTTCTTATTTGCTCTAACTCTTGATTTATTAAATATAATTTTTTCTTTTTATCAGTTTCTTTATTAATTAAGTAATGAATAAGAAGAGCTTCATTTGTAGTTGAGGCTACTTCTGCACAAAACAAAGTATAACCTGCATAAATATATGGCTGCTCTTTTCTTGAATAATAAGAGTGGATAGAATGACCCATCTCATGTGCTAAAGTGGATACATCATGTAATTCATAATTGTAGTTTAATAAAACATATGGCATTGTTTTATATCCACCCCAAGAATATGCGCCTCCCCTTTTGCCTTTATTTTGATATATATCTATCCAACCATTTTCTACACCATTCTTAAAAATATTTAAATATTCTTCTCCTAATGGCTTTAACCCTTCTAAAACCATATTTACACCATCATTAAATTCTATATGCTCTTTTGGTATCTCTATTACTGGAACATATAAATCATACATATGCATTTCATCTAATCCCAATAATTTTTTCTTTAAAGAAACATATTTATGAAGTGATTTTAGATTCTCATTTATAGTTTTTATAGAATTTTTATATACTTCAACTGGTATATCATTTGGACTTAATGATGATTCTAGTGCAGAATTATACTTTCTAACCTTAGCTCCAAAATTAAAATTCTTTAGTGAGCTTGTTAAAGTAGTTGAAAATGTATTTTCTAAATTTTTATATTCTTTAAATAAAGTTTTAAAAGCTTCTTTTCTAACTTTTCTATCTTTACTTTTTATAAATGATGAGTAATTTCCTTCTGTTAACTCTACATTTTCACCATCTTCATCAATTATATTTCCAAATTTCATATCTGCATTTGTTAACATATTATGAATAGATGATGGAGCATCTAAGCAATCTGAAACTTGTGCTAGTAATTCTTCCTGTTCTTTGCTTAATATATGAGGTTTTTCCTTTAATATGTCCTTAAACATAAATGAATAAACCTTTAATTTATCATTACTATCTATAATATTCATTATAAATTCATCATCTAATGATAATATCTCTGGTACAAAATAAGCTGTATATGATGCAAATTCAGCCATATAAGAATCTATCTTGTTCATCATAGCTTGATACTTTGAATTTGATGTATCCTCATCACATTTTAAATGAGCATATACATAAACTATTTCTGCTTTTATTCCTAAATCTATATACTTTTCTAAGTAATTTAAAATATTTTCAGCATTATTTAGTTTGCCTTCAAAATCTTTAAGAGAAGGCGATTCTTTTTTTAGTTCCTGGAAAGCATTTTCCCACGCATCATCATTTGAAAATATTTCATTAACTTTCCATTTATACTTATCTTCAATTTCTTCTCTCTTTTTCAATATCTTTAATTCACTCATAACTTCTGCCTAATTTATTAGGCTCTCCTTTCTAATTATAGTCATCTTCTTTACCTTCAATATCCTTAAAGGCATTTTCCATAGCTTCTTCGATTAACTCAACACATCTTGTTATTCGTTCTTTCATGAATTCATAATCATCTACATATTTAAATTTTACTAAAAAAGTAGGATTATATTCATCTAAAGAATCCTCAATTTCAAATTCTTCCTTTATAAAAGCATCATAATTAAAAACATCATATATTGCTGAGTATTCCCATTCTTCTACATCTTTATTTGTATCAAAATATAAATTTACAACTTCATTGCTAACAAAAAGCTTTTTTACATATAATGCCCCTTCTGAAACTTGAAAACTTCCAAGCTCCTTAGTTATAAATCCCGTTTCTTTATCCTTTTCCATTAATACTAAACTTGAAAAATCCATATATATTCCTCCAATATTTTTACTTTGGTTTTATTTAACTTATCTATATTATATGTTTTATTCATAATATAAATCAACAAAACTATGGTAATTAACTATTAACAATTTATGATCAATAACTTAACTAAGAAAATCTGCTCAATTTCTTAGTTAAAATAGCTTTGTAATTTAAAACTATGTCAATAATACAAATAAATAAGTAAATTTATAATATATCTAAAGTTATTGTTGCAAACTATTCGCATTTTCATATATAATAAGTCTAGATTATTTAGGAGATGATTTTTTAATGATTAATATAAAAGACTTATGTTTTTCATATTCTAATAAACCACCATATTTACTTAAAAATATAAACTTAAACATACAAAGTGGTATATATTTATCTATAGTTGGTGAAAATGGAAGCTGTAAAACTACATTAATAAAACTAATACTTGGCTTATTAAAACCTACCTCTGGTAGTATAGAAATTAATTCAGATTCAATTGGGTATGTTCCCCAAAGACTTGATTCTTTTAACTCACAATTTCCAATTACAGTTAAAGAGGTTTTACTATGTCATAAAAAAACTTTGAAAAATAAAAATATAAATATCTCTTCAATCCTTGAAAATGTTAGTATGAGTGATTATGAAAACAGACTTCTAGGTATGCTATCTGGTGGACAACAACAAAGAGTTCTTATTGCAAGAGCTTTAATGGGTAATCCTGATATAATTATTCTTGATGAACCCTCTACTGGCGTGGATGAAAAAAATCAAATTGAAATCTACGGTATTTTAAAGAAATTAAATGAAATTGATAAAAAAACTATTATATCAATAGAACATAATATAGATATTGCTTTAAAGAACTCAACTCATATTCTTAAAGTTGATAATGGAAATATTAATTTATTTACCACTGATGAGTATAAAGAGTTTAGAAATAAAAGTTTTAAATTAAATGATGCTATTTAAGTTTATTATTAGGAAAGGTAGATAATATGTTTCAATTAGATTTTATGCAAAATGCCTTTATGGCTGGTTTTATAATATCAATACTTTGTCCTTTCATAGGACTTTTTTTAGTGCTTAGACGATATTCAATGATTGGTGATACACTTTCACATTCTTCTTTTGCTGGTGTTGCTATTGGTTTAGTTATAGGGGTTAATCCATTAATAACAGCCTTCTTATTTACAACACTTTGTGCTATAGTTATAGAATTCTTAAGAGAATATTATAAAAAATATGCTGAACTTGTTATGTCTTTAGTTTTAACCTTTAGTTTAGGTATAGCTATCATACTTATAAGCAGTGGTAAAGCTTCTGCAAAAGTAAATTCATTTTTATTTGGAAGTATTCTTACCGTTTCTAAAGAAGATATTTTCTTAATTTTAATAGTTGGAATTATTTGTTTAGTTGCTTTGATCTTTTTATTTAATAAGCTTATTTACATTACTTTTGATGAAGAAGGTGCAAAGACTTCAGGAGTAAAAGTAAAACTTATAAATTATATTTTTACTATACTTGTTGGCTCAACTATTTCTATGTCAATAAGAGTAATGGGAATACTTGTTATATCATCCATAATGATAGTGCCTGTTGCAACTGCAATGCAATTAAAAAAGGGATTTAAGACAACATTACTATTCTCCATAGGTTTTGGAATGTTTGATATTATGATGGGATTATTTTTATCATATTATATTAATAGTGCTCCAGGGGGTACTATTGCAATTACATCTGTGTTCACTTTAATTTTAGTCATAATCTTCGATAAATTTTTTAATTTAAAACAATAAATATAATAAGGGTAGTATAAAATACTACCCTTATTATATTTATTGTTATTGTTTTAATTTTTTGCATTCATCACAAACGCCATTTAATTCTAACTTATGTTCTGTTAAGCTAAATCCAACTTTAGCTTTTATGGCTTCTTCTATTTCTTCCATTGGACATGGTATTTCTACACATTTATTACAAACATCACATTTTAAAGTATGTTTGTGACTTTCCTTTTTTAATACATAAATTGCAGGTCCATCTATGTTAATTTTTTTTATTATATCTTTTTCTTCTAACAATTCTAATGTTCTATATATAGTACTAAGGTTTAAGTTTTCATTGTGCTTTTTGCATTGATAATATATATTTTCTGCTGAAAGCCCTTTATCTGAAGACTCTATTATATTTAAAATTGAAATTCTTCCTGCTGTAACTCTCATTCCTTTTTCTTTTAAATAAATTTCCCAGCTCATTTTATTCTCCTAACGTTCTTATATACAAGTTGTACTAAATACTTTTCACTTATCTAAACTACCTTTGAAATTTATACTATATAAGAAAAATCAATATTTAAGTAACCTATATAAAAATTAAATAATCTATGCTTTCAATTTTTCTATTTTGCTTAAGTAATACTATTATCTTATATCATAATACTGCAATAATATAAATTAATAATTGAAACATATATATAATTATAACACTAATATTCTACATATTAAATATTAAAAAATATCATTTCTAATGCTAATATTAATAATATTATTCCACCTAGCAAATCTGCATATTTACATATAAAATCAACCTTTCTTATATATCTACATAAAAAGAAACCTGTGGTACATATTAGTAAAGTTATTAAGCCTACCAAAACAGCATCAATAAATAACAATATTGCATTAATCTCAAAAAAAGATGTAAAACCAACTACTAAAGCATCTACACTTACTGACATTCCTAAAATTAAATACATTGATTTTTTTATTAAAACAGAATCGTCTTTATCATTCTTTTTAAAAGCTTCAAATATCATTATAAGACCTATTAAAGCTATTACAATTCCGCCTATCATATTAGGAATTGCTACAATATATGTATCAAACAAATTTCCTGCTATTCCCCCCAAAAATATAAATAGAAATTGAAAAAATGCAAATGAAGCTATAAATCCCCATTTATTTTTTCTTTTTAATGTGGGATTTATCCCCAAACATATACTAAGTCCAAGTGCGTCCATAGCCATAGCTACACCAATTAAAATTACCTCTCTTAATCCCATCTTTTAGAAACTCCTCCAAATTATATAATTCTACTCTATATATAATTATAAAGTATAGTATTTATGTATTATTTTTTTGAAATAAACCCTTTTAATATTACAAATTTTATTGTATATTATTAAATAGGGTATATAATATTTTAAAAAGTATATCACATTTTGTATTTTTTTATAAAGGAGAGTAGCTTAATGGCGAATTGTATAATTGCTCAATCTGGTGGTCCAACATCTGTTATTAATTCTAGTGTAGTAGGTTTGTTACAAGCAAATAAAGATTTAGGTGCCTTTGATAAAGTATATGCAGGTTTAAACGGAATAGAAGGTATATTAAATGGAAATATAATAGAATTATCATCTTTTTCAGATGAAGAAATAAATACATTTAGATACACACCATCTTCTGGATTAGGTTCTTGTAGATATAAAATGAAGAATTTAGAAGATTCAAGTGAGGAATATGATAAACTTTTAGACATATTAAATATAAACAATATAAAAGCCTTCTTTTATGTAGGTGGAAATGATTCTATGGATACCATTGCTAAATTAGGTAAGTATGCGAAAAGTTCAGGAATAGATATAAAATTTATAGGAATTCCTAAAACAATAGATAATGATTTAATGTATACTGATCATACGCCGGGCTTTGGAAGTGCTGCAAAGTTTATTGCTACAACAGCTCTTGAAACATATTTAGATTCATCAGTTTATATTAATAATGGAATCTTTATCTTAGAAACAATGGGGAGAGATACAGGTTGGCTAGCTGCTTCTTCATGCACAGCTAGAATAAATGGAAAGCCAGTTGCAGACTTTATCTACTTACCAGAAGTTGCTTTTAATATAGAACAATTTCTTCTAGATGTTAGAAAGAAATTTCAAGAAAAGAATAAAGTTTTTATAGTTGTTTCTGAGGGTTTAAAAAATTCTGAAGGCCAATTTATTACTGAAGTTACCAGACAAGCTCATGACAATTTCGGACATGCTCAACTTGGTGGTATAGGTAATTACCTTAAAAACTTAATAATATCATCAGGTATAACAAGTAGAGTAAAATCTCTTGAATTAGGAGTTTTACAAAGATGCTCTATTCACTGTGCTTCTGACGTAGACTTAGAGGAAGCCTTTGATGCTGGTTATTCTGCCTTAAAATTTGCTATTGATGGAAATAGTGGCTATATGGTTGGAATTAAAAGAGATTCAAATTCACCATATACTACATCTCATTTTCTTGTTGAAGCTGATAAAATAGCTAACAATGTTAAATATTTTCCAACAGAATTAATTAATGAAGAAGGAAATCACATAAGAGAAGAAGCTTTAGATTATTTCTTACCTCTTATATCTGGAACCCCTTCTCTTGTAATAGATAATCATTTACCAAAATTCAAAACAATTTCTAAATAATAAAAAAGTATGTAAGATTAATAAATTACTCATAGTTTAAGATTTTCACCAATACTATGAAGTAACCTTTAATTCCTACATACTTTTATTTATGTAAACTCCTAAATTACTAACTTAAATATTATCAATTTAAAAATTATTTAATTAACTACAGAATATTTATTATTACTTATAGTTATTTGATTAGTATAATACCTTAGAGTATAATAAAGTTGGAATTATAACTTTATTATATTTATATATATTGTAGATATTTCAAGATAATAATAGGAGGATAAAATGATAGTTTTAAGTTGCAAAGATATATCGAAAAGCTATGGTATAAGAGATGTATTGAAAAATATTACATTTTCAATTAATGAAGGAGATAAAGTTGGAATTATCGGTGGTAATGGCGAAGGAAAATCTACTCTTTTTAAAATAATTTCTAAAGAAATATCTCAAGATTCTGGAGAAATATTTATTGATAAAAATAGAACCATAGGATATTTAACACAACACGTTGATTTAGATTTAAATAATACTATATATGATGAAATGAACTTAGTTTTTAAAGAATTAACCGATATTGAAAATAAACTTCATACTTTAGAAATCAAGATGAATGAGCCTTATGATGAGAATAAAGCTTCATATCATGAAAAAATTATAAAGGACTATACTACTCTTCAAGACTTATATTCTCATAAAGGTGGCTATACATATAAAGGTGAAATTTCTAGAGTTCTTAAAGGTCTTGGATTTTTAGAAGAGGATTTTGATAAAATAATTTATACTTTAAGTGGGGGACAAAAGACTAGAGTTGCTCTTTGTAAATTACTTTTAAAGAATCCTGATATAATTTTACTAGATGAGCCAACAAACCATCTTGACCTACAAGCTATAGAATGGCTTGAGGATTATTTAAAAAATTATAAGGGAACAGTTTTAGTAATTTCTCATGACAGATTTTTCTTGGACACTGTAACTAATAATACATTTGAAGTTATTAATGGTCACATTAATTGCTACAATGTTTCTTATACTAAATTCATTGAGCAAAGAAAGAAAAATTATGAGGCTCAACTTAAGGCCTATAATCTTCAACAAGCAGAAATCAAAAGGCAAGAAGCAATAATAGAAAAGTTTAGAAGCTTTAATAGAGAAAAAAGTATTCGCGCTGCTGAAAGTAGAGAAAAAGCTTTAGATAAGATGGAGAAGATAGATGCTCCTGATAAAGAAAAGGAAGCTACTAAAATTAAATTTGAAACCTCAGTAAAAAGTGGCTATGATGTTCTTCATATCGAAAATTTAGCTAAAAGTTATGGTGATAAAAAACTATTCTATAATCTTAATTTAGATCTTAAAAGAAGTGAAAAAGTAGCTCTAATTGGTGAAAATGGTCGTGGTAAGACTACTTTATTAAAAATCATTTTAGATAGCTTATCACCAGATAATGGTAAAGTAGTTCTTGGCACAAATGTAAATGTTGGATATTATGATCAAGAACAATCTGATTTAAATTTAGATAAAACCATATTAGATGAAGTTTGGGATGAGTTTCCTAATTTAACTACTTCTAAACTAAGAGGTGCTCTAGCATCTTTCTTATTTACAGGAGATGACGTTTTTAAAATTATAAATACCCTTAGCGGTGGTGAAAAGTGTAGAATTAACTTGCTAAAACTTATGTTATCAAGATCTAATTTATTATTACTAGACGAACCTACAAATCATCTTGATATAATGTCTAGAGAAGCTCTTGAAGATGCTCTATTAAGCTACGATGGCACATTAATAGTTATATCTCATGATAGATACTTTTTAAATAAAGTAATTAATAGAATACTTGAACTTAATGAAGATGGTATTAAAGAGTTTTTAGGAAACTATAGCTACTATCAAGAAAAGAAAATCAATCCAAATAGATTTGAAATTTTAGAAGAGCTTGCTAACGGCAAAACCAAAACTCAATTAAAAGATGAGAAAAGAAAAAAGAAAGAACTTGAAAAAGAAGAGAAATCTTTAAAATTAAAAATTAAAAAACTTGAAGATGATATATCTAAAGGTGAAGACTATTTATTATCACTTCAAGAACAACTTTGCCTTGAAGAAATTTATTCAAATCCTATTGAAAGTGAGCGCGTAAATAAAGAAATTAAGGATTTAGAAGAAAAAATTTCATTTTTATATGAAGAATGGGAAAACTTAAATAAATAGTGCACTCTATTTTTAAAGATTGTGCTGCAATTTATTTTGGTTCACAGAGCGTAACTTACAGTTGTTGGATAAAATACCATATATAATATAAATTGCTAAGCAATTCATAAATGAAAGATTTAAAAAATTAAAGCCTATCTACTGAAACTTGCTTGAAGTAGATAGGCTTTAATATTAAGCTCAGTTGTAGAGTACTAAACTTGAACTATAAGTGTAAAATACCTTTTATTCAAAATTCTATAAGGATTTTCTTCTTTCAATCGTTAATTATCAATTATGAATTATTTTCCACTTGAGCCAAATCCGCCCTCGGCTCTTTCAGTATCGCTAAGTTCTTCTACCTCTTCAATATCAACATACCATACAGGTTTAACTATCATTTGTGCTATTTTCATTCCTTTTTCTACTATAAATGGCTCCTTACCATGATTTATTAATATTATTCCAACTTCTCCTCTATATCCTTCGTCTATAGTCCCTGGTGTATTTAAAACAGTTATACCATGTTTTAATGCAAGTCCACTTCTCGGTCTAACTTGAGCTTCTGTTTGTGGTGGTAATTCAATTTTTATTCCAGTCTTTATTAATGCAGTTTCTGATGGATTTATTGTTACCTTCTCTACCGAATATAAATCTAATCCAGCATCTCCTTTATGTGCATAACTTGGTATTATAGCTTCATTATGTATTTTTTGAATCTTTAATTTAAATTTATTCATTAGCAATTCCTCCTATAAAAATAATATATAATACAAAACTATTGTCCACTTAACTAAATCATTAATTAACGCATCTATATTTTATCAATTAACTATAGCTTATGTCTACATCAATATTATTAAAATAAAAAGAGATAAATCTTTTATAATTTATCTCTTTTTATAAGTGTATAAACATTATAATATTTATCTATCTTCTGTAATAAGACATTTTTATTCTATTTACTACACATATATCAGCATATTTATTATTTTTATCTATTGTTACCTCATTCCAACTATAGTAAGAAGGTTTTTCGAAAAATCTTCTATCTACTATTGCAATAACTCTATAACATCCATTTTCTAAATTACTAAATATAGCTTTACCATTACTATCTGTAAATTTTGAATCATACAACTTAGGGGATATTCCATTTAATAAATATAAGTTTATTCTTGCTCCTTTAAGCTCTACACCGTCTTTATTAGCAAGCCTTGATGTCACTTGAATTGTCCCCTTTTCCTCTACTATATTTCTATCTGCAAATTCTTCTTTTGCTTTACCTATTTGTGAGTAAAGATTGTCATATACATCTGAATCAGCGTATTTTTCATCTACTAAAAAATCCTCATTAAAATTATTTTCTATTATTTTTTCTTCGGCTTGATTATTGATTATGTTGCCTCTATTAATCGTTCTGCTAGAAGTTTCCTTTTCAATTTCTTCATCAACCTGAATAAATAAATTCAAGTTACCATTTTCATCTACAGTATACTCTTGTTCTCCATAATCGCTATCATCATTATGATATTGATCATCTATTACTATTTTCATATATACCTCCAAATCGTAATATAGTTACATAATATGATGAGCTTATCGATTTGGTGATAAAATTTCAAAAAAATAACTTTAACTTATAAGCATTTTCATTGCATTATTAAATTCAATTGGCTTACTAAAATAATATCCTTGAATAACATCACAACTAATTTTCTTTAAATAATCTAATTGATTCTTATTTTCTACTCCTTCAGCTACAACTAATAAATTTAAGTAATGAGAAAGATCAACAATACTATTTATTATATACTCACTTTTCTGCTCTATCAGTATTCCATCTATAAAACTTTTATCTATTTTTAGTACATCTATCGGCAATGTTCTTAAATAACTTAATGAAGAGTATCCTGTTCCAAAATCATCTAATGCTAAAGTAACTCCTAATTTTTTTAATTTTTCCAATGTTTTTATATTTTTCTCTGCTGATTTCATTATTATACTTTCTGTAATTTCAAATTCTATATATTTAGCATCTAAATCATATTTTTTTAATGTATCGTTAACAAATGATACTATTTCTTCATCTCTAATTTGAACCTCTGATAGATTAATTGCCATTTTAAAAGTTTTACTAGTATTTTCTGCTAACTCCTTACATTTTTTAAAGCTTTCTTCAATTATATATTCTCCTATAGGTATTATAAGTCCTGAGTTCTCTGCTATTGGTATAAATTCACTTGGTGACACTTCACCAAGCTCCTTACTATGCCATCTTACAAGAGACTCAAAACCTACTATTTCTCCAGTACTTACATTTACCTTTGGTTGATATAATAACTGAATTTCATTTCTATCTATAGCTACTCTTAATCCCTTTTCTATATCAAATTCCCTATTTAAAATTTCTAATATACCTATATCAAAAAACTCATATCTATTTTTTCCATTTACTTTTGCTAGGTACATTGCCATATCTGCTCTTTTTAACAATATAGCCATATCCTTCCCATCTATAGGATATATACTTACGCCTATACTTAATGTACAAAAAACCTCTTTATCATTTATGATTATTGGATTACTTAGCTTCTTTATTATATTATCTAATATCGATTTAATTTGATGTTTTTCTTGTAAATTATATTGAACTATTACAAATTCATCTCCACCATATCTAGCAAAAAGTGAATCTTCTATCTTCATATTTTTTATTATTTTTGTAAATTCAATTAGTAATAAATCCCCTGCATCATGTCCATATGTATCATTTATATATTTAAAATTATCTAAATCTATAAATATAAATGCCATTTTTTCATTTTTATAATGTCTTATACGCTTTGTAACTTCCCTAACAAAATATCTTCTATTTGGAATTCCTGTAACCTCATCATTGAAACTTAAATAATTAATTTCAATTTCCTTTTCCTTCCTCTCTGTTATATCCGAAAGAGCTCCATGTATAAATAAGTCACCATTTTTCTCTAATCTTTTCTTTCCTTTGCTTTGGAGCCAAACTGGCTTGTTGTCTTTACTTAAAATTCTATATTCTATTGAATAAAATTCATCCTTCTTAGAATCCATTACTTTTTTTATTTGTTCATTATATCTTTTTATATCATCTTTCAATATGTAGTTTTGCCAACTTGTATCAGTAATTATTAGATCTCCTTCCCCCTCTATATCTAAATACTTTTTTATACTACTATCAATTGATATTATATTTTGATTGACATTCCACCAGAATACTATGTCTTTAGCTCCTTCTATCGCTAATCTATTTTTATTTTCTATAACCTTATTCATGTTTTCTGTCTTTTTTCTTTCTGTTATATCTACAATAAATCCTGATAAATAGAAAATATTTTTCCTTTCTATTCCTTTTCCCTGAATTTTAGCTATTATCTTTCTATCTATCGAATTTCTTAAAGAGCATTCTAAAATAAAATTATCACATATTTTATTTTTAATTATATTTTCAATAAAAATTCTTATATCTTCTCTTTCTTCTTCATCTATAAAAGAATACCACTTTTCAAAACTATCTATATTATCATCACTTCTTAAAATATCTTTAATTTTTGTAGACATATAGAGTTTTTTACTTTCACTGTTCCACTCCCAAATTGCACCTTCAAGAGCATCTATAGCCATTATGTATCTTCTTCTATTTGCTTCAGCTAATTTATATATCTTCTTATACCTTTTATCTGTAAATATTAATTTTAATATTAAAACTAATATAACAAATGTCATTATAAATAATATAGGAGGTAGATTATTTAAACCATTTTTAATTAATAATATGATTATAAATAAGTTAGTAAATATGAAAATACTATTGTTTCTTTCTTTTTTCACTATCATCACCAATGCCTTCTTTTTAATAGTACTCATTAATTATTATTTATTTTATCATATTATTCCACTTATTAACATATTTTTACTTGTATAAAATTAAAAACTATATATTTTAATTTTTAAAGTTTACTTAAATAAGCATATTACCGTTATATTATTTTAATTATGCAGATTATTATTTAAAACATATATTATAAAAATTTAGGAATACTAGTACTAGTATTAATTTATTAGGAGGATTTATAATATGAGTTTTAAAATTCAAAGAAAATTTTTGATTTTATTTTTTTTAACTACTATATTTTCGCTATCTTTTATAACTAATGTCAAAGCGAAAGAGGATAGCCAAGATTTAAAGGAAAAAGTTGTTTATCTAACCTTTGATGATGGACCAGGAGGTAAGATTACAAATCAAATCTTAGATACATTAGAAAAAGAAAATGTACCTGCTACATTTTTTGTTATAGGTTGTCAAATTAAGGGACAAGAAGATATTATTTTGAGAATGAAAAATGAGGGCCACAGTATAGGTCTTCACAGCTTTTCTCATAATAGAAACAAACTTTACTGTGAAGATGATAGTTTTTTACAAGAAATGCTTCAAGGCCAAGAAACTTTATTTGAAGTGACAGGAGAAAAGTACAATATCTTAAGATTTCCTTTTGGTTGTAATAATAAATCTTATAAGTTAACAGATAAATTAGTTGAAAAATTACATGAAAATAATTTTAAGATATATGACTGGACTGTAGATAGTGGAGATGGTGCTAATGCCAATTCAGCTCCTGAAAATATAATAAAAAAAGCATGTAAAGCTGGAGATAATGATAAAGTTATAGTACTAATGCATTGTTCTTATATAAATAAAAATTCATCTTTAGCTCTTCCTTCAATAATTAAATACTATAAGAATAACGGATATATTTTTAAATCCATAGATGAAAATACTCCTGAGGTATATAGAATAATGAAAAAATAAAGTTTAGAGTTGCCGTAAGGCAACTCTAAACTTTATTTATCAACTACTATATTAGTTATTTTTAATGCTATAGTAATTGCTTTATATAATATCATTCCTAATAAAATATTCATTAATGCTGCAGGAATTACTACAATAACAATTAAACTTATGAATGGCCCAGGTAAACCTACTAATATACTTGCCGATCCTAAAAATATTAATCCACTTAATATAGTTCCTAAGCTTAGAGCTAGTAATATTTTTATATTATCTGATATCTTTTCACCAACTAAATTAAATATAAAGTATATTATATTGGCTGTTAACAGCTTGTCTATGATATTAGGTAATTGTCCACCTGGAAACTTTGTAGTAATTGCTGTTAATATTCCTAGTATGATACTTGAAATTAATGTAGTCTTATAATCTTTATTTATTATTATAATTATAAACATCATTGCTAATGCAAAATCTGGTTGCATAGGTAATCCTAAAGCTGGTGTAATTTGATGTAATAGAGCTCCAATAGCTATTAATATTGCATTTAGTGTCATTTTTTTTACATTCATACTTCTATTCATATTAAATTCTCCTTTTTTATAAATTTAATTTATATTTTTTAAATCTCCTTTTGTTCACAACATAATTACCAGCTCCTTTAATTATTGATATAAATAAAAAACGCCCTATACAAAAATGTATAGGACGATATTCTCCGCGTTGCCACCTAAATTGCCTTAAAAGGCCTCTTTAATCAGGTACTAACATACCCTATTCCTTATATCGTAGGACTTACGGATCAACTACTCTAATAAAAATTTCGTATCACTCCTCAGAGGCCCATTCACTATTTGTTTTAGTACCGAAATCACACCACCTTCGGCTCTCTTTGACTTTACAAAATAGATACTCTTCCTCATCAATGGAAATCTATTTATTAATTTATTAATATTTTATGATAGTTTCTATTAATTGTCAACAACTTGAGAAAACTTTTTTCTTTTTGGTAATATTACCATAAAAATAAATAACCCTAATAATAATATCCCTTTTACTATGCTTGTACCACTTATGCTCCACCAAACTCCATCTATTCCAAGTAGTGGAATGCTACTTAATAACATAGCTAATGGTATTCTAAGTCCTGTAAAAATTATACTTACCCAAGACGGAGTTAATGTATTACCTAGTCCTGAAAAAGCTCCTGCTGTAGTTATTTCTATGCACATAAATAGTTGAGAATATCCTAAAATCTTAAGATATACAGCTCCTTTGGAAACAATTCCTGCTTCTGGTATAAATGCTGAGAAAACTTTATCTCCTGAAAATACTAGAAGTATGGTAGCAAAAATTCCTACCATTATTGCCATACTCATTGCTACTTTATATCCCTTTAAGATTCTATCCCACTTATTAGCTCCATAATTTTGTCCAATAAAAGCAGTTAATGCCGTAGCAAAGCCTTCTGCAGTCATCCAAGATATAGATTCTATTTGCGAACCAACTTTTTGAACTGCAATTGCTGTTGGACCCCATGCTGAGATAATTCTACCTATTATCATAGCAAAAAATGCAAACATACAATTTTGAAGTGCAGTTGGAATCCCTAACTTACATATCTTATTCATATTATTTTTATCTATATACTTTTTATTTTTTAATGTTAAACTATATCCATTTCTTATAAATGCTATTATAAATATAAATGTAACTATTGCTTGAGCTCCTACAGTTGCCAATGCAGCTCCTATAACTCCAAGTCTTGGAAATCCCAATAATCCAAATATCAATATTGGATCAAATATTATATTAATAATCAAACCAACTGTATTTATAAAAAATGGAATCTTGCTACTACCGGAAGCATTAAAAATACCACTAAATAATGGATTTAAGAAACTAAATATCATTCCAAAAGAAACTATTACCAAATATTCTATGGACATATTTATTATATTTGCTTCTCCTAGCTTAAAGAATCCTATTAACTGTTTTCTAAATATAATTAATAAACACATATATATTATTGCTGTTATTATATTTATAAATAAACCATTATAAATAAATTTATTTTTTTCCTTAATATCGTCTTTTCCTATGGATTGAGATACTCCTATTTCCGTACCTATTTTAGATATAAATACAAGAGAACTTCCAAACCAAGTAAAAAAACCAGCTGTTCCTACAGCTGCAACTGCATCACTACCAATTCTTCCTACCCACATCATATCGACAAGATTATACGCCATTTGTATAAATGATGTACCTAGTATTGGAATTGATAACTTTAATAATGTATTTACTATATTTCCTGAAACTAAATTTACTGATTTCTTCATATGTACCCCCTTTTAATTGTTATGTTATCTCTAAGATTATATATTTTTTAATATTATTTTTCAACATATTTAGTATATAATAATAATTATTATATACTAAATATGTTGAACTTTATAAACCTCACTTTTACAATGAAAAAAAACTCCAATAGGAGTTTTTTGCATTCAATTTATTTTTAGTAATTCCAAGCAAATTACATATATAGTTGCATATCTTTTATAATTAATAATATTTAATAAAATAGCTTTTCTACTTATTTAACATATTAATTACATTTTCAAAATTTTCTGGTTTACTATAGTAAAAACCCTGAACAGTATCACAATCTATACTTTTTAAATAATCTACTTGCTCTTTTTCTTCAACACCTTCAGCTACAACTGTTATACCTAGCTTATGAGATAATTGTATTATATTTTCAATTATATATCTACTTTTATCATTTTCAGTCATATCAATAACAAAACTTCTATCAATTTTTAAGACATCTATTGGTAATTTAGTTAAATGATTTAATGAAGAGTATCCAGTACCAAAATCATCTAAAGCTATTGATGATCCTAAGTCTTTTATTTGTAATAAACACTCTATATTTCTGTCTACAGATTTCATTATCATACTTTCTGTTATCTCTACCTCTATGTATTTAGGTGAAACATTAAACTCTTTAATTAAAGAATTAAAATATTCTATCAAATCACCCTGCCTTAATTGTATTTCAGATAAATTAACTGCTATTTTAAAATTATCATATCCTTCTGATAATAAATACTTTACTCTTATAAACACTTCTCTTAATACAAATTTCCCAATTGGTATTATAAGCCTAGTATTTTCTGCTATAGGAATAAATTCACCTGGACTTACAAATCCTATTTCATTACTTTTCCATCTAAGTAATGCTTCAAATCCATTAACCTCATCATCAGTAAGCCTTACTTTAGGTTGAAAAACAACGAACATTTCATTATTTTCTAACGCGGTTCTAAGACCTCTTTGAATAGAGTAAATTCTATTTATTTCTCTTGATATATTATTATTAAACATTTGACATTGATTTTTTCCATTTCCTTTTGCTATATACATTGCAGCATCAGCATTTTTTAATAGAACTTCAAAATTTTCGCCATCATCTGGAAAAACAGATATTCCTATACTTGATGAAGAATATATTTTATCGTTATTTATATTATATGGTTTCTTTAATATATCAATAATCTTCCTTGTTGTGTACTTTATTTCATTTAAACTATTTATTGATGGTAGAAATATCAAAAATTCATCTCCACCGAATCTACATAATAGTTTATTATCATCAAATGCATTCTTTAAATCCTCTGAAAATCGTTTCAAAAATATATCTCCACACTTGTGCCCATAAGAATCATTTATAAACTTGAAATTATCTATGTCTATTATAATTAAAGCTCCTCTAGATTCCAATTTAGTATGATTTTTAAGTTCTTCCTCAATTATATCTTTAAAATGTTTTCTATTATTTAGTCCTGTAAGTTCGTCATATTGAGTCATATACTCTAATTTTAAATGAGCTTCCTTTTCTTTGGTTATATTATATAAATATCCTTCAAAGCCTAAGAATTCACCATTTTTATTTATTTTACTTTGCCCTTTAACGCTTATCCATAGTTCTTGCCCTAAAGCATTTATTATCTTAACTTCAGTTTCTTCTTCATTATTTATTACTGCGTCAATTAAAATCTTTATATAATCATTGTGCACATATTTTTTACTCTCATCAACAGTAAATATAATAAACTCCTCATCGTATCCAATGATTTCTTTATTATTTCCATAAAGCATAATTGAATCTTGTTCTTTATTTACAGAAATAAATAGTCCTTTAATGGATTTTACAAAAGATTCTTTTGAGCTTAATAAAAATTCTTTATGACTTTGTAAGTCAATAGAATTTTTATTGTTTTTGTTAAGGGGGCTAACATCCTTGTTATAACTATTTTCCCTAATCATACCTTCTTAATCCTTCTCAAAGCATATTTTTCATAAAAAGATTATTTATTTCTCTTCTTCTACTATTTCTTTTTCGTCCTCTACTTTAACTTCATTTTCTGATTTTTCTTTATTATCGTTTATTAATGTAGCAACTAAAGCCGCACCTGCTGCTAATCCAAGTGCTAACTTACTAATATTTTTAAGCTTCATAAATTTTTCCTCCTACCCGCTTACTTAAATTGATTTTGTTCTTTCTCATATTTATACCCTATCGAACTTAATTTCTCTATCAATTCTTCCTCTGTTACATCTATATCTTCACATAATGCTGATAAATTTGAATAAAAATCTCTTAATTTCATATTTACCAGGCTTAATAAAATATTAGGATCCATAGATAAAATACTTTCTCTATCCATAATATTTCTCCTTTAAATATAATTTCTATTTATTTGAAATCACAAATAAAATATACCATATATCCTTTAATAAAAAAAGCATATTATAGATCTTTTTGTATATTTATTGAAATGTTATTTCTTTTATATTATCGTAAATAATTAGATTTTTTTAATATATTTTATCTATTTTTTTAATACATTTTAGTTATTTTTATAAAATCTTGAGAAGCTACTTTGTGAAATTATTATTAGAAGTAGCTTCATCACCTTATATTTTACTTAACTTCTGGTACTTTAGAAGCTTCACTTTTCTTTGGAGATTTATATCTTTTCTTTTCCCAGCTTGCCTCTTGATTCTTTTTAGCCATTTTTTTCACCTCCATTATATTATTAGTATTCATAATCTATTTTTAATTATTCAAAATTCACTCTGATAAATTTTTAAAAAATTAAGTAAAAAAAAGATATTATGGCATAAGTTTTTATACCATAATATCTTTTAATAATATATCTATATTTTATTACTCATCATAAACATCTAAATACTTAGTTTTTATACCGTCTTTTTCCCATCCAAGTATGGAATCTAAATTTACATTTTCGGCAGCTTTAAATATTGATTTCTCTACTCCATCAAAATTTTTCTTAAGCTCTTTCACTAATTCTTTTATTTCATATCTCTTATTGCCTATTTTCTCTGCTGCAACCATACATGCACAATTTAAAGGCCAAATTCCTGCATTATTAGTAAATCTTTTTATATAATCTTCTTCAACATAATAAAGGGGTCTTATAAGTTCCATATCTTCAAAATTTGCTGCTTTAAATTTAGGAAGCATAGTTTTAAAATTCCCTGCATAAAGCACGTTTAATAATGTTGTTTCTATAACATCATTATAATGATGTCCTAATGCAAGCTTATTACATCCAAGCTCTCTTGCTTTACTATAAAGAGACCCTCGCCTCATTCTTGCACAAAGATAACATGGATAATCTCTTGCCATCTTATCTATAACTTCAAAAACTTTTCCTTCATATATATGTACTGGGATTTCAAGATGATTACAGTTTTCTATAAGTAATTCTTTTATCTGTGGATGGTATCCAGGATCCATTGCTATAAATTCTAATTCAAAATTCATTTGTCCATGTTTTTTAAGCTCTTGAAAACACTTCGCCATAAGTAGTGAATCTTTACCACCTGAAATAGCTACTGCAATCTTATCTCCTTCTTCTACAAGGTTATAATCCTTGACTGCCCTTACAAACTTAGTCCAAATATGTTTTCTATATTTTTTAACAAGGCTACGCTCAATTTCTTCTAAAGGCTTCTTTTCTTCAGTAGGAATTAATCTTTCACAGCCTTTACCTGCTATACTACTCATTTCATCACCTCACTTAATAATACTTTTCAATTATATCACTTTTTCAACATATTGTCTTTACATAATCGTTCTTAGCTATATACTTTATCTATCAACTCATTAATTCATTCATATTTATATATGGATTTTTATATCTATTTTTATTTATTGTACTTTTCCCAATATTTATAGCTTTTTTAGGGCATAGATTTATACAAGCCATACAATCTGTACACTTTCCATTCCACTTAGGTTTATTATTTTCCATTATAATGTTGTTTACTGGACACACATTTTTACAAACTTCACATCCAATACATTCAGTATTAACTCTGAAATTTTTATCTTTACTTTTGTATATATTTTTCCATGAAAAATAAAGAATTTTATTTATACCAAATTTATAATTAAGTTTCTTTATCTTCCTTAACTTAATTTCATTAATAAACTCTTTTAAAGTTTCCTCATTCCTTTTAATTGCTGTAATTGCTCTTTCTTCACTTGGATTTCTACCTGCTCTAACATAGTTAGAAATATATTTTATACAAACACAATTTGATAAAATATTTGTCTCTTTAATAATTTCATTAATATGTGCAAAGCTACTTTTAGCTTCTCCTCCACCTGATACACCAATTGCAAAAACATATGAATCTTGCTTTAATTTTAACTCTTTTAAAAAATTCAAAACTACTATAGGTAAAGAACCACAATGTATAGGATAAATTAATCCAACTACATCATTATCACAAGTAAAATCATTATTTTTCAATGCCTTACTCATAGATATTAATTCTATATCTTCATTTAGTTCTTCCTTTAATCTTTTGGCAATGTATAAGCTATTTCCTGTTGATGAAAAATAATAAATCTTCATATATATCCCCTATTCAACCTTTATAATCTATAGATAATTATAACACTTATAAGTAAAATTTCTATTATTCATTTCTTATAACTTGAGGATAATTAAATGTATTATACGGATCATAATTCTTTTTAATTTCCTTTAACCTTCTTATGTTTTCTCCATAATACTCATCTTCATAATTATTCAGTTCATGTAAAGGGAAATTAACAAAAGATCCTACTGTCATTAACTCTATAGTTTTGAAGTTTTCTTTAAGCCATTCCTTATTTATATCAGCATATTTATCTTCTTCCCAAACAGATTGAATTCCCATTATAAACTTAGCATCTCTATAATAATACGCTGTATCTAACTTATCTACATCTGAAATGGCTCCACCTGCTCCATAAAAAGATATAGCAGTATAATTTGCTCCTTCAGCCGGATTATCTATTATTTCTATAAGTCTTTTTAATTCAGTATAATTATAATCCTTATAAATAAATCTACCAGTTGACTTATACTTTTCATAGTCTGGATGGCTATCTTGAATATATCTATTACATTCCAATATACTCATATCTTCTATTTTAATTTCCATTGAATTTGTTATATTTTCTAATGGACTAAGTATTTCTCTTGCATCAATAGAATTTCCATAAAATAATCCTGTAAGCTTAACGCCTCTGCCTTTTTCTACTGAATTATATATTGCAGTCTTTAAATTAATTCGTCTATCTAAATTCTTATATAAATTTTGGAGAACTTCAATAACTTTAATATTATCTTCAGTACTAATATTAGGATAATTTATATAAATTAATGTACCCATTTCTATTTTTTCTTTTAGTTTTATAGTCATAGATGTTATGATTCCAAAATTGCATCCTCCACTGCCTTTGCAAGCCCAAAATAAATCACTATTTTCTTGCTCATTAATAATTAGTTTTTCCCCTTTATAATTTATCATTTCAAGTTCAATTAAGCTATCGCAAGCTAATCCTAGAAATCTACTAGAATATCCCCAGCCGCCACCAAGTATCAGTCCTGCTACACCTACTGTCGGGCATCCCCCTCCTGGAAATGCATAACTTTTACTTCCTAATGCCTCATATATTTCTCTATTTCTTACTCCTCCACCTATTTTTACAACACTATTCTCTTCATCTATATAAATTTCATTCATCTTACTTATATCTATAACAGCTACATCATTACCAGTTGAATATCCCTCGTAGCTATGAGCCCCTGATCTTACTCTTATTTCTATAGAGTTTTTTCTAGCCCATACTATTGCATTTATAATATCCTGTTCATTATAACAATATATAATTACTAATGGATACTTTTCAATTGCTCTATTCCAAGATAATCTACTTTCTTCATATTTACAATTATCTTTTGTAACTATTTTACCAGTTAATTCTGTATAAATTATGTTTTCCATAAAATCACCTTCTATATGTCGTTATATATTAGATAATATCATATAGAATATTAAAATCAATAAAAATAGTTATCATAAGAATTTACCTATTTACTTAAATTCTTTCATTATTTAAATTTTAAAACTTTTGGATTTCTATATCTTTTAGGCACATTTCTACTTTTTTCTACATAGTTTATAAATATAGACAATCAACGAAAGGATGTTTAATTATGTATTATCGTGATGATGATAATTGTGAAAAATGTAATGACTGTATAAAAGATCCTAGTAAGCTTTATTGTAATATAACATGTACTGATACAGCTAAAAATTGCCATGAGTCATATAAAGTTTTCGACCCTCCAGTATATGCTAAAGCATTTGTAGCTCTTCAACCATATGAAAAATTATTTAATATAGAAGATGCCTTTGATGCTGGTACAATTTTCAAAGATTTATATAGTCCTTACTGTGATGTTAAATACATTGGAGGTGTTCACAAGTAATGAATAAAAATGAGTATTTAGATAAAATACGAAAGTTACAATTTTTTGCTCTAGACCTAAATTTATATTTAGATAATTTCCCGACTTCTGAAAAAGCAAAACATGATTTCGAAGTAATTTCTTGTGAATTAAAAAAGACAATTTGGGATTATGAAAAAGAATATGGTCCTCTAACTAATTTTGGCTCTTCTTATTTCCAAGATCCTGAAGCTTGGGTTAAAGGCCCATGGCCATGGGAAAATATGAGAGGAGGAAAAAATTAATGTGGTACTATGTTAAAACTTTACAACACCCTGTTAACTTAAAATCTACTGATTTAAAAATGGCTAAGGTTCTAATTACTCAATATGGTGGTCCTGATGGAGAACTTAGTGCTGCTCTTAGATATTTAAATCAAAGATTTTCAATGCCTACAAATAAGTCTAAAGCATTATTAACCGATATTGGAACAGAAGAAATGGCTCACGTAGAAATAATAGCTACTATGGCTCATCAAATTATGGAAAATGCATCAATAGATCAAATAAAAGCTGCTGGCTTAGATGGGCATTATGCCGATCATGGAAAAGCAACTTTCTATACTGATGCTACTGGAAACCCTTGGACTGCTACTTATATCCAAGCTAAAGGTGATGTAATCGCAGACATTCATGAAGATATGGTTGCTGAACAAAAAGCTAGAGCAACTTATGAATGGTTAATGAACTTAACAGATGATGCTGAAATAAAAAAAATATTAGGTTTCTTAAGAGAAAGAGAAGTTGTACATTATCAAAGATTTGGCGAAGCATTAATGGATGTCCAAGATAATACTAAGTTAACAGATTTTTGTAAATAATGTAACAAATAAGGCTATCTTTATTATAGGTAGCCTTATTTGATTTCTGGTTTTTATGGAGTAATTCTAGTTCTATCTCTAGTTATAAAAGAGGCTTCTCTAACATTTTCTAATGACAATAATCGAGCAGTAAATCTTTCTAGTCCTATTGCTAGCCCTCCATGCTTTGGCATGCCATATTTAAAAATATCAGTATAATTCTCATAATGTTCTGGATTTAATCCCTTATTCTTTATACTTTCTATAAGCATATTATAATTATTAATTCTTTCTCCTCCACTAGTAATTTCTACGCCTTTAAAAAGTAAGTCAAAACTTCTACTTCCGCCCTCCTTAAAAGGCATTGTGTACATAGCTCTCTTTTTTATTGGATAATTCACTAGAAAAATAAAGTCACAGTTAAATTTTTCTTTTACATAACTACATATAAGCTTTTCTGATTCTGGATCTAAATCATCTTCCAAATTTTCTTTGCCATAAACCTCTCTTAATACACTTATGGCCTCAGAAAAGTCCATTCTTGGAATGCTATTTTCTATTCTTGGAACTTCAACTTTCAATATTTCTAAATATCTCTTTGCCTTTTCTTCTAATGATTTTAACATATATTTTATTAACTTCTCTTCTAAATTAACTATATCAAACTCATCATTAATAAACCCCATTTCTAAGTCCATGCTCACATATTCATTTAAATGTCTACTTGTATTGTGCTCCTCTGCTCTATAAACATGTGCAACTTCAAATACTCTTTCAAATCCAGCTCCTACCATCATTTGCTTATAAAATTGAGGACTTTGTGCTAAATATGCAGTTTTACCAAAATAATCTACTTTAAATAATTCTGTTCCTCCCTCGGTACCCTCCGCTACAATTTTAGGAGTAAATATTTCTGTAAAATCATTTTTAATTAAGAATTCTCTAAAACTCTGTACTATTATATTTTGTATCTTAAATATAGAATTGGTCTTTTCGTGTCTTAAGCTAAGAATTCTATTATTCAATATTGTATCTAAATTAATATTCAGTTCTTTTTTATTTATTTCTATTGGCAATTCTTGTGCTTCACTTATTATATGAAATTCATTTCCTATTATTTCACATGGGTGTAATGAATTATTACTACTTTTTACTATCCCAACAACAGATATTACAGATTCAATTTTTAGTGTATTTAAATCTCTAACTTCATTATCAAATATACATTGTATTAAACCAGATCTATCTTTTATAACTAAAAAAGTAATATTTTTCAGCTTTCTTATTCTATAAACCCAACCTTCTATTTTTATTTCTTTTTCCTGAAAATTGCTAACATTTGTAATTAAAATTCTCTCCATAAACAACACTCCTTTTAAATTTATATTTTTATATTAATAAAAAAATAAATCCCTTGAGTATTACTTTACTCAAGGGACGATAAATTACCGTGGTACCACCCTTATTAACTTTTAATCATAAATTAAATTTAATAATTAAGATATATACTTAAAGCGGCCTTCTTTAAGTATAAAAAGCGGACATACGTAAATTTACTTATTCCGTCACTTCACTCCAAGTCAACTCAAACTTACATATGTCCACTTGAAAACTGAAGAAAGGAAATTACAAAAAATTATTCCTAGGTTAATTTTGATATAATTCCCCCCAAAATATAAAAAGCCCTCACTCCCTATAGGAGTGAAAGCTCTGTTCACGGTGCCATCCTAATTTAACTTAATAAAATGATATTAAAGTTATCTCAATCTATTAACGCTAGAACACGTCTTATCCTAATTAGTTTCAGATAAGCTTCTCCAGGATGTCTTTCAATATCATGTTCTCATGAAGCTTCCACCATCCTTCACTCGCTAAAGATACTTATAGATATTTACTCTTCCTTTCAACAAATTTAACTTTTTATTTATATTATTCCTTTTAATAATAAATGTCAATATAATTTAGAAAAATATTCTATGAAGTATAGGCTAAAAAATCTTATTAAATATCATTCTATAATAATATTTAATAAGATCTTGATTTTTATAATAATTTTATTATCCCTTTAATCCAGATGATGCTACACCTTCAACAAAAAATCTTTGTAAAGCTAGGAAAATAATAAGTACTGGTATTAAAGCAATAAGCGATGCTGCCATAATAAGAGAATATTCTGCTGAATATTGACTTATAAACATTCTTAAACCTACTTGAATAGTTTTTTTAGCTTCTGAGTTTATATAAATTAATGGCCCCATAAAATCATTCCATACACTAACAAATGTAAAAATAGTTAATGTTGATAATGCTGGTTTAGCTAAAGGAAGCATTATTTTATAATAAATTTTATATTCACTATATCCATCTATTCTTGCTGCTTCAAGTAATTCATTTGGAATACTCATGTAGAATTGCCTTATTAAGAAAACTCCAAATGCTGAAAATGCTTGTAATAGTATTAAAGCAAAGTGAGTATCACTTAGATTCAATTCTCTCATCATAATAAATTGAGGTACCATATATACTTGCCATGGAACTGCTATTGTTGCTACATAGCACAAGAATATCTTATCTCTATATTTAAAGTCCAATTTTGCAAAAGCATATGCTGCAAAACTACTAGTAAATAATTGTAATAACGTTATTATTACTGTTAATTTTGATGTATTAAAAATAAATTTTCCTAAAGGTATTTTAGTCCATATTTCTTTATAATTGCTCCATACAGGATTATTAGGTATCCAATCAAATGGGAATTTAAATACATCTTTGTTTAATTGTAGAGATGCTGATAGCATCCATGCAAACGGAACCAGCATTAATATAGTTAGTGCTATTAAAAGTGTATATGTTAATATCTTTGAAATTGTATTTTTGGTTTTCATGTTCACTTTAACTACCTCCTTTTTATTAGTATTACATATAGCTAACCCATTTCTTCTCGCCTCTAAATTGAACTATAGTAACTATCAAGACTATCATGAATAAAACCATAGATATAGCACTTGAATAACCATAACTAAATTCCTTAAATGCCGTATTGTATATATGTGAAACCAATACTGTTGTAGATCTACCTGGTCCACCTTGAGTCATCATATAAACCAAATCAAACACTTTAAAGCAAGAAATAGTAAGCATTATACTAACAAAGAAAGTTGTTGGAGTTAACATAGGCAAAGTTATCTTTTTAAATTGTTGCCATCCGTTAGCACCATCTATACTTGCCGCTTCATATAAATCTCTTGGAATACCTTGAAGTGCTGCTAAATATATTACCATATAGTATCCCATGTTTTTCCAAATACTAACGAAAACTATTACTGGCATTGCCCATGTAGTAGAAGATGTCCATCCTGGTGGATTAGTGATTCCTAAAGACATTAGAAAACTATTAACAACTCCCATTGATGGATTAAAGATCATATTCCAAACAACTGCAACAGCTACTAGAGATGCTACGTATGGAAAGAAAAATACTGTTCTAAAGAAATTTCGTCCAAATATCTTTTTATTTAGTAATATTGCAATCCCTAATGATGCTACTAAAGTTAATGGAACTGTAGCAATTGAGTACACTACTGTATTCTTCAGTGCTATTTTAAATGTTGTATCTGTTATAAGTCTTTTAAAATTATCTAAACCTGCAAAACTTATAGGATTAGCTCCATCCCAATTTAAAAAAGATAGTATAAATGCAAATATAACTGGAATCAATGTAAAGATTGCAAAACCTAAAAAATTAGGAAGGATAAACGAATAAGCAGTTAGATTCTTTTTCATCTGCTTTTTATTTATTTTATGTGATATTTTTTGCTTTGTTTCTTGATTCACTTTTAACTCCATAACAAACCTGCCTTTCTTGGGCATATCCCCCTTAAGATATTTTATTTTTTATTTAGGAGGGAGCTTTTTAAAGCCCCCTTATTTCTTTATTAATAATTTCTACTTATTTAATTCTTCCTTAACACGATTTGCCATTTCTTTTAATCCTGCATCTATATCTACACTACCTGTCATTATAAGGTCATGTTCTTCATTTAATATTATTTCTATTAAAGCTGATTTACTATCTACTGGCATTTCTAAATATGTTTTCACTGTATTTAATGCTTCTTTACTATTTGCATCTGTAGGGAAACCCTTTGTTCCTGCAATAGTATCTACTATACTATCAGTTTTAATTGCTGGTAAAGTTCCACTATTAGCTACAACCTTAGCACCTTCTTCACCACTAAAGAATTTTATAAAGTCCCAAGCTGCATCTTTCTTTGAAGACTTAGAATTAATACCTAATGATGTTATTGTACCAACTGTTGTACCAGGTTCTACTCCATCTGCATGAGGATATTTAACTATTCCCCAATTCATATCAGCTGTACCTTTATCGTGACTAGCTATTACAGTTCCAATATACCATGATCCCATTGGTAACATTGCAATTTGTTCATTTTCAAATACTCCTGAATAGTGTATGCTTCCAGTTTTTAATGAACCATAATCCATAACAACCTTATCTTTTTGCATTCCTAATACCATCTCATAGAAAGGCTTCAAGAATGAATAATCTTCTTGTATAATTGAATTCTTACCATCTAATACTGCTGGTAATTGTACTGTAGATCTCCAAGTATGATAGTGGCTGCCATAAACTGCTTCCGCTCCAGAGCCTGAAGTCATTTTTCTTGCAAGTTCTTCATATTGTTTCCATGTCATATCATTAGTTGGATATTCTACGCCTGCCTTATCAAAAAGATCTTTGTTATAGTAAAGAACCCAGAAGTCACTTCTAAATGGAAGTGAATATAATTCGTTATCTATTGTCATTTGTTCAGTTGTTCCTGAATAAAGATTTAAATTAACTTTATCCTTTTCAATATAACTAGTAAGTGGCTCTAATTGTCCTTTGTTTACCATTGAAGAATAACCTGGTGTATCTTTAACTGTTATGATATCTATATCATCAGAACCACCTGATAACATAACTGATAACTTGTCTTGATATTCTGCTGAAGAAATATCAACTAATTCAATATCAACATTTTCATTTTGGGCCTTATATGCATCTATTACAGGTTGCAAATAAGCTGTCTTATCTTTATCCCAAACTGACATTTTTAATGTAACTTTTTCACCAGATGTATTTCCTTCTGTTTTAGTGTCTTCTTTGCTTCCACAACCTATAAAAACACTACTAGCTACTGCTAATGTTAGAAGGACAGAAATAATTTTTTTAGTTTTCATAATTCATTCCCCTCACTTTTCATTGATTCGATTTACAATTTTATTATATTAATTTAGTGTTTGCTTATAAATGGATAATCTTTTTATTTCATTCACTTTTTTGTTAACCTTTTCATTGCTGATTTTTCTAAATATTTTATCAAGCTTTTCATGTATTATTTTTTTATTTCATTCACTTTTTACTTCTAAATATATATCTTTTATATAAAAATATCGTCCATATATCTTTATATAGACGATATTTTAATTCTCTATGACATAATTTTTATATATTCTTTTGGTGAATATCCTGTTATTTTTTTAAATACTTTACTAAAATAAAATGCACTTTCAAATCCTAATTTATCAGAAACTTCATAAACTTTATGATTTTCTTTAATTAATAGTTCTTTTGCTTTATTTATTTTCATTTGATTTACATATTCAGAAAAGCCCATATTACAATCCTTTTTAAATATTAAACTTAAGTAACTAGGACTTATATTATGTATACTAGCGGTTTCATTTAAATAAATCTTTTCTTCTAAATTATCATTAATATATTTTTTAACTTGAGTAACTATATGATGTTTATAATTTCTTTTCCTAAAATCAATATATTCACATAATCTATCTCTTAATAAAGATATCCATTGAACTATTTCTATAACATTCTTCTTTTTATATATACTTCTATATCCTTCTATTTCACTTGAAAACATATCATTTATGCAGTCTGTCCCATCGGGTAATAAATTTAATGATATATATAATATATTACATGCACAATCTATTGCTTTTAAATATTCATTAGGAGACGAATTTAACCAATCTATTATATTGCAAAATATTTTATCTAATCTTTCTGAATCATATTCTTCAAAAGCCCTTCTTAAATCATCCCTAAATAAATTTATGTTAAATCTATCTTCGTTATCATCTTCTAACTTTGAATAAACTCTTATATCTTCATTTGAACTTTGTAAGTTATAGGCATATCTAGCTTCTTGAAATGAATTTGAAATCAACTCCAGCTTGTCATAAACATTCCCTATTCCAATTTTTATACTTACATTAAAATAATTTTTAACAGCCTCTGAAATATTATACATAGCTCTTTTAACTGTATTTTTTATGTTAAAGTCTTCTTCCTCTTCAAAATAACATATAACTGCAAAATGATTGGCATCAAGAAATACATTAAATGATTTTAAGTATTTAATAGAAATTTGTTTTATCATATTAAAGGTACACATATAAATATTTAATAGTTTATCGCTATCCAATTCTTCCCTTGAATTAGAACTTATATCACAAAAACAAGTTATAAACTTCTTTTTTTCTAAATCAAGATTTAACTGTATAGTTTCTTCATACATTAACTTATTTTCTTCAAATAAGTTGTACAATAATTTTATAAAAAATCTTTCTTTTAAACTACTTATATCTTGTTGATCACTACTACTTTCTAAATTAACATTTTCTTTTTCCCTCTTTTTTAATTCCTTAATAGAATTTTCTACAGATCCTTCTAAGACTTGTGGTGTTAATTCAAGCTTTACTAAATAATCATTAACATTATACTTTATAGCTGTTTTTGCAATTTTAAAATCCTCATAACTTGTCAAAATTATAAAAACAGGTTGCTTTGAATAATTTTCTCTACAATATTGTATAAGTTCTATTCCCCCCATTATTGGCATTTTTACATCTGTAATTATAATATCTGGAAAGCTATTATCTATTATTTTTATTGCTTGCTCTCCATTAGATGCCATTCCAATTACATCTATGTCAAATTTATCCCAATTAATCATAGATTTTACACCCACTTGAACTAATGGTTCATCATCTACTATTAACAATTTATACATATACCTCACTCCTCCTAAAGTTATGCCTTTACTTTTTAACTTTATCGTATGGAATTACTATTATTATACTTGTATATTCATTTAGAACACTTGCTATCTTAATTCCGTATTCATTTCCAAATGTTAGTTTTATTCTATCATTAACATTTTTTATTCCTATATTATTAAAAGATTTTTTATCCAAGCTATTATCACCACTAAGTATCTTTTTTATTTTATCATCTGATATTCCTATTCCATTATCTTTTATTTCAATTTTCACTTTGTCTTCTTCAAATAAACCAAATGATATTTTAATTACTCCTTCATTTCCCTTAGGCTCAATTCCATGGAATATTGCATTTTCTACCATTGGTTGCAAAGTAAATTTTATTATTTTACTTAGATAAATTTTTTCATCTTCAACGTTATATATAACTTTAAGTGCTCCTCCATATCTATATTTTTGAATTGTTATATATTCATTTAATAAGTTTATTTCTTCTTCTATAGATATTATTTGATCTGTACCCTTTGAAATATTTTTTAATAATTTAGCTAAAGCTGATGTCATTTCTGGTATTCCTGTAACATTTTGAATGGTTGCCATCCACTTAATAGAATTAAGAGTATTATATAGGAAGTGTGGATTTATTTGACTCTGAAGCATCTTGAACTCTAAATCTTTTTTTTGTTTTTCATATTCTACTTTAGAAGATATTAAATCTGTTATTTTTTCAGATAAAATATTAATGCCTCTTCCTATAGTTCCTATTTCGTCCTGCCTCTCAATAGAATCATCAATTGAAAAATCCCCCATTGATATTCTTGCTACCTTATTATTAATTTTTCTAACAGGCTTACTAATCATTTCATTTAATATATAAGTTAATATACCTGCAAGAGAAAATAATAAAACTATTATTAATATCGAAAGTGGAATAAATAAGGATTTTTGTATAGAAAAATTGCTCTTTTTCAATGCTTGTCCCACTGCCCAGCCATCTAAATCTGACTTATACCAAATGTAGTTTACATCTTTATTTGAGCTGTCCTTTGATTTATAAGTAATAATATTATTATTTTCAACAACATCAGCTTTTTCATATTTATCTAAATCCACTAAAATCAATTTATTTTCTATGTATTTATAAACTTTTCCTCCTATAGATATAAAAATTTCATCTCCCTTATTTAGGTTATAACTATCTAAAAAATCTGTAATAATTTCTGTATTAATTGAAATATATACCCACCCAACCGAACTATTATCATAATAGCTATAAATAGGCCTAATAATAGGTATAATTTTATCTGCACTTACATCCTTTTTAAATGCATCTTCTTTTAAGCCTATCCATTTAAATCCTACTTCATTAAATAATTCATCAAAATATGGAACTTCCTTACTGACTTTACCATCCGTTAGGCTTCCTGCTGATGTATCAGTAATTATTTGCAATAATACTCCTTCTGGATTACTAATTATTAATCTATCAACATATCTGCTTGATCTTGAATTATTTAGTTCTTCTTTTACTCTATAATATGTATTTAAACTTATACTACTATTAATATTACTTGATGTACTACTTACATAAGATGAAACTTGATTATTAATACTGCACCATTTAGCTAATTGAACTACTTCATCAATTCTATTTTCTATATTCTTACTTACTATTTTTAAATTTGAAGTTGTTGTACTAGTTATCTTTTCATTTAATATGTGCTTAAAGGTATATAAACATCCGTATAAAATTAATATAGTTATTACTGCTGTTAACCCTATCATTATTGAAGTTACCCTAAACATTATTGTCTTATATGGTATATTAGTATTTTTCATAATTCTTCATCTACCTCTTATATATTATTAAAAACCCCTGCTTTACATATTATTATTTATATTTTATCATTTTTTTCACATCTTGAAAACATTTACTCAAATAGAAAATAACATTGCACTAAACTTATCTAATGCAATGTTACTTTTATTGAATAAACTTCTAATATACTAGAACTTTTCCTATTCTTTCCTCATTCTTACTTCTATTAAATACTACTACTTGCCCAAAGCCTATACATCCGTCTGCATTAAAGCTATCTGTAGGCGAAGCATAATCCTGATGAGCAACTACCACTGTATATTTCTTTTGACCCTTTTCAATATTTATAGCCTCTATAAGCTTATCCTCAAAAATTATTCCTTTAAAATTAGATTTAACCTTTAATTTCTGTACTTTCGCTTTTTCATAATTTTCTTTTGAGTTAGTTGATATAACAGTTATAATGGATGCAAACCCATCTGCTGAAACTTCTGTTACTAAAGTTTCTTTCATCTCATATTCATTATAATGTTTTGAATACCTTGTTTCTTTTATATTCAAATCAATATTATTTGCTAAAAAGCATAAATCTGTATAATTTTTTTCACTAATATGATTAACTTCATTATTTGATTCCTTAGAAAGCTTGCCTGTATTATTAAAATGGAAATATTGATTATATTTATGCTTTGAACCTGCATAGAATTCGTCCACAATTATATATATATCAGGTTTTATATATATAATTCTACGATTTACAAATACTCCTCCGCCTTTAATATCATAGTAGCCTAAATGACCACCTTCAACATAATCATACTCATCACTTTTTACCATTTTTTGATTTATGGATCTTGCTAATTTGCTACAACCCCAAGGATCAACACAAACTATGAAATCTTCTTCATCAACCGTTGTTGTATTATGAGCGCTTGGATCTTTAAATTCATATCTATCTGGCTTATCTACGTAAGTATATCTACCTGAATCAACTAATATATCTTCACCATTTGCAAATAAATCTATATGAAGTTTATCTGAGTGTCCATGACCAGCACCTAAAGTACCACAATAAAAATGGAAGAAGTTTTCATCCTTACTCCAATCCGAATGAAGATAGTAATTTCCACTTTCCTTAAGTTCAATAGCAGTTTCTTTTGGTAGACACTTATCAATTTTTATATATTCTTTTGCAGCTTCAATTCCTAAATCCCATATACAATCAAAATCAAACTCATCATACCCACCAAATTTCAAAACTCCATCTTTATATGAATATGCTGCCTTAGTAATTATATCTCTAACATCTATATCATCGCTGTCTCCCATCATAATTTCATGATGATCTGGCTTTTTATGATAAAATGTTCCATATGCCATACTATATAATTTTCTTTCTATCACTTCTGGTAATTCAATATTATTTCTATCACATAATATTTTTACATCTAAATAGCAGTGTGCTACTTCATTATGATACATTGGTGATTGTTCCCAATGAACACCATCAGCATAAACTTGGACTTCTATTTCCTCTGCCAGTCTTTTTAAGGCTTCTTTTCTATATTCAGCAGTTCTTTCTGATTCTGGAAGCATAACTCCAGCTATAAATAATCCATGATTTTGAAGTACTCCCCAGTTACTAACTAATCTAAAGGTATCATATATTCCCATTAAAAATTCTGCATGTTCTTTTACTGATGCTTCAAAGATTTCAAAAACTTCTTCAGTTAAATGAGAACTATCTTTAAAGTACATAATTGCTTTTAACCAATACTCTAATCTTAATCCTGCTTCTATAGTTCTCCATGCAAGAGCATTTCTTTCATCTTCAAGTTTTACATTTTTAATCCAATGAGTCATTTGCTCAACAAATGCTTTTGCATATTTTTCATCTTTTGTCATCACATATGCTTGACCAAGACAAATCCAAAATCTATGTCTATTAAATTGATATATCCATTCAGGATCATCCTCCGGCATATGAAGCCAGTTAATTTCATCATTAAATACTTCTGGTACAACTGTTCTTTCCATATCCCATCTTAAATTAAATAAAAACTTTTTATTGACAACATCATCAGCTACAGCAAGAATATCCTTAAATTCATTCATGTAATTTTTACTTACATATTCACATATACCTTCTATATCATCCATAAAAAATTTTTTATTTTGACTAAAAAAAGTGCTCTTACTCATAATTAATATCTCCTTTAATTAATTATCATCTTTGAATTTTTGTTCCTTCATTTCTCATAATGCTTTCTATTTCATCAACATCCACACAATTTGCATCTCCAAAAATACTATGCTTTAAAACAGATGCTGAGTTTGCAAAATTACTTATATAATTTCCATCTTTACTTTTTATAATTCCATATAAAGCTCCTGCAGTTAGAGCATCTCCGCCTCCAACTCTATCTATAATATCATCTATTTTTAGAATGTCAGATCTATATAATATACCCTTATTAAAATAATTACATTGAAGATAGTTAATTGAAGAAGATTCTATATCTCTAAAAGATGAAAACATGTGAACTATATTTGGATAAATTTCTTCAAGTTCAGTATAATAATATTTAAGCTTATCATGTTTATCTTCTATATCACATTTCATATTTAAAATATTTTCTGCATCTAAAACTCCAAATGACAAAATATTTACATATGGTAGAATATCTAAAGTAGCTTTTCTGGCTTCTTCTAATGACCATAATTTTGCTCTATAATTTGAATCGTAACTAACTAATATGTTTTTTTCTTTACATTTTACTAAAATATCCTTTACAATTTTTCTTATGTCAGGTGATAATGCTAAAGTTATGCCTGAAAAATGAAATATATCTATGCCTTCTAAAGCTTCATCAATATTAATATCTCCATACTTAAGAGTGCTAAAAGCTGAATTTTCTCTATCATAAATAACTTTAGACCCCCTATTACCACTTCCTATTTCCAAAAAATATATTCCCGTCCTTTTATTAACTCTAGTTATATTTTTTGTATCTATTGATTTACTATTCAAGTATGAAATAATTGAGTCTCCAATATAATTACTAGAAAGTCTTGTTATAAAACTAGTGTCGATTCCAAAATTAGATAAAGATATTAAAACATTTGCTTCGCCGCCACCATAATTGGCATTAAAATTATTGGCTTGGCTAATTCTATTTCCTCTATTAGTAGATAAGCGAAGCATAATTTCTCCAAATCCTGCTACCTTCATATTAATTTCCTCTTAAATCCTTTAATTTGTCAGTATATTGGCTGCAAATTTTAGTTATTTCATCATAGTTACCAGCTTCACCAAGAGTATTTAATTCTCCACCAATTCCTATCATGTTAGCACCTGCCTTAAGCCACTCAGATATGTTATTTAATCCAACTCCACCTGTTACCATAACATTAGCATAAGGTAATGGTCCTTTTAATGCGCATATAAACTTTGTTCCAAGAACACTACCTGGAAATACCTTTACTACATCTACCCCACTTTCATAAGCTTTAACTATCTCAGCTATAGTCATGACCCCTGGTATATATGGTATTTGATATCTATTACAAAGTTTTGCTGTCTCTTCACTAAAAGATGGAGATACAATAAATTTTGCTCCTGCTATAATAGCTTGTCTTGCTGTTTCTGAATCTAAAACAGTTCCTGCACCAATTAATACAGATGTATCTTCTGAATACTTATTACTTAAATCTGATATTATTTCATTGGCAAATTTATTTGTATAAGTGACTTCAATTGCTTTTACTTCACCTCTTATGCAAGCCTGTGATATATTTACTCCTACTTCCTTACTACTTCCTCGTACTACTGCTACAACACCCAAATCATTAAGCCTAGTTAAAATACTGTTTCTTTGCATAAGTTTTCCTCCCAATTAATATAAAATTTATATTTATTTTTTATTAGTTTACCAAAATAGTAGTTCATCGCCATTCAATATAGATATACCTTCAACAAAATAGTAATCTCCATATATTAATGGAACATCTAAATTAGTTTGTTCTGGGAAGTGTCCTGTTCCATTCATAATTAATCCTTCTTCCTTTTCATTATCCTTACTTGAACATTCTATATATAAAGCTTTTAGTATTTCTTCACCTGCATTCTTATATATATAATCCTCAAATTCTCCAGCATACTTAGATAGTAATAATAATCCACACGCTGCTATTGCTCCTGCTGAAGAATCTGGATATCTATATTTCTTTTCTCCATCTTCTGGAACTCTAAAATCCCAAACTGGACATTTATTATCTTGTAAGTTTGATATAAAATAATGTGCTGTTTTCTTTGCTGCATTTAATATTTTTATATCCTTTGTATATTTATAAGAAAGTGTTAATCCATATACAGCCCAAGCACATCCTCTTGCCCAAGCACTATTTGGTGCAAAGCCTTGTCCTCCAAGTTTTTCTACAACTTCTCCTGTTTCAGAATCAAACACTACCATATGTTGAACTGATCCATCTTCTCTTATAAAATGTTCTAAAACCATGTTAACGTGTCTTTTTGCAATATGTTTAAACCTCGGATCACCAGTTTCTTCTGATGCCCAATATAATAGCGGTAGATTCATCAAACAATCTATTATTGCAACGCCACTATTATCTTTTCTTCCAATCCATGCATTCCAGGCTCTAATATAATTTCCTTCTGTGTTAAATCTTGCTGATAACAAATTTGCTGCAAGTAATGCACGTCTCCTCGACTCCTTATTTCCAGTTAATTTGTAATTAGCTAAACTAGTTAGTGTCCACATGAATCCCATATCATGATCTATACATTCTGTATTAGTAAGTAAACGATCCATCTTTTCTTCACATTGTTCTGCTGTTATTTTTAATGAATCATCATTTGTTTGTGAATACACCTTCCACAATAATCCTGGCCAAAAGCCAGCAGTCCACCACTGTTCATTTTCTAATTTATATTTCCCATCATGTGATGCATGTGGAAAATTAACTCCTATTTTTCTATTATTAACTTCTGTTTTTTCTATAATAAAATTTAATGCTTCTTTTTTCCAATTATTATTCATGTTATTTACCTCTCTTTAACTATGTTATTTTTTATGAATTACTAAAATAATAAATGTATTTAAATACTATTAATCACTTATACTTTTTAATTAACTGTTGAATCCTTATCATAACTTATATAAATATTAAATTTTTCTTCCATAGATTGTACATCTTCTTTAGAAATTAGATTACTTCTATAAATAACATTTATTTGATTATAATGATTTATTACTTTTTTCTCTTCTAAAGAATACTTAAATGTATCAGGATTATATTCTAATATTAATTTATCATTATTTATTTCCCACATTATTTTGCCTTCATTAATTAATTTAGAAGGTATTGAGCTAATAAAGCCTTCATTTATTAATATGTTGTTACTGGATTTAAACTTATCTTTAATACTTAAAATATCCTTCTTATACATAACTTCTCTAATGCACGAATTTATTAATTCTTTAGGATATGCATAAGTCAGATCTAACTCAAGTTCAACATTACTACTGCTTATTTTTTTATTTAATATTTCACATTTCTCAGTTCCAACAATCTGCTCTAAGTTGTTTATAAGAGGAACTGAATGCCAATAGGACCTTGTTTGATCATATGAATATCTTTCTTCTCCAAAATATCCTGCAGTATATAATCCAGCCCCTAAATCTGTTAAAACCATATTGCCATTAACAGCCACTATAAAACTTCCTAAATCATTATGATTATGTGGTTCATCATTATTACCGCCTTTTATAGCAAAGGTTATTTTATCTTTCCTAAGTACCATCCATTGAGCATCTTCTAAAAATTCTACTGAATCAGAAGGTTTTTTATTAAATACTTCTTCTGTTGTCCACCATAAATTTCTACTTAAATGTGCCCATCTAAAGCATTGATCAAAGTCAAGTGAACTTATTTTAGTAACAAACGGAACTTTAATATTATAGTTTTTATATAAATATGATAATAATCCTGTTGCAACTGACATATTAACAGGAACATCAGAAAATGGAACGAATTTATTTTCACTAATTTGAATTATATTAGGAAAGTTAGCTATTGTTTTTACCTTATTATAATTTTCATCAAAGATTTCTCCTTTTAATGCTTTATAATAATTGTAATATCCAAATCCATAAGTCCAATATCCTACACCTTCTAGTGATGCACCATCATCTCCAAATCCTAAAAGATAGTATTTTAAAGCTTTTTCTACTTTATATATAATTTCCTTTTGCTTACTCTCATCGGCTATTAATAATCCAACTATTCCTATGCATCCAGAACATACTGCATTCCAGTTATGAGTTTGCTTTTCCCAAGTCCAAGTATTATTTAAAAATGGTTCTATAACTCTTTCATTTATTCTCTTTTTTATATGAGCTTTAAGAGATTTATCTATTTTATCTTCATGGATTATTAACAGTTCACTTAATGCTTGTGCAGTCTCTGCAGAAAATAAATCTATTATCTTATCTGGCTCTTCCGCAAATCCAACTTCATCATATTTTAAATGTGCTGCTAAGCACCAACTAAATTCATTAGATATAGACCACAATAATTCATTAAAATAATTAACGACCTTTTCTAAATCCTCTTCTTCTTCTGAATCTTTAAATTGCAAATATAATCCTAAAGCCGATAGCTGCTTACGTCTGCTAAAGTAGATATCTTCAAATTCTCTTCTAATACCATTCTTATAAAAAGACATATATGACTTATATGATATTTGTGGTATTTCTTCTTTTAATATTTCATCTACATAAATTTTTATTTCTTCTATTAATGGTTTTGTAATTTTATTTGTTGGAATTTTTTTATGAAAATATTCATACACCATATATTTCTCCTTTTTTAAATATAAAAAATTATATTTTTTCTTATACTCTAATTTTATAAAAGTACTCAAATAATAAAAATGTATAATATTTTTATTTCATTCACTTTTTGTTAAACCTTTTCAACTTTACATCTTTTATCACTGTTCACTCTTCAAAATTAAAAATAAATAGCATTTAACTATTTTAAATAAAACATTTCTTTTAAATCTATTGATATAGGACTATTATCTTCATTTGTTTCCATTATATCTGCCATATAAGTCCACCATTTTTTACAAATATCTGTACTAGCACTTTTACTCCAAAGCTCTAAATCTTTAAGTTCTATATATCCATATAGAAAATTAGTTTCTTCATCTAAAAATATAGAATAGTTTTCTCCTCCATATTTATGTATCATATCCTTCATTTCATCCCAAAGATTGTTATGTCTAATTTTATACTCTTCTGCACAACCTTCATTAAGCTTCATTTTAAAACATCTTCTATAACTCATACACAACCCCTCCTAAGTATTACCCTTATTATAAATATAATAATTTTATACTTTAATGTACTTTTTTATTATTTAATATACATATTTATAAAACTTCCTTTAGCCCTTTGTATTCTATAAAATCATATTGTATTATGATTTTATAGAATACAAAGTTATTATAAAATTTTAATATTATTATTTTAGGAGGATAGCTATGGGAAAATTTTTTAGCGTAGATAATATGCTGTTTAGATTTATGGGAAGAGTTTCAGAACTAATAATACTAAATTTTTTATGGATCTTTTCTAGTCTTCCATTATTTACTATAGGAGCTTCAACAAAAGCCCTTTATTCTGTTTCGCTTAACTTAGCAAATGAATCTGAAGGAAGTATTATAAAAGATTATTTTAAAGCTTTTAAAGATAATTTTAAAAAATCAACTATACTTTGGTTAATAATTTTAATTTCATCATTAGTTCTTGCTATCAATTCAATATTTTGGCCAAGATTCCAATCTGCTTTAGGATATTTCGCTATGATAGTAATTGCATTTTTTATTATTATTTTTCTTCTAGTTATTCCTTATGTTTTTCCAACAATAAGTAAAGCTGATATTTCTATTATTAAATCATTAAAACTATCATTTTTACTATCAATGAAACACTTACCATATAGCCTTATCATATCTTTACTTGGTATTTTATTTATTGTTATGAATCTTATTTATCCTTTTTCTATATTCTTCACAATTTTTGTTGGAATCTCACTATACTGTTACTTATCATCATATATATTTAATATGATTTTTAATAAATATCCCTCAAATAATTCTAATTTTAATAGCATTTAATGATTAATGCACAAAAATAGGTATGTGCCAAATACACATACCTATTTTTTATATTTAAATTTATATATTATTTTTAATGTAAAAGAATTGAAATTAATTCATTGTGTTTTCTTTATGACCACATTCTTCACACTTATAATATTTCTTTCCATATTGGTTGTTATCATATGCAAAATTATACTCTTTCATAATCGCCCCGCAAATTGGACAAGTTTTCTCTATATTATTCTTCAATATATTTACTCCTCTAACTTATTAACCTGTAATATTTTTGTATTTATTTAATTATTAACTCTTTAATTTCAGGAATACTATATCCCTTATTCTTTAATTCCTTAATTTCTTCAATTATTTTAACTGCATCTTCACGTTTAAATCTTCTTGTTAAATTCTCTTCTTCTTGCTCAAAAGGTATCATACCTTCTTCAGTATAGTATTTAAGTGTACTATATCTTGAATTAGTAATCTTTACAAGTTCTCCAATTGATACATATTCAGATTCTAGTATTTTTTCCATAGATCGTTGTCTAGACATTAATTATACAACTCCTTTAAATAGGATATCTTCTAAGTCGTACCCCATGAATAGGTATTCTACCTTGAATAGCTTCAGGTATAGCCTCATAAATAATATTATCTATTTTAATTAAAGGCACAGCTCCTTCACGTATAATTATATAATTGTGTCCATTTTCCTGAAGTCTTTTTTTTACATCTTCTAATCTTTGGCTTGCTTTAGGAAGCCATTCTTCTGTATCAATGAAAATAGATTGGGATCTCTCTATAATAGGAAATACAAAATTTATTCCTATTCCTGTAGGGGTTTTCATTGCATTTTTTTTCAAATTCAAAAATCCCTTTACAGCCATTTCAACTCCATGGTAAATATGAACATCATAAAGCTTTTTTATCATCTTATTATTTATAATCAATTTATGCATTCTTTTATCTACTATTTCTAAGTCTCCTTTAGAAAAAACATCTTGCATATATCCACTTTCTCTAAGAAGCCACAACATAAGCATATTTTCATCACTTAAAGTTCCATCTTCTAGAACCTCTGCCCTAAGAAATTCAATTATTTTAGAATATTCACCTATATCACTTCTATACTCTCTTAATAAAAGTCCTGCTGTTTTGTAATATATATCACAACCTAATAAACTTGGTATCTCTTCCATATGGTTATATCCCTTTAAGAAATCTGCCATAGTAACTTCAAGTTTCTTTAGATATTTATTACCTAAGTTCGACGCTTTTGATAACCACCATTTTAAATCCTCACATATAACCTCTTTCTTATTAAAAAGAGGTTTGAAAACCGCTTCCTGATATAAAGTAATATTAGGATTTTCTATATATGATTTTTTTAATAATAGTTTCTCATTAATTTCTGTAAAATCACCGTTTAAATAAGATTCTAGAACAACTGCTGCTGCAATGCAATGAAGTGATACTTTTTTAATTGTTGTCATATGAATACTATCTTGTGCATTTAACGCAATCATTGAATAACTTTGAGATAATTTCAAATTTCTCATAAATTTCCCCTCTTTTTTATAATTAATTTTCTTATAATAAGTAAATTATATGTAACTCACTTACTACTTACTACTTACTACTTACTACTTATATCATATGCTTATTATATTAATTTGTAAACAGGTTCCAGAATTTTTTCATAAAAATTTCTAGTTATTATATTATTAAATATAATATTACATTCTATGAAAAATTATTATATGTTAAAATTTTAATATCAATATATAGTTAAAATTATTATAATTTAGAGAGGTTTAAAAATGGGAATAAGAGAACGAATGCAAAATGGACAAATTTATACAGATTTAGAAGAAGGGCTCCCACAAGAACGCCTTTATGGAAAAGAGCTAGTTTATGATTATAATCTTACCCGCCCAAGTGAAGAAGATAAAAGAAATGAAATCTTGAAAAGGTTATTTGGACATGTTGGTAAAAATATATGGATTGAACCACCTTTACGAGTTGCTTATGGTAATCGTACATATATTGGAGATAACTTTTATGCTAATTTTAACCTTGTATTAGTTGACGATATTAATATATTTATAGGTAATAATGTTATGTTTGCACCAAATGTTACAATCTCCACAACTGGACATCCTGTTCATCCTGACTTAAGAAAAAATGGTGAACAATTTTCTTTTCCAGTTAAAATAGAAGACAATGTTTGGATAGGAAGTAATGTTGTTATTTTACCAGGAGTAACTATTGGAGAAAATTCTGTAATAGGTGCTGGTAGTGTTGTTACAAAAGATATCCCTAAAAATGTAGTAGCTGTAGGAAATCCCTGTAAAGTATTAAGACCTATTACTGATAGAGATAGGAAGTATTATTATAAAGACTTAAAAGTAGATGATATTTAAAATATATTCTATTGTTTTATTTAAAATTAAAAAAAATAGCTGCTATTTTTTATATTGTCAAAATTAGCTGCTATTTTTTTAATATATAAAATTTCTATATTTCTAATAAAATTTAATTAGGTAGTTGATTTTTATATTGCTCATTACTTATTTTTTCAACTTCTTCAACATAAGTATCATCATCATAATCATATTCATATTCTGAAGAATTTCTTATTTCATTAAACCTTCCAACTGATTGATAACTATCTTCTTCATCAAATCCTATTTCATCTTTATCACCATATTTTGATTTATGACCAAATGGGTGTCCAATTACACTTTCTTCTACTACTCTTTGATTAGAATTATAAGTTTTTATTGTACTAATAACATCTTCACAATCAATGCAATTTAATGCATATGGTAAAAACTCTAATCTACCTTTATCTATATCTTTCCCACAGGTTTTACATTTACCATAACTTCCCTCATCTATAGCTTTTAACGCATCATCTATCTTATCTAATAATGACATCTCATTTGCTTCAAGCGCTCTGCCTTTCTCAACTTCAAAGGTTTCACTTGCTATATCAGATGGATGATTATCATAAAATGATAATTCACTTGCAACTTCTGCATTAAACTTAGTCATCCCATTACTATCCAATTGATTAATAAGATCTGTTATTCTCTTTTTTTCTTGGTTAAGTTTGTTTTTATAATATGTTAATTCTTCTTTATTCATATAAATCATCCTTTCAAAAGTAATGCTTAATTATATTCTTCCTAAAAGATGATTTTTTAGTACATTATTTTATAGAGTTATTATTTTTCATTTTTTAATTTTCTTACTTTTATTTCTGCAAAAGTTGGATAAAAACCTGCCTTTAATGCAACTTTCTGTGAAATTATATGAGATTCGATAGTACCATAAAAAGGTATCTTTCCTCTTCTTAATATTTCATTTTTTAAAGCTTGTACTATTATACTTCCAATCTTTTTACCCTTAGCTACTGGTAAAACATTTACCCCAATTTGCCACATAATATCTGAATCCTCACTAGCACCTGCCATACCTAAAATATTTCCATTATCATCTATAGCTGCAACTGCTAATGTATCCGGATAATTATTATTAAAAGCAAAGGCTTCATCAAATCTATCATCACCTTTAAATTGAAATATATCATCTTTTTCATACCATTTTAATTTAAAGTCATTAATATCTATATTGTTAGTATTGTTTGGTAAATAATAGTGATGTGTATTTTCTATTTCATAACCAAATTCATTTAACTTTTTATCTATTCTTCTTAGAACTGAATATAAAAACATCCATTCTCCAGGAATTTTAGATAAGTTTTCAATACACCAATCCTTAATACAATTATCTGCAGATATAACTGCCTTTCCATTAATTATAAGTATCTTTAATATTTCCTTATCATTACTATATTTTCTTCTACCTTCCATTATCTTAAGTTCTGTAATTAGATTTTCATTATTATTATTAAACTCTTCATTCTTGCAATTATAATCCTTTGCAAGTTGTTCTTTTACTTTAAATAAAACATTATTATCTTCCATATATTCTCTACTCCTTAATTTTAAGCTATAAATTTTTAAATTATATAAAATATTAACAGTTCTATCTTATCTATATGATATTATTATACACTTATCAAGTATTATTAAAAATATTAGGTTTTTAAATACTTCTTCTTATTTGGTAGTATTTGATATCATATGACATTCTAAGATACCTCTTGTGATCCTATGCCATAATATGATGTTATATAACTTTGACATTGCTCCTTATTAAGCATATACTAAGGATACAAGTTAGAAAAACTTGTATGTATTTAATATCGCGGGATGGAGCAGTTGGCAGCTCGTTGGGCTCATAACCCAAAGGTCGTAGGTTCAAGTCCTGCTCCCGCAACCAAAACCTTACTCTTACTGTAGGGTTTTTTGTTATTTAAAAATTATTATTATGAAGGAAGGTACATATTTAATGAATTATAAAGCTTTTGAAAATAAATTTGATGTTAAAGGGCATATTGCTTATGCCACTGTTTTAAAAAAAGATGGAAGTGAATTAGTTTTCCAAATAGATACTGATGATGTTGAAAGAATTAAATCTATGGGAACTTGGTTTGCTGAATGGCATAAAGACTTTAATGCCTATACAATTCAAAATATCCGTAAATCAAAAGGTACAAAACCTGTTAAGCAAAGTCTTCAAACAGCTGTTTTAAATACTAATCCTAAAGCTCCTGTTAAACATATTAATGGAAATATGCTAGATAACAGAAAAGTGAATTTAGAAATAGTATCAAGATCTCAGCAAAATCAATATGAAAAATTTGATGATAATACAATAGCTATCATCTTAACTAATAAATATGGCATCCCACATTCTAGAGCATTAATTTCTTATGAAGATTTAAATAATGTTATTACCGAAGATTTAAGTTGGGTTGAATATAAGAAAAATGGAGTTGTAATGGTTGTTGCAAATACTCCTCAAGGAAGAATTCATTTAGATAAGTTTATAATGAATCCTAATGAATCTGAAGTCGTACATCACATAAACCTAAATCCTCTAGATTGTAGACGTAACAACTTAGAAAACAAAGTAATAGAATAGTATTATAAAGAAAAGTTCAGTATTCGTTACTGAACTTTTCTCATCTTATTATTTATATAGATATAAAAAACTAACTTTAGGATCTTCACTTGCTTTATACATTCACAAAATATTTTCTTTAATCTATAGAAGTCATTTCTACTCCATTTTGATAATTTTTATCTTTTTTTCTTTATTAAAATTAATCCCAAAGCTAAAATTATACTTGATATTCCTATTGATGTATTAACTGTTTCATTTCCTGTGTCAGGTAGAGTTCCTGATTTTTCCAAATTTTGTCCTGAGTTCTTTGGATTCTCTCCTGGGTTTTCCCCTAGGTTTTCTCCTGGATTCTCTCCTGGGTTTTCTCCTGGGTTTTCCCCTGGGTTTTCTCCTGGATTTTCCCCTGGATTTTCTCCTGGATTTTCCCCTGGATTCTCTCCTGGATTTTCTTCAGCCCCTTTTACCTTTAGTACTACATTATCTATATATACTTCATGTGAAGAATATTCAGCAAATTTACCTAATAGGAAATTTAACTCTACAATTTCACTTCCTGTAGCTTTAAAGGTATTCTCGTATTTTTTCACTTCAGGTGATACCGATATTTTATCCTCAAATACTCTATAATATCCTGAGTTCTGTACTACTACTTCTAATTCCCTATCTATGTTGGATCTTATATCAAAAGATATTTCATATTCTATATCTTTAGTCAATGGTAAATTGGTTTGTCTAAATTGTACTGCCCATGTTTCTATTCCATTGTTTTTAAGTTCTGGTATTGGTATTATGGCTTCGCCATTTTCTACTTTTACATCAGAAATAAAATTATCATTCTTAATCCAATTCCATGCTTTCCAACCTTCAAGCCCATTATCAAACTTTCCATTACTTAATGGGAATTTAACTACATTATCTTCAGGATTTTCTTCCACGGCTCCTTCAACTTTTAATACTACATTATCTATAGATACTTCATGAGTATTATAATCTCCAAATTTACCTAATAAAAAGTTTAATTCAACAGCTTCGGTTCCTGTTGCTTTAAATGTATATTTGTGTTCCTTCACTTCAGGAGATACTGATATTTTCTTTTCAAAAACTCTATAGTATCCTGAATTTTGTAATACAACTTCTAACTCTCTATCTATACTTGAGCTTATATTAAAAGAAAGTTCATATTCTATATCTTTATTTAATAATAAATCTGTTTGTTTAAACTGTACTCCCCAGGTTTGAGAAGCATCTCCTGTTTCACCTACTTTAGGCACTTCTATAACAGCTTTTCCATCTTTTACTTTAATATCATTTATAAAATCATCATTTTTTTCCCAATTCCAAGCTTTCCATTCTTCAAGTCCATTTTTGAAATCACCATTTTTTATTAAGAATTTTTCTATATCCTTAGGTGGTTCATGTAATCCATCACATTTAAGTTCTATATTATCAATGCTTATTTGAGATTCAATTCCTCCTAATAAAAATTCTATTGTTCCATTATTATCTATACCGCTAGTATTAAATTTAAATTCTAAATTATACTCTTTCAATTCCTTTTCTAATGATATTGTTTTTTCTAATACATTATCACCATTACTATCTTTCATTACTAATTTTACATCTCTATCTTTATCTGCTCTTGCATTAAAAGTTAAAGTATGGTTTGCTTCTCCAACTAGCATTATTCCTTTTTGATTTAAAACTACATCTTCATAATTATTAGTATTATTTTTTACATCTATACATAAGTTTCTACTACTCTCAGGAACAAAATAGTTTGCATCACCTGATAAGTTCCAATAAGTTTTTCTATCAACTAACCCCTTATCAAAAGTCCCGTTATAAATATGATTACCGTCACTTAATGGCTTTTTAGGTGCATTATAATCTATGCTTTCTTCAAACTCTTCAACTTTTACATTTCCTATCCATACAGATGGGTTAGAAGTTCCAACATTAAACTCTAGTCTTGCTTTTACATCTGAGTTTTGTGCCATTGTAAATACATGTTCAAAATGACTTACATCATTTGTTAATGAATCTGAATAAACATTAGAATATGTTGTCCACCCTCTTTCTTCTCCTCCCGATGCTTTAACAGAAATATTTCTGTTAGAAGAAGCTTTAGCATCATACGATAGTTTATAAGTCCTTCCTTTTGCTAAAGTTATATATTGAATTAACTGAATCGAATGAACTTCTGATCCTGGTTTACTAATATCTACTTTAGCAAAGGTAGTATTATCTAATTTATCTGTAGATATAGATGCTTCTCCACCAAATTGCTTTAGAGTTAATAAGTTCCATGTATTGGAAAAAGCTTCATCTCCATTTATTATTTTATTAAATCCATTCTCATAATTTGTATCGTATATATAATTACCATCTATAGCTTCCTTTGAGCCTTCCGGCAATTCACCTTTTTCTATGTTTGGTTCTTTAGGGTCTTTGTATTCATATCCATCAGCTTTATCATATACTCTTACATAATCAACTAGCATTTCAGCTGAACTAAAATCATTTTCTGGAAGTATGCCTCCATCATAATTCCCACCAATTGCTAAATTTAAAATAATATAAAAGTCTTGATCAAATGGCGCTGGAAAAGAATATTTAAGATCTTCATTTTTGCCGTAAGTATTCCAATTATCTTGTACTTGATATAATTCATTATCAACATACCATCTAATTTCTCCTGGCTCCCATTCAATTGCATAATCATGAAAATCTGTTATATCTGTACCTTCTTCAAATCTATAATGAGATCCACTATATCTATTATTTGGCCATATTCCTCCATAATGTATTGTTCCATTAACCTCATTAGGAATTCTTCCTTTTGCCTCCATTATATCTATTTCTCCAGAAGCTGCCCATACACCATACTTATCATCATTAGGCATCATCCAAAAGGCCGGCCATATTCCATTTCCTTTTGGCATTTTAATTCTAGCTTCTATCCTTCCATATTTAGCAGTTACTTTATCTTCTGTTTTAATTCTTGTTGATGTGTAATTACAATTATCGTACTTCTCTTTTTCTTTATCCACCTTTTTTGCAGTAATTACTAAATTTCCATCCTTTATAGAAAGATTTTCTCCTTGAGTATAATATTGAGCTTCATTATTTCCCCACCCTTGTGATACTTTATTCCCATTTTCATCTAATATCCAATTGCCTATCTCATAGGTCCAATTGTCCATATTTAAGCTATCTTCATTAAATTCATCTGACCATTTTAATTTCCACTTTTCACTTTGGTTATTTTCTTCTGAAATAGTTTCTGCAAAAACAATTTTGAAATTACTTAATAATACACTTAGAGCTAAGGCTCCAACTAAGTATCTTCTAATTTTCTTTTTTGATTTCTCCATTATTTTACTACTCCCATCCTCAATTCTCTTTTATTTTTAAAATACTATCATACATATGTTAATTTATTTCTTATAATTACCTCCTTCCAATTTTATCTTAATCTATCTTTTGTATATTAAATATCATCTTCGAAACCAGTTTCGAAAAAATTTAAAAAATATATTAAATCCAAATATATTAAATCCAAATATATTTTCGAAACCGATTTAGTTTTTATCTTTAATTAGGTAACTGTTTACATTTATATTATATATTCTATATTTTTTATTGTAAATGCTTTTTAAAAATTATTTACTTTTTTTGTAAATTAAAAATCCATAGCCAATTTAAATATATTCTATGGATTTTTATGCTATATTACAAAATTAATATTTTATAAACACTCTTATATTAATCTAAATGAACTCTCGATTCTAGTAAATTCATTATTTCTATATCATCTAACTTTTCAAGCTTTAACAATTCATTATATGGATTTCCTTTTAAGTTTAGAATTTTAGCAAATGCAGGTTCTGTCTTTAAACCATTTTCTTTCAAATCAATAATCTTTTTCTTTAATAAATCTCCCCCTAAATTTAATATTCTATCTTCAATTATCATATGTTTATATCCATTTTGTTCTGTAGATTTTATGTTTTGTGCATATAGCTCTATTTCAAAATCATCTATAAGAAAATTAACTGTTAAAACTTCATCATTTACTTTATTTATCTTAAATTTATTAAAACTTGAAAATTTCTTCAGAATTAATTGCTCAAATTCATTTATATTATATACTTCACAAATAATGTCTAAATCACTACCATAAATGTCAATTTCTATTGGTATAGTTCCTACTAAAATTGGATTATACTTTTTTAGTATATTAAATATTTTTATATTAGTTAATAATTTAAAAGCTTTTTGTTGTTTCTTATTTCCAAATTGTAAATAATCAAGGTTCATAAAATTCTTTTTCATATTCTTATGCTGCCTTTTCTATAAATTTAACTTTCAATTGTTTTATCTAAGTATTGTTCTATTTCATTAAGAGGAACACCTAACTCATATAGTGAGTAACTAACCATAGGTATATTACTATATACTCCCCCATTATAATCACTAGCATAATCTTTATACTTATTAAAAAAATCTTTAAACATAACCCATAGTATTGAAAAATATTATCAATTATATTTTGTCATACCAGTAATACTTGTCAATAAATCAGCGTTTATAATTACTCTTTAATGCCAAAAGCTATCCAATATTTGTTAATTTACTGTCAAAAAGAGCTAGCAACAAGCTAACTCTTAAAAATTTTTTATACTATTTTAGTTGTCCAATCCTCACAGTTCCATATTTCTGTAACTACATCTCTATAAAACTCTGGTTCGTGGGATACAAGTAAAATTGAGCCCTTATATTCTTTTAATGCTCTTTTTAATTCATCTTTTGCATCTACATCTAAGTGATTGGTAGGTTCGTCTAGGATTAGTATATTGGTTTCTGTATTTAATATTTTACATAATCTAACTTTTGCAGCTTCTCCACCTGATAATACCATTATCTTTGATTCTAATTGCTTTGTTGTTAATCCACATTTAGCAAGTGCTGCTCTTATTTCGTATTGTGTTTTACTTGGGAACTCTTGCCATACCTCTTCTATGCATGTATTTGTATTTCCACTTCTATCTTCTTGTTCAAAATAACCTATATGCTGATAGTCTCCTCTATGAACTTTTCCTGATAGTGGCTGTTGTATTCCTAGCAAGCTTTTAAGTAATGTTGATTTACCAAGTCCGTTTGCTCCAACTAAAGCTATTTTTTGTCCTCTTTCCATATAAAGGTTTAATGGTTTTGTAAGAGGTGAATCATATCCTATAACTAAATCTTCTGTTTCAAATATTGTTTTTCCAGCTGTTCTTGCTATTTTAAAGCTGAATTCTGGTTTTGGTTTTTCTTTTGAAAGCTCTATTACTTCCATTTTATCAAGCTTCTTTTGTCTTGATTTAGCCATATTAGCTGTTGCAACATTTGCTTTATTTCTTGCAACGAAATCTTCTAATCTTGCTATTTCTTTTTGTTGCTTTTCATATGCCGCTTCTAATCTTTTCTTACTTTCTTCATATAATCTTTTAAATTCATAATAATCTCCAACGTATCTTGTTAACTTCCTTTCCTCAACATGATATATTAAATTAACTACTGAATTTAAAAATGGTATATCATGAGATATTAATATAAATGCATTTTCATAATTATTTAAATATCTCTTAAGCCATTCTATATGTTCTTCGTCTAAGTAGTTGGTAGGCTCATCTAGAAGTAATATATCTGGATTTTGAAGCAATAACTTTCCAAGTAGTATTTTTGTTCTTTGTCCACCTGATAAATCATCAACATCTTTATCTAAGCCTAAATCTAATAATCCAAGTCCCTTTGCTACTTCTTCTACCTTTGCATCTATTATGTAAAATCCATTATGGTCTAATAAATCTTGAATTACTGCTGTTCTTTCAAGCATCTTCTCTAATTCTTCTGGAGTACAATCCCCCATTTTTTCATATAAAGAATTCATTTCTGTTTCTAAATCAAATAAGTATCTAAATGCATCTCTTAAAGCATCTCTTATGCTTTGGCCTTTTAGTAAAGCTGCATGTTGATCCATATATCCAACTCTAACATTGTTTGACCAAATAACTTTTCCTTCATCAGGCATAAGCTTATTTGTAACTATATTCATAAAAGTTGATTTTCCTTCACCATTAGCTCCAATTAAACCAACGTGTTCTCCCTTTAATAATCTAAATGATACATCTTCAAAAATAGCTCTATCTCCAAAGCCATGACTAATATTTTTAACTGTTAAAACGCTCATTTCATCCTCCTGAGTATTCTATATTAAAATTATAATAAATCTTAATTTCATTTTTACGCACTTAAATATTATAAACTATAATATTATAAAACTCCATAAGAAAAAGGACATATGTAAGTTTTATTAAAGAATAAAAAAAAATAGACAATTGAAAGTTTCAGTTAACAAAGTTTATTACTTAGCTTTGTTAACTGCCCATTCTCAATTGTCAACTAATCTTTAATAATCATATTCTTTTACATTTTCGCAAATAGATATTTTTAGTGTAGTATTATCAATAACTTTTTTATAAGAACATAAAAAATCATTTAATTCTAAATCATTTAAATCAACTTTACCAAAGCTTTTTAAAATAACATTTTCTTCTTCTGTTAATATTTTTACATCATTTTTATCATTTTTTATATAGTAATTATTAACAGTTGTTACTTTTATTCTATCTTTATATTTTTCTTGAAAGCTCATAGTCTTTCTTACTTTTTCAACATCTCCTGTACCAGGAATAATATTATTTAATCCTAATGATTTTATTTGTTCTTCAATAGATGAAGCATCAAATCCATATCTCTCCATTAACTTAGTTTGCATTTTTAAAAACTTATCTTGTGATATGTTGTTTTCACTCATGTATTCTGTCATCTTTTTCGTGAAGTCTGCCATATTTAACTTTCCAGAAGACATATCATAATATAATGAATATATATAGGATTCAAATTTGTCTACATCTTTATCATTCACTTTGTTTTTTAATTCATTGAAATCTATTATCTTATCCATAACATGATCAACTCCTATATTCTTAATGGATGTTACTAATATTATACTATTACTATAAATTTTATTCTATTGACTTAATACAATATTAATATTTTTTTAAGAACACTTTATTTTAAAATATATAGTTATCACTATATATTTCCTACCCATAAGCTAGTTTGCAGCCTTAACTGCATTCCAAACATCTTCGTATAATCTTAATTTTTCTTGTGGCAGATATTTATATACTTCACATCTTTCCATAACTTCCTTAGGCATATATGCACCAGTATTATTTTTAACTTCTTCTGATTGTTCTTCCTTAGCTAACTTATTTGGAGTTGTATAACCTATTTCTTCTGCTATTTTATATGCGTTATCTTTACTACTTACAAAGTTTATAAATTCTTCTGCCATTTCTTTATTTTTTGCATTAGTTGGAATTGCCCATGAGTCTAACCAATAGTTTGCTCCTTCCTTTGGAATCACATACTCTAGATTTTCATTTTCATCAGCTAAAGTTAAACCTTCTCCTGACCATATCATAGCAATTGCAGATTCCCCAGAAGTCATTAAATCCTTAACTTCATCAGCACCATATTTTAATACTAATGGCTTTTGTTTTATTAATAAATTTTTAGCTTCTTCAAGTTCTTTTTCATTTGTAGTATTTAATGAATATCCAAGTTTTTTAAGTGCCATTCCTATAGCATCCCTTTGAGCATCTAAAACAAAAATTTGTTTTTTATACTTTTCATTCCACATTATATCCCAACTATCTACCTTATCACTAACTAAATCTTTATTATATATTATTCCTATTGTTCCATTCATATATGGAACAGTATAATCATTACTAAGATCATATGGTTGTCCCATATCATCTTCATTCATTTCTTTTAAATTTAGTATTTTATCTTTATTTATTTTTTGAAGTAATTCTTCTTGTATCATTCTATCTGCCATATAATCTGCTACTAAAACAGCATCCCAATTAGTTTTCCCTGAAGATACTTCTATATACATTGTTTCCATATCATCAAAAGTTTTATAATTAACTTTTACATCATATTTATCTTCAAACTCTTCTATTATGCCTTCCGCTATGTTTTCCCCATAATTTAAGACATTAATACTTTTCTTATTACTTTTTTGACATCCTGCAAATAAAGTAAATGTAAAAATCATGCTACATATCATAGCAAATATTTTAATTGATCTTTTCATTTATTTATCGTCCTTTCACTATATAATAACTATTCTTCAATAAAAATAATTATAAAGATAAATTTAACAATTGCAAGTTAAAAATACCTAATTAGTAATATATATTCTATCAAATACATATTTATTTATATAAGTTACAATAAATAAAATAAATCTAATTATCTTTTAAATTAGATTTATTTTATTTAAATCAATGTTTTAGCTACTTATATAAAAAAGGTATCGACTACTAAATATAGTTAATACCTTAAAATTTGTTATACTTCTATTAACTTTGCTGTTACCCCTTCTAAGTCATTTAATTCTTTTTTAAGATTATTAATTTCATCTTTTTCATCATGTATTAAATTTAATATAACAAGTCCTGAATTAGAGCAAGAGGTTTTACTTGCTTCATGTAATCCGAGTCTTGTTTGAATAATACATCCATACTTTGTTAAAATAGCTTGAACTGTTGGGGCAATTTCTACCCTTGGTTCTATTTTTATAGCCATTATAGTAAACATATTTATACCTCCGTTAACTTTATCACCTTCTATACTACCCATTTTAAATTTACTTATTCAATAAAATTATTTATTTTTACAAAATTTATATGATCTATTGCAATGAGAACATTTGTTCTGTATAATGATTTTAAATACTTTTAAGAAGGGTGATAATTTTGAATATAGATGAAAAGCTTAATATTCTTTCAGCGGCTGCTAAATATGACGTATCTTGTTCTTCTTCTGGATCTAAAAGAAAAAATTCAAATAATGGTTTAGGAAATGCTTCAAGTAGCGGTATTTGTCATAGCTTTACTGCAGATGGTCGTTGTATTTCTCTTTTAAAAATACTTTTAACTAATCATTGTATATATAATTGCAAGTATTGTGTTAATGCTTGCAGTAAAGATGTCCCAAGAGCAATGTTTACACCTGATGAAATAGTATCTCTTACAATTAATTTTTATAAAAGAAACTACATTGAAGGTTTATTTTTAAGCTCTGCTATTTTTAAAACCCCCAATTATACAATGGAGCTACTACTTAATGTAGTAAAAAAGCTTAGAATTCAAGAAAAATTTAATGGATATATTCACTTAAAAGCTATTCCTGGAGCTGATGAAAAATTAATTAATGAGGCTGGAAAATATGTAGATAGAATGAGTGTAAATATAGAACTTCCTTCTTCTTCTAGCTTAAAGTTACTTGCTCCACAAAAAACCAAAGAAAATATATTAGCTCCAATGAGCATAATTAAAAATTCCATTATAGAACATAAAGATTTAAAGAAAAGTATAAAATCCACTCCATTATTTGTTCCTGGAGGACAAAGTACTCAGCTAATAGTTGGTGCAACTCCTGAAAGCGATTATAAAATCTTAAATTTATCCGAGAAGTTATATAATCATTTTGATTTAAAAAGAGTTTATTATTCTGCTTATGTTCCTGTAATAAGGAATGATAAATTACTTCCTGACATTACTCATCCACCATTAGTTCGTGAGCATAGATTATATCAAGCAGATTGGTTATTAAGATTTTATGGTTTTAAAGCTAATGAATTATTAAAAGATGAAAGTGATAACTTTGATTTAAACTTTGATCCTAAAACCTCTTGGGCTTTAAGTAATATCGATCTTTTTCCAATTGAAGTTAATAAAGCATCTTATGATACCCTTCTTAGAATTCCTGGAATTGGAGTAAAATCTGCTAGAAGAATATTAATTACAAGAAGAGTTCATTCATTAAATTTTGAAGATTTAAGAAAACTTGGAATAGTACTAAAAAGAGCTAAATATTTTATAACTTGTAAAGGAAAGTATTATGGAGATGTATCCTTTGATGAAGAAAAGATAAGAACTAGATTACTTTATATGGATAAACCAAAACTTGAAAATGAAAATTCAGAACAAATTTCTTTTTTTGATGACATTTATCCTAAAGTTTCTAATAGTATTTTATTACCAGAACCAAAGAAAATACTTCTTCCAAATGATACTATCACTTCGCTTACTGGAGAATTTTAAGGAAGGTGATTTATTTTGTTAAAATTAGTGTATGAAGATTCATTTGAAGGCTTTTTAACTGCAATTTATTATGCTTTTTATTCTAAAACCTCAATAGAATCAATTTCAACTGAAGAAGAATTAGAAATAAATCTTTTATCTGAAATTAAGTATATTGATACAGATTTAAATAAATATAATAAGGTTAAAGATTCTATTGTTATAAAAATTGATCCCTTAGCTCTAAATAAAATTTATAAATTATATTTATCTAATTATAAAAACAAAGGAACCTTATGTTATAAATATCTGAAAATTGCATTTAAATTAGGTAGTGATGTTCATAAATACTTACATTTAGATGAGGTAAAAGAAATTGATAATATTGAAAGGCGTGTTTCTTTAGAAGCTCATAGATTCAATGGTTTTGTAAGATTTATTTCTGTTAACAACAACTTTTTGTATTCTTCAATAGAGCCTGATAATAATATATTAGAAATTATTTCTCCACATTTTCAAAATCGTTTTAGTAACGAATATTGGATAATACATGATGTAAAAAGAGGTATTGCTTCAATATACGACAAAATTTCCTGGGAAATTAGAGAAATGGATTTAGAAGTATATAATAACTTAAAAGATTATAATGATGATTTTCAAAGTTTATGGAAAGGCTATTTTAAATCAACAACAATTGAAGAGAGAATTAATCCAAAACTTCAAAAAAGAATGATGCCAAAGAGATATTGGAACAATCTTACCGAAATAAATTATAATAAATAGTGAAAAGTAAAAGGAATGAAAAATTTAAAAATCCCTTAAAGATTTTTATTAATAATTTTCCACTCCTTAATTCTTTCACTTTTTCACTCTTAACTTGTTACTTATAAATTATTTTGCAATTTATACTATAGTAGCTATTGCTTCTATTTCTATAGGTGCATCTTTAGGTAATCTTGCAACTTCAACGCAACTTCTTGCTGGAGGGTTTTCTTTGAAATATTCTGCATAAACTTCATTCATTGGTCCAAAATCATTCATATCTTTTATGAAAACTACTACCTTAACCACTTTATCTAAGCCACTTCCAGCTTGTTCTAAAACAGCCTTTACATTTTCTAATGATTGTTTAGTAGCCTCTTTTATTTCAGTTACTAATTCTCCTGTTGATGAATTTACTGGAAGTTGTCCTGATGTAAACACCATATCTCCTACTTTTATTCCTTGTGAGTATGGGCCTATTGCTGCTGGTGCCTTACTTGTTGAAATAATTTCTTTTTGCATTTACTACACGTCCTCTCTTACATTTAAATATCTTACCTTTAATATTAAACCTAAATTTACTAACATTATTAAAAATATGTAAAGTATATTTAGTAATATTTAACTTTTACCATCCTAATAATTTAAATATACCCTTTTTTTTCTAATAATTCAATATGAAATCCTTTTTATGTATCTATTAAATAATTAAAAGTTTATTAATATATTCAATAGTGATACAATTAGAATAATATAAAACACAAGGAGGTAATGAAATATGAATAAAGATGTTAAGATCAATTGGGGTAATCTTGGTTTTAACTATATTAAAACTGATTATAGATATATTTCAGTTTGGAAAGATGGGCAATGGGATGAAGGTAGGCTAACAGAAGATAATATGTTAAACATAAGTGAAGCATCTACCGCTTTACACTATGGTCAACAATGTTTTGAAGGTTTAAAAGCATATCGAAGAAAAGATGGAAAAATTCAATTGTTCAGGGTTGATAGAAATGCACATAGAATGAATGAAAGTACTGCAAAGTTACTTATGCCTGAAGTGCCAGTAGATAAATTTATAGATGCTTGCATGCAAGTTGTTAAGGCTAATGAGCATTATGTACCACCTTATGGAACTGGTGCTACATTATATTTAAGACCTTTTATTATAGGGGTGGGAGATAATATAGGGGTAAAACCTGCACCAGAATATATTTTCTCAGTTTTTGCTGTACCTGTAGGGCCTTACTTTAAAGACGGTCTAACACCATGTAACTTTATGATAGCAGATTATGATAGAGCAGCTCCTTATGGTACTGGTGGACAAAAGGTTGGTGGAAATTATGCCGCTTCACTACATCCACACAGAATAGCTGTTGATAGAGGTTTTGCGGACTGTATATATTTAGATCCTTCAACTCATAAAAAAATTGAAGAAGTTGGTGCTGCTAATTTCTTTGGAATAACAAAGAATAATGAATTTATCACACCAAAATCTCCATCAATTTTGCCTAGTATAACTAAGTATTCTCTTATGGATATAGCTAGGGATTATTTAAAAATGCCTGTTTATGAAAGAGATGTTTATATAGATAATATAGATGAATTTAAAGAAGCCGGTGCCTGTGGTACTGCTGCTGTTATAACTCCAATAGGAGGAATAGAATATAAAGATAAACTTCATGTTTTTCATAGTGAAACTGAAGTTGGCCCTGTTACAAAAGAACTTTACAGAATCCTTTGTGGTATCCAATTTGGTGATATTGAAGGACCAGAAGGTTGGACTTATTTAGTTTAATATAATCTTGTCATTATCAAATTAGTGATTAAAAATGAATTAATAATTATTTATGTACATTACTTAACAGTACTATAAATAGTTTAAATAAAAAACTCCCACGGGAGTTTTTTTGTTGTCTTTTAAATTTACTATAATAAATTTATTATTTAATTAAATTGATACATTTACAATAAACTTTTTATCTCTTATTTCTATTTTAAACTCTCCATTTTGTGCTTCTGTCAAACTTTTTGCTATATCCAAGCCTAGTCCTGTACCCTCTGTATTTCTAGATTCATCTCCTCTTTTAAATCTTTCAATAAGCTCACTCTCGTTAAATATTATTTTTTCTTTTGTTTCGTTTATAAATGTCATGTTACTTATTTTGTTTATTTTTCTATTATCATATTCTAGTATTATAAATACTTCTGAATCCATTAAAGAATATTTAAGTATATTTGATATTATATTTTGATATATTCTAAGAGTTTTATTATAATCCGCATATATGAAAGCTTTAAAAGCCTCAGTATTTTCCACTTCTTTTCCTTCTGAAAATATTTTAAAAGTAAACTTTAGCTTTGATTCATTAATTTTATCATTTACTTCAATTAATGCTTGATTTAGTACTTCTTTTATATCAATTTCTTTAATATCCAAAATAATACCATTGGAATTAGCCATTATTGATTCTTTTAAATCATTTATTAAAATTTTTATTCTTTTTGCTTTTCTTTCTAATATATCTATATAATCATTTTTATTACTTTCAGTGAACTTTCCTTTACTTAAAAAGTCAACATAATTTATTATAGATGTTAAGGGTGTTCTTAGATCATGAGATACATTAGTTATTAGTTCAACCTTCTTTATATTTGATATAGCTTCATAATTTTCAACCACTTGGGAGGTTGAAATAAGCTCATTTATAGCTCTATTCATAATGTTGAATTCTATCCCATTAAGCAAAGCATAGCGATTTTTATTTTCGTTTAATATTTTATAGACATCATCAAAATTGCCACTTTCTAAACTTTCAATTGTTTTATCTAATGTTAAGTTTAATGTTTCCATTATCAAATAATTTTTAAACACGCTTATTCCAAGATAGATAAATACTAATATATTTAATATAACTATCCACCAAAGTATAGTTTCTTTTATATCAACTCCAAACATAGTAAATTGAAAAAAGCCTTGATATAAAGTTATATAAAATATTGCTATTATTAAAAGCTTCATGAATTTATCAAATAATTTTACTCTATAAAAATTTCTTTCATATGTTTTAATATCATCATCTTTATAAATTCTGCTTTTTAATACTATCTGAAATACTGATATTGCTACAATTATAGCAAATACTATCCACGTAAGTAATACAATATACTTTGGACCTTCGCTATTATAATTAGGCAAAAATTCTTCTCCAGTAGTGTTAACTAATTTTCTTATAACAAAATAATTCATAAGCACTAATATTTTTCCAATTATAGTTTCCATAAATACTTTTTCATTTATATCTTTTAACTTTCTTATTTCTTCATCTTTAATCCATCTAATTTTATAATTTTTATATAAAACTTTATCTAATATCATTGGATTACTCCTCTTCTAAACATGATTCTTGAACACAGTTAATATTAAAAGATATTTCTACTTTAAATAAGTCTCCATCTATACTTATATTAAAACTTCCTTTTTGAAGAAGAACTAAATTCTTAGCAATTTCCAAGCCTAGTCCTGATACATTTTCTTCTTTATTATTATTTATTATATATATCAAATCCTTAGGCTCTATATTTAACTCTTTTTTCGAAGTATTTTTTATACATATATGTATCTTATTATCACTGCATCTTACATCTATATAAACTCTACTATTTTCTAAAGAATGTTTTAGTGCATTTTCAAATAATATATCAAATACTCTCCATAGTTTTTCTCCACTACAATAAATTACTATATCTTTCTTTGGGAAACTTGGTCTGAAAGATATTGTGCTTTTATTTATTTTATCTTCAAATTCAATTATGGCTTGCTTTAAAAATTCAACTATTTCAATTTCATTTATTTCTAAAGTCATATCTCCTGTGGCTGTCTTTGATGCTTCAAATAATTCTTCAATTAACTTTTTTAAGTTATTAGATTTATTTTTCAACAACTCTATTATTTCTTTATCATTATTTTCACTTTTTAACTTTTCTATATTAATCAATATATCTTCTAAAGGCTTATTTAATTTTTTAGTTAAATTATCTATAAGTTGAAGATTTACGTTCTCATTTCTTTTTGTGTTAATTGCAGATTTCTTTAGACTTTTAGCTATTTTATTAACCTTTAATAATAAATCTAAATACCTTTTTCTTATATTCATATTTAAGTCTTCTTTGTTAAATATCTCTTTATTACTAAAAGAATTCAAATCATTTTCTTTTTCAAATTCTTCTAGCCAACTTTCTATCCCTTTCCAAATCATTGTTGTTTCGAAATTGTTACTTATAAGTTTTAATAGCATTGATATGTTTAAAAATATTAGTGTTAAAATTATTAAGGTTAAAAATTTATAGTTAGGAATTAAATACACAATAATTAAAATTACTATTGTTATAAAAAAAATACTTAAGTGTTTTATAAGACCTTTATTACTTATTAATAAATATCTATTTTTCAAACTTATATCCAACTCCCCATACTACTTTTAAATATCTTGGATTCTTAGGATCTATTTCTATCTTTTCTCTTATTCTCCTAACATGAACCATAACTGTATCCGTACTAAAGCAGGGTTCCTCCCATACACGTTCATATATTTCTGCTGAAGAAAAAACTCTTCCTGGATTACTTAAAAGAAGTTCTAAGATCTTATACTCTGTTCTAGTTATTTTAATTTCTTTTCCGTCTACCTCAAAATATTTTCTATTTTTATCCAATTTAATTATTCCATAAGTTAATACATCTTCATTTTGTTCTTTTATATAATTTCCAAGATCTACATACCTTCTAAGTTGTGATTTTACTCTTGCTATAAGTTCTAATGGATTAAATGGTTTTGTTATATAATCATCAGCCCCTATGTTTAATCCCAATATTTTATCAATATCCTGTGATTTTGCTGATAAAATTATTATAGGAATATTTTTTTCTTTCCTTATATTCATAGTTGCTCGCATTCCATCCATTTTAGGCATCATTAAATCCATTATTACAAGATGTATATCTTCTTTTTCTATTATGTTAAGAGCTTCTACTCCATCATATGCTTTTATAACATTTATATCTTCATTTTTTAAATATATCTCTATTGCATCAGTTATTTCTTTTTCGTCATCCACAACCAAAACATTGTATTTACTCATAAATCCATCCTTGATATTTTATATAAAATACCCCTTCTTCTATTTTTTTATATTTAAATTATAACATTTATTCATATATATTTATAATAATATAAATATATAAAATTAACCTATCAGATTTCTAACAAATTCCTAAAATTTATATAAGATCTAATTTATATAAACTTATATTCATAACTTAGGAACTAAAAAAAATTGGACATATGTAAATTTGCTTATGACCTCACTTCGCCCAAGTCAACGCAAACTTACATATGTCCACTAGAAAACTTAAGGATGGATATTTATCCACCCTATATGTAATAAAAATTTTAAACTTCCTCTTTATGTCCGCTGGTAATATAATAATACGGTAAAGCTAAAAATAATATTCCTCCAATAAAGTTTCCGATAGATACTAGAATAATATTATATGCATATCCACCTATGGTTATTGTTGATGGATCTATTAAGTATCCCATAGCGAGAAATCCCATATTTGCTACACTGTGTTCAAATCCTGCTGTTATAAATGTAAATAAGCACCAAAATATCATTAATATTTTAGCAGTTTCTTCTTTTAACTTATAACACATCCAAACTGCTAAACAAACTAATATATTACATAAAATTCCTTTTAATATAAGTTGTCCTGCTGGCGTACTTATTTTAGAATAAGCATTATTTACAATAAATTCTCCAATATATTCACTTTTTCCACTAGTTAAACCAGCTTGTACAAATAATATTGCTCCAAGAATTCCACCTAAAATATTTCCAATCCAACTTGCAAACCATATTTTTATAGCATCAACCCAAGTTACTGTTTTTTCTAAAGCTCCCATAGTCATTATCATAGCATTACTTGTAAATAAATCTCCGCCTGCCATTAATACTAAACTAAGAGCCACACCAAAGGATGCTCCCATTAAAATCTTATAAGTTTCTATTCCATTATGATGCATTATTCCACCTATAGTGTAAATAAGCATAATTCCTAAACTTACAAATAAACTTCCAATCATTGCACTAACTAAGTATCTCCCCGTACTTCTCCTTAGTAAGTTACTTTTAACTTCTGCTGAGTGGGCTAAATTATGAATTTCTTTACTGTACATGATATCCCCCATATTATAGTTACTTTTTTAACAATTATTAATATAAATAAATTTCATTTTTTACTAACACATTTTACAATGAAAAACAAAGTTTTGCAATGAAAACTTTGTTTTATCCTTGTTTATGTTTAATTTTTATTTAAATTCTTTTTTTATCTTATTTATATAATATTTTCTTATTTCCTCATATTCTAAAAGTGATTTTCTAGTAACTTTAACTTTTATACCATGATCTTTTATAAAAGTTTTCCATGAATTATTTTCTCCAAAAATATCTTTTTCTATATGATTTCCAGGAAGCATTAGTATCGGAGCTAATGTTATTTCATCAATTTTATCTTCTAATAAATATCTTGTAACATCTTCTTTTCTTATGTCTCCTTCTAATGTTCCAATATAAGTATTTTTGTATTGATTTTCTATAAATACCGTTTTTAATTTATTATAAGCTTCTGTACTTATTGTTTTAGATCCATGACCAACTAATACTATGTTATCCTCTTTTGGTAAATCACTTTCCATCGATTTAGCAATTAAGTTACAGGACTCTATTAATTCTTCTTCTTTATCACTCATAAGAACTTTTCCTAAAATTATTTTTGAAAAAGAATAATCGTATTCTTTTACGGTTTTTTCTATACTAGAGTACTCACTTCCTTCAATTACATGAAGTGGTTGTATATATACTTCTTTATACCTATCATTACTTAAATTAAATAAAACTTGCTCTAATCTAGGCACTACTTTTCCATATTTATTAAATAACATATTGGATAATACACTTGAAGTAAAAGCCTTACAAACATGATACTTTTCTTTTACACTTTCTCTTATTTCTTTTTCAAAGTTTTCTAACTCATTAATACCTTCTAAATTGGCTGTTCCAAAAGAAACAATAATTATTGCTTTAGACATATGCACCTCTCTATTCTATATTAAAATTTTTAAATACCTTTAAAAACTTATTTATATGTTCTTCAGTATGAGCAACACTTAAAAATAAAGATTCATATTGTGATGGTGGTATATTAATCCCATTTAACAACATGTGCTTAAAGTATTTTTTAAAAATTTCTTCATCACAAGTTTTAACATCACTATATTTTTTAACTTCCTTTGATTCTGTAAAAAATAAGGTAAACATTCCTCCACACCTATTAACTATTAATGGAATATTTTTTTCTTTTGCAATATCTAATACACCATCTTCTAACATCTTTCCAAGCTGATTTATTTTATCATAATATTCTTCTTTATTTCTTTTTAATTTATTTAAAGTTGCGATTCCTGCTGCCATTACAATTGGATTTCCTGACATAGTTCCAGCCTGATAAACCTCTCCAACTGGAGATAAACATTCCATTATTTCTTTTCTTCCACCATATGCACCACAAGGAAGTCCTCCCCCTATTATTTTTGCATAAGTCACTAAATCTGGCTTCGCATTAAATAATTTTTGTGCTCCTTCGAAAGCTACTCTAAATCCACTCATAACTTCATCAAAAATCAATAAAGATCCATATTGGTCACAAAGTTCTCTAATAAAGTTCATAAAGTCTTCTTCCGCTTTTACAACTCCCATATTCCCTGCAACTGGCTCTATTATAACACCTGCAATATCTTCTCCATATTTTTCGAATAAATCTTTAATACTTTCCTTATCATTATATGTTGCTATAAGTGTGTTTTTTATACTATCTTCTGGCACTCCTAATGATCCAGGGATTCCATTTGTTAACACTCCTGAACCTGCCTCAATTAAAAATCCATCAAAGTGCCCGTGATAACACCCTGCAAATTTTATTATTTTATTTTTCTTTGTATATCCCCTTGCAAGCTTTATAGCACTCATAGTTGCTTCTGTACCTGAGTTCACCATTCTTATCATATCTATATTTTTTAAATTTTTACATAAAAATTTAGACATTATAAGTTCTAACTCTGTCGGTGCACCAAAAGCTATTGAGCTTTCAGAAACTTCTTTAATACATTTTACTACCTCGTTATCACAATGGCCTAAAATCATTGGTCCCCAAGCTAATACAAAATCTATGTACTCATTACCTTCTTCATCTACTATTATTGCCCCTTTTCCGTTTTTTATAATGGGCGGAGTTAATCCTGTACTTTTATATGATCTTACTGGAGAATTTACTCCTCCTGGCATATATTTTTTAGACTCATGAAATATAACTTGATTTTTCATAATTTAATTCTCCTTTAGCCATTTAGCTGCTTCTAATGCATGATATGTTATTATAAAATCTGCTCCTGCTCTTTTCATAGAAAGAAGCATTTCTAGAACTATTCCTTTTTCATCTATAAGGCCCATTTTAGCCCCAGCCTTTACCATTGCATATTCACCACTAACATTATAAGCACAAATAGGCACATTAATTTTATCTTTTGCTCTTCTTATAATATCTAAATATGATAGTGCCGGTTTTACCATTATTATATCTGCACCTTCATTTATATCCCATTCAATTTCTCTTAAAGCTTCTTCTGAATTGGCAGGATCCATTTGATAAGTTTTTCTATCTCCAAATTGAGGTGCAGAATGAGCAGCTTCTCTAAATGGTCCATAAAAATATGATGAATATTTTGCTGAATAACTCATTATTGCAACATTTTCATATTTATTTTCATCTAATATATTTCTTATATATGCAACTCTTCCATCCATCATATCTGAAGGTGCAACCATATGAGCTCCAGCCTTTGCATGAGATAGTGCTATTTTACCTAGTATTTCTAATGTTTTGTCATTATCAATATTTGATTCGTTTAATATTCCACAGTGTCCATGACTTGTGTATTGACACATGCAAACATCTGTAATTATATATAAATTATTTGAGAGTTCTCTTATTTTCTTTACAGCCTTTTGTACTATTCCATCATTATTAAAACTCTCTGATCCACATTCATCTTTATGCTTTGGTAATCCAAACAAAATTACACCCTTTATATTAAGACTTTCAACTTCTTCTATTACTTCGTGTAATCTATCTATTGACCAATGATAATTGCCTTCCATAGAAGTTATTTCTTCTTTTATATTTTCTCCTTCAACAACAAAGATAGGGAATATGAAATCATTAGTATTTAATTGATTTTCTCTAACTAAATCTCTTATTGCTGAATTTACTCTTAATCTTCTTCCTCTTTTAATCATATTATTCACCTTTGCTTTCCTTAAACCTATTATATATCTCTATTATTTCATCTAAGAATCCATCTTCTGAATGTTTTTTACACATATGTGCTTCCTGTATTGAATTTTCTTTTAAAGCTTTATATGTTTGAGGACCAATTGCAATATTAAACTTTGATTTTATATCATCTATACTAAAGATATTTATCATATTATTTACAGTACTTGGACTTGTGTATAATATAAAATCTACCTCTTCAAATACCTTTTTATTTTTTACTTCACCACAAATTGTATTATATGTATGAACTTTATCTACATGTAAACCTAGTTTTTCAATTTCTTCCTTTAAATATTCCCTACTTAAAGAAGAGCATGGTATTAATACTTTTTCTCCTTTAACTAAATAGGGGGCTAATTCTTTAAAAAGTCCCTCTCCAACAAATTCTCTTCCCATTATAAAGCTTTGAATTCCTCTTTCTTCTAAGGCTCTTTTAGTAGCCTTACCAACAACAGAAAACTTAGCTTTTATAGTTCTTATATCAATTTTATTTTCTATTATGTAATCAAAGAATATATTAACTCCATTTACTGAAGTAAGTATTATGTGATTATATTCACCTAATTTATCCTTAACAAAATTTAAGTTTTCTTTAGTTTGTTGTATTTTTATAGAATTTATTTCCGTTACTTCTGCTCCTAAATCCCTAAGTTTCTTCTTTAAATTAGAAGACTGTTCTCTTGATCTTGTTACACATATATTAAGTCCAAAAAGCGGCTTTTTCTCATACCAATTTAACTTATCGCTTAATTCAACAACATCTCCCATAACAATTATACATGGAGATTTAAGCTTAGCCTTTAAAACTTTTTCTTCTATATCTTCTAAAGTTCCAATTACTTTTTTTTGCTTTGATGACGTTCCTCTCATTATTACTGCGACTTTAGTATTTTTGTCTTTTCCATTCATTATTAAGTTTTCTTTTATTATGCTAAGATTACTTAATCCCATCATAAAAACTAATGTGCCTTTTTCTTTAGATATTGCTTCCCAATTTATATTTAATGTTCCTGCAGTCATACCTGTTATTATATGAAAACTTTGAGCCATTCCTCTTTGTGTTATTGGAATACCTGCATAGTTCAATACTGATATTGGAGAAGTTATGCCTGGAACTACTTCAAAATCTATTCCCTCTTCAATTATAGAAAGTACTTCTTCTCCTCCTCGGCCAAAAACATAAGGATCTCCCCCCTTAATTCTCCCAACAGTATGCCCTTCCCTAGCAAGTTTTATTAAAATTTCATTTATTTCTTCTTGAGTTCTATAATGACATCCTGGTTCTTTTCCACAATAATATATTTTACAATCTTCTTTTAAATAATTTAATATATTATTTGAAACTAATCTATCATATAAAACAGCAGTACATCTTTTTAATGCTTCTACTGCCTTTAATGTTAATAACTCTTCATCTCCTGGTCCAGTACCTATTATATAAACTTTACTCATTTTTATTATCCTTTCAAAATCTTTTCAGCCAATTTAAATCCTAGTTCTATATTTTCATTTTTATTTCCAAGTATATCTTTCTTTATCATCTTTCCATTTACATTAAAGGTTCCTATCATATATAAATCATTATCTGTTATTTCTGAATAAACACCAATAACACTATGACAATCACCATTTAATCTTCTCATAAAACTTCGTTCTGCTTCTACTGCAGTCCTAACCTCTTTATTATCTAGATTGCGTAAGTACTCGTTATACTCACCATTTTTCAATACCTCTATTCCTAATGCACCTTGCCCTATTGCTGGTAAAAATATCTTCGGATCAAAATAATCTGTTATTATATTTTCTAAATTTAATCTTTTTAATCCAGCAGCTGCTAAAATTATTCCATCCATTCTTTCATTTTTCATCTTTTCTAATCTAGTTTGAACATTCCCTCTAATTGGAACTATCTTTAAATCTTTTCTAATTTCCTTTATCATAGCTGCTCTTCTTATACTACTTGTTCCTATAACTGCACCTTCTTTTAAATCCTTAAAAGAAATATTATTGCTTGACACAAACACATCTCTTATATCTTCTCTTTCAGGAATTGCTGCTAATTCGAAATCCTGTGGTAATTCAAATGGTACATCTTTCATACTATGCACAGCTCCATGTGCTTCTTTATTTAAAAGTGCATATTCTATTTCCTTAACAAATAGTCCTTTACCACCTATTTTGTCAAGAGTTACATCTAGCCTTTTATCTCCTTCTGTAACTATTAATAATTTTTTAGAATCTATATTATATTTATCCTTTATAAGCTTAATTATTTTATCTGCTTGAATTTGGGCTAACTTACTTTTTCTAGTTGCAATAATTAACTCCATAAAACTTCTCCTATAAATCTTTATATATTTTTTTTACAATCTCTTTTCCAAAAAATAGTTCTAATACTAATTTATCTTTTCTCTTTATATATATATATTTAAAATCTTCACTACATACGAAGTTTATAATTTCTTTTTTATTTTTTTCAATGAACTTAGCCTTGTCTCTAATCTTTGATGAATATTCAATAAAATCATCATAATTATTTAGTATATCAAAAACTTTATTGGATAACATTATTGCTCCTTTTGGATTTCCATTCTTAGTGTTCAATGCAAAAGTTATATTTTTTAATTGCCTCTGCATTGGTGCCACAGCCATTCCTTTTATATAATCAGAAGCAAATATGTATATTTTAAACTCATCCTCACAGTCCTTTTTTATCTCAAGATTTATATTTTCATCATTTGTAGATATTATTACTAAATGTTTATTTTTTATAAATTTCTTATTATAAGTTCCCTTTATAAGTTTAATATTTTTTAAATCATAAAATTCACTTATAAAATTCAAAGATAAAACTTCAACTTGACATCCATTCTCTAGAAATTTCTTGCATTTTAAATAGCTAGCTTTTCCTCCACCAACTATACCAACACTTAACTTATTTGACATTATAGACAGATAAGTGTAGTTTAAATCTTCTTTAGAAATATCTTCTCTAATATCCTCATACATTCTTCTTCCTGCCCCTTTAATTTTTCTTCTTTTAAAACTTCAATAGCTTTATTAACGTAATAGTCTGATGTACTTTTTATAAGCTTTTGTGCAATTTCTATATCTTTTTTATCTATGCATTTATTTTTTAATGTAACTTCTCTTTCTTCTATAACTTTAATACTATCAGTTTTCATATTCCTTATAATATTTGATATGTCTCTTGTATCTTTCCAATTAGAGAAGCGCTCTATATATTCACTTATTACATACTTAAATTTTATCATTTTATCTTTTCTTAGTTTTTTATTTTCATCATCAATTAAACTAATGTCATCAATATCATAAAGTTCCACCCTTTTAAAATCCTTAATACTACTATCTACATCTCTTGGAAGAGCTAAATCAAAAATTACTAGCTTATTTCCATTACTTTCAATATGCTTTTTTTCTATAATTAAGTGTGGGGCTGAAGTACAAGAAATCACACAATCCATATTATTAATTATATTTCTTCCATCTTCATAATTCATTATTTTAACTCTGTCATCATCTATATAGTCAACTTTTTCAACTTGCCTAACTACTAAATTAATTTCCTCTATATGACTAGAAATAGCATACTTCACTACTAACTTTCCAACTTCACCATATCCTATTACCATAATTCTTTTTGAACCTTTTTGAATTGCTTCATTTATTGAAATAGATGCAGAAGATATTGGTATTTCATAAAATCTTCCTTCTGTTCTAAATCTTTTACCACATGTAATTGCTTCTTGAAATAGTCTTTGAAGATCATGTTTAACTGCCTTAATTTCAAGAGCTAATTGATATGAATCTTTTATTTGTCCAAGTATTTGATCTTCTCCTAATATTTTAGAGTGAAATCCACAGACTACTTCCATTAAATGCCTTACAGTTTCTTTTTCTTTTAAATAAAAACAATATTCTTTTAAGTTTATATCCCATTTTAATATTTCAAAAATCTTTTTTAATCCTTCTTCATCACTTAAAGAACCATTAAAATAAATTTCTGTTCTATTACAAGTACTTAATATAACAACTTCATCAAAATATTGTATTAATTTTTTTGTATATTCCTCTCTCCTTTTAGGAGACAAAGCTAACTTTTCTCTTATTTCCACCTTTGTATTTTTCTTAATCCCTAAAAGCTGAATCATAATACTACTCCTAATTTATTTTAATATCTATTTATCTCTAGTTTTTTATCATACCTTTATTATACTCTTATTACAAACTTTTTTCACACTTGTAATAAAATGCGAAGCATTTTTCAGTTCATAGTTCACAAGGCACAGTTCACAGTTGTTTTGATTTTATATGTAACAGAGAACAAGGTATCAGGTAACAAGTACTAAATGTAAACTATAATTAAAAATTAAGAAACATCTAGTTCAAGGTAAGCTTAGGGACAGTAGTTAGTTTTGTGCAGCAAAACAACCTCAATTTTTTCATTCTTGTATTTATAAATTGCTTTGAAGTTTGTATCATAACCTGTTACCTTTTACTTTATTCCAAAAACTATGAATTATAGTGAGAAACTAGAAGTGCTTGGTGAAGAAAAAATTGCTATGCCTTAGAGTTGTTGGTTTGTCTGAACGTAGTCGAGTTAACCAAAACTCTTGGCATAGCAATTTTTTGAAGCCTAGTACTTCTTTCGTAGCTATTAGCTTATGGAGCATCTTCTATTTATTTTTGACTCTTGTTCACAGCTTAAAATTATTAATATTTTACTCCGCTCCAATAAATGTTTTCTTTAAGAATTGCTTTATCTGAAAGTTGAACTCCCTCAAGAGCCCACTTTTTAAATTCCATAAAACCTGTTCTATCAACGATATATCCTATGTGTTCTTTTCCTTCTGGAGCATCCTTTGCAATATATTCTTTAACGTATTTATAAGTATTTAATATTATTTTTATTATACTTTCTTCATCTACCCATATTATAAAATCTTCTGCTAATCTTGGATTTTTCTTTCCTGTTCTACCCATTATAGCTAATCTATAATATTTTTCTTTACTTCTGCTCCAAGCTCCTGTTGGACAACTAATAACACATTGTCCACATCCTATACATTTGCTATGATCCCTAACAGGTCTATAATTTTCTCCATGTAAAGCTCCTGTTGATTTTTTACTGCAAGCTTTAATACACGCTCCACAAGATACGCATCTACTGCTATCGAATTGTGGCTCTGTCATTCCTATTATTCCAAAATCATGCATTCTAGCTTTTATACAATCATTAGGACATCCTGTTAAAGCTATTTTAAAATGTAGATCATTTGGGAATATTGCTTTTTCTATTTTCTTAGCAAAGTTTGTTGTATTATAATTACCAAATGGACATACCTTGTTTCCTATGCATGCTGATACATTTCTTGTTCCTGCTGCTGTATATCCCTTTCCTGGAACTTCTTGATTTATTTCTAATCCTTCTATTATAGGTTGTAACATGATATTAACTTCTGATATATCTTCCATATCTATTCCCGGAATTTCAAAGCCTTGTCTTGTTGTTAAGTGAACTGTTCCATTACCGTATTTATCTGCAATTTCTTGAATTAATCCTAAATATTCAGCCTTTAATAATCCACCAGGAACTCTTACTCTTGAAGCTGTCATTCCTCTTTCCTTTGTAACTCTAAAGGCATTTTTTTTAAGCTTTTTAGTATTGATATCCGTAGTACTTGTATTCATAGCAATTCCCCCTAGTCTATTAAATCTTTTCCTTTTGAATAATTAAACACAGGTCCTTCTAAGCAAATATATGTATCATCTATTTTACAATGTCCGCATTTTCCTATTCCACAACACATTTTTCTTTCTTGTGATATCCATATATTTTCTTCTTTAATTCCTAGCTTTAAAAATTCTAATACAGTAAATTTCATCATCATAGGAGGTCCAACCACAACAACTTGTACGCTTTTTATATCTTTTATATCAAGTTCTGGAACATATTTGGTTACGAGCCCAACTTTACCTTGATATCCTTCTTGCGCTCCATCTACTGTTAATATTACATTTATATTCTTTTCCCAGGTTTTTATATCTTCTCTAAATAATATATCTTTAGGAGATTTAAAACCTGAAATTAAAGTGAAACTTTTACAATCATTTGTATTATTTGAAAAATAATCTACAATTCCTTTAACAGGTGAAAGTCCAGTTCCTCCAGCTACTACTATTACTTCCTTATCTTTGTAATTATTTATATCAAATCCATTCCCATAGGGTCCTCTTAAAAATAGCTTATCTCCAACATAATTATTGAAAACTTCATCTGTAACTTTACCAACTCTTCTTATTGTTAAATCAACATAATTTTCACCTATTCCGCTTACTGATATAGGTGCTTCACCAAATTTCGGAATTGAAACTTCAAAAAATTGTCCTGGCTTCACATCTCCTTTAAAAGCCATTCTAAAAGTATATTCTATTTCTGTATGTTTAATAACATCTAATATTTCTGATATAAAAGGTAAATATTCATTTTTAGTCATTCTTAGTCACCTCATCCATAGCTTTTTCTAATTTATTTATACAATTTGAGAAGGATATATATTGAGGACAGATATCATCACATCTTCCACATCCTACACACATATGATGTCCCCATCTTTTTTTGTAATCATGAACTTTATGAAGAACTTTAAATCTCATTCTTTGCCCTTTATCTTTTCTAAAGCTATGTCCTCCTGCCATATCAGTATATCCATCTACATGACATGAAGCCCATACTCTTCTTCTTTCTCCAACTTTCCCATTGTCTTTGTAGAATATGTCTTGCATAGTAAAGCATGTACACGTTGGACAGACAAAGTTACATCTACCACAAGCTATACATCTTTCTGAATATTCATTCCACATAGTTGATTTCATAACTTTCAGGTCTAAGTTATCTGGTATGCTAACTTCAATTTCATTATCTTCTACAAAGTCTGGAGTTACATTTAAAGTTTCATTACTTAATGCTTTAAATATATTTTCAAATTCTTCATCTTTTATATCTAAATATACTTCTTCTCCATTTTGCTTAATATAAGCATTATATTCATGTGTTTTATTTGTTTCCATACTTACACAAAAACAACTCTTAAAGCTTTTTTCACAACCTATTAAAACAAACTTAGCTTTTTCTCTTAATTTTTTATAATATGGATCTTCAAATTTATTGTTTAAATAGATATTATCTATTCTTTTTAAAGAATGTATATCACAACTTCTTAAAAAAATTAATATTGATTTTTCATCAATTTCTGACTCCTTCACTTCATTTTCTGTAAAGAAAAATAATGTTTGAGTTATTGGAAGCAATACTTCTTTGTATGAAAACTGTGACTTTTTATCAAATTCTATTTCTTCAACTTTTGATATTTCACCATATCTAATTATATCAGTATCTGAAAAGGTTCCTTTTCCTTCAAAAACCTTTGGTGCATATATCTTATACTTTTTTGATAATTCTTGTAATCCCTTATTAAATTCTTCTACTTTAAGCTTATATCCCATCTTAAACACCTCTTAGTTTATTTAATTAGTTGACTTTTTTCTTTCTAGATATTATGTAATAAGGTATTGCCATAAATACAATTCCTCCTACCATATTACCTAATGTTACTATTATAATGTTATATGCATATCCGCCTATGCTTACAGCTGTGCCTGCTGGTGAAAGCAATCCTATTGTTAGTAAAGTCATATTTGCTACACTATGCTCAAATCCTGCTGTTATAAAAACAAATAAACACCAAAATATCATTATAAGCTTGGACACTTCTTCTTTACATTTAAAGCTGCACCATACTGCTAAACAAACTAACATATTACATAGTATTCCTCTGAAGAATAAATCACTTGCTGGTAAAGACATTTTAGCTGCACTAGCTTTTGCTATAAAATCTCCAACTGGACCATTGGCTAATCCAGCCATAAAAAATAATGTTCCTGCAAGTATTGAACCTGTTAAATTTCCAATAAAACTTACTATCCAAACTTTAATTGTTTCTAACCAAGAGACTTCTTTATTTAATGATCCTACAGCCATGATAAAATTGTTCCCTGTAAATAATTCAGAACCTGCAAATATTACTAAACTCAAGGCTACTCCAAATGACAATCCCATAACAATTTTAGTTGCTGGTGAATTAGCTGAATTAAGTAATCCTCCAATTGTAAAAATCAACATAATTCCAAGTCCAACATAGATTCCAGCAAGCATTGAGCTTATAAAATAGCCAATTCTGTTTTCTTCTAATAATTCTACTTTTGCTTTTGCTGCTGTTGATACTTTATTAAATTCTTCATTAAACATAATTTCCCCCTTATTATTGTGATTATAATCACAATCTCTATAACAAGATTATAAAGCTTAATAAAAATAAAAACTGTGATAATTATCACAGTTTCTATATTTTTTATATTTTATTTAGTCTCTATTCCCTTAAAGAATTTCACAATTTTATCTTTATCTTTTACTACTATTCTTCTCTTTTCGTATGTTATTAAATTATTTTCTTGAAGAATTTTTAATGCTCTTGATATAGTTTCTCTTGGAGCACCAAACATATCTGCCAAATAAGTTATACTTATATTTAAATCTATTAAAGTACCTTCTTCAATTTCTTTTCCATAATCCTTGCATAATTTCCATAGCTTTGCTGCTACTTTTTTTTCAACCTTTAAAGGCGTAGAGTTCTTTAACTGCCTGTACAATCTTCTCACCTTTATGCTTAAAGAAGATATTACTATTTTCGTTAATTCAAAATCCTTTGCCATGATTTCTTGAAATCTCATTCTATCAAAAGATAATATTTCTGACTTTTCAAATACTTCACAGTTTATAGATGCTGGTAAGTCATCTAAAACTACTGCATTAATAATAGTTTCTTTTCCTAATATAAATATTACTTTCTTTTGAGCAGACTCATTTAATTTATATAATGAAACTTTTCCACTACATACTATGTAAATTTTATTAATTTCTTCTTTATCTCTAAATATATGACTTCCCTTTAAGTAACATTTACTCTCGCCTATTTCGGCTAGTTCATATATTGTATTTGTGTCAATATTTTTAAATAAATCCATGTTGCTTAATTGACTTTTTACTAGTTCTTTCATTTTGTTTACCTATTCCTATTGAAATTACTTATCTTTCAAGTATTTACTTAAAAGATATCACATATATTAGCAATAAGTAAAGTGAGTATTGTCATAAAAATAAAAGGAAGTTTCCCTTCCTTTTAATAATTCATCAATGATTCTAAATCTAACCCCATATCTCCAGTTTTATATTTTATTAAAACTTCAATATTGTATTTATTTTTATAATATTCAATTATACTTTCTAGTGATTTTTCAATAGCTGAATATAAGTCCAATGAAATTTTATTTTCATCTTCTAAAGTCTTATTTATAAAATTTATAAATTTAGTACTTCTTGAATCTGTAAGAGCTTCTAAAATTAAAATAACCTCTGAATAGTCTCTATCAATGACTTCTTTAATTTCTGGTTTCTCACTTAAATCTATATTACACAAATTATATATTACCTTCGGTTCTATAGATTTAAGAAACAACTTTAAATGTTCTACGTTCCCATCAAGCCTTATTATAGTAACATCCTTTTCTATTTCCTTTAATATATCACTGTCTTCATTTTTCCTAATAATCAAATATGTTTCAATATTATTTAAAATAAGATATTTAGTAAAATATATTATAAACTTATCCGAACATCCAACTATAACCGCTCTATCTTTCATAATTTCCTCCAAATATTAAGCTTTCATAAAATTATTATATTATTTAATATAATAAAAGGTGAACATCTATAGGTTTACTCACTTGATTACTGCAATTTATTCAATATTTTCAAGTTTAAATGGAGTATTTTGATAAATACAATAATTTAGCCAATTTCCAAAGACTATATTTGCACTTCCTCTCCATCTAACCATTGGAGTTTCTTTTATATCATCCTTAGGAAAATAGTTTTTTGGTATATCAATATCTTTTCCATTATTAATATCTCTTAAATACTCACTTTTCAATGTGTCTCTATCATATTCTAAATGACCGGTTATAAAGATTTGTCTTTTATCTTTTGTAGCAATTATAAACAATCCAGCTTCTTCTGATTCCGATAATATCTCTAGATTCTCATTTTTCTCAATATCTTCTTTTGACGTTGTAGTATGTCTAGAATGTGGTGCATAGAAAATATCATCTAATCCTCTAGTTAAATCCTCATTAATTTTATTTACCCTATGTTGAAATACTCCAAATATTTTCTTTTTTAAAGCTTTTTTACTTATATTGTGATGATAATATAGTGCTGCTTGAGCACCCCAGCATATATGAAGTGTTGAGAAAACATTTTTCTTACTCCATTCCATTATTTCTTCAAGTTCATTCCAATATGCTACATCCTCAAACTCTATAGTTTCAACAGGTGCCCCAGTAATTATTAACCCATCAAACTTTTTATTTTTAACTTCATCAAAATACTTATAAAACTTTTTTAAATGCTCTATTGGTGTATTTTGAGATGTATAAGTTTTAGTTTGTAACAATGTTATTTCTACTTGAAGTGGAGTATTGGATAGATATCTTAGTAATTGATTTTCTGATTGAATTTTTATCGGCATAAGATTTAAAACTGCTATTTGCAAAGGTCTTATATCTTGAGTTTGTGCCCTTTCAATATTCATTACAAAAATGTTTTCATCAGACAAGACAGTATATGCTGGAAGATCTATTGGAATTTTTATTGGCAAGAATACCCCCTCCTTATAAATTATATTAAATCACAAAATATGGTAATTTAAAAGTTCTTTATTTTATTTATATTAGTACTATATATTATAAAATAAATTTCTTTGACAGCTTGGCTATTATTTCATATAATAGATAAAAATAACATTATTATAAGCCTAATAATATGGTTTAGGCGTATCTACTATACTACCTTAAATAGTATAACTATGAAGTTTTAATCTAAATCAGGTTGTTTATTATTATATTTAAATATACTCTGAGGTGAATTTATGAATAAAAAAGATTTTATATCTCAAATTAAGGCTTCAAGTAAAAATGAAATATGCGACTTAGTTATTAATAATATAACTATTGTTGACGTATTCCAAAACAGTTCCTTTGTTGACAACGTAGCTATTAAAAATGGTATTATTGTTGGATTTGGTAATTATAAAGGCATAGTTGAAATTGATGGTACTGGTAAATTTATTTGCCCTGGTCTTATAGATGCTCATGCCCATATTGAATCATCCCTTGTAACTCCAAAAGAATACTATAAAGCGGCTTTGTTACATGGAATCACATCTATAGTTATTGACCCTCATGAAATTGCTAATGTACTAGGAGATAAAGGTATAAGGCTTATTATGGACCTTGCTAAAGATACTCCTTTTGATTATTACTTTATGCTTCCTTCATGCGTTCCAGCCACTTCTTTTGAAACTTCTGGAGCAATATTAGAAAGTAGTGACTTAGTTCCATTGTACAATGAAACTAATGTATTAGGTCTTGCTGAAGTTATGAATTTTCCTGCTGTTATAAATTGCTCTAATAATATGATTAATAAACTTTGGGACGCAAAATCAAATAAGTTTATTATAGATGGGCATTGTGCAGGATTCACAAATGATATGCTTAATGTATATGCTACTGCAAATGTACTTACAGATCATGAATGTTGCTCTGCAGAAGAAGTTACTCATAGGCTTAGACGTGGTATGTATGTTCATATTAGAGAAGGTTCCGTTGCAAAAAACTTAAATGAATTAATAAAATCTGTTTCTCTTTCTAATAGTAGAAGGATATGTTTTTGTACAGACGATAAACATATAGATGACTTAATAAAAAATGGAAGTATAGATAGCTCTATAAGAATGGCTATTTCTTATGGTTTATCACCTGAAACTGCTATACAAATGTGTACATTAAACACGTCAGAATGTTATTCACTAAAATACAAAGGAGCTATTGCCCCTGGATATATAGCTGATTTCCTAATATTAGATGATTTATCTAATTTTAAAATTAACTCAGTTTATAAGAAAGGTTCTTTAGTTGTAAAAAACAGCAAATTAGTAGCTACTGCTTCTAATAAAATCTATAAATTCCCTAAATTAAATAATATTAATATAAATAAATTTACAGAGAAAGACTTAGAAATAAATTTACATGAAAAAACAAAGCTTAATGTAATTGGAATTAATCCAAATAAACTCGAAAGCACTCATATAACAATTAATATAAATACTTTAAAAAATACAAAATTATTTCAATGTGATATAGATTTAGATTTATTAAAAATAGCTGTAATTGAAAGACATAGAAATACTGGTAACATTGGTCTTGGAATAATAAAAGGCTTAAATTTAAAATATGGGGCAATTGCTACAACTGTTGCTCATGATTCCCACAACTTAATAACTTGTGGAACATCTGATGAAGATATTATATTTGCAGTTGAAGAGCTAAAAAAACTAAATGGTGGAATTATAGTTGTTAAAAACAAAAAAGTATTAGCATCAATTCAACTAGAAATTGCTGGATTGATAACTTCAAGAAAATCTCAAGAAGTTGTTGATGATTTAGAAAAACTACATTTAGCTATAAATGAAGTTGCTCCTGATATTAATTTTAATCCATTCCTGACTCTATCATTCTTATCACTGCCAGTTATTCCTGATTTAAAAATAACTGATAAAGGATTATTTGATGTAAGAAAATTTGAATTTATAGAAAATGCTTATTAATATTTTCTAGGACTTTAAGTAATAAATTATAAAAATAGTCTATAGACTTTTTTGAAGGACAAGTCTATAGACTATTTTTTATTATATTTATTAATTCCTTGAAACTATTAGTTTGTACTTTTCCTTTATAAAAAACAATATGATTTATATTAGATAAATTAAGCTCATTAACTTTAATTTCAACAAGATTTCCTAAATTAATTTCATTTTCAACTAATACCCTAGGTAATACTGTTATCCCTAAATTTTCTTTTGCAGCTTCTATCAAAACTTGAGAATTAACACTTGTCCAACTGGGATTTACTCTTATATCATGTAATAGCATGGCACTATCAAAAATATCTCTAATAGAACTTCCCTTTTCTCTTAATAGTAACTTTTCTTTTACTAACTCACTTAACGTTATAGGTTTTTCTTTTGCAAATTTATGTTCATTAGAACAAGCTACTACTAGATCATAATAAGAAAAAGGTATTCTTTCAAGTTCTTCATTATAAACAACTCCCTCTATTAACCCTAAATCAATTTCATTCTTACATAACATATTTTCAATACTTCTAGCATTATCTACTATAATTTTTGTTGGAGTAGATTTACAAACGCCTTGAAATTTCCCTATTATAGTAGGCAAAATAAAGTTTGCAATAGTTATACAAGATCCTATCTTAATAACAGCATTATCTTCTAATTCTTTAATATTTTTATCTAAATCATCGTATAAGTCTAATAGCTTTGTAACCTTTGTAAGAAATAATTTACCTGTCTCATTTAAATAAACTTTTCTTGAAATTCTATCAAATAAAGATACTCCTAAATAATCCTCTAACTCACTTATAGCATGGGAAACTGCTGGCTGCGTCATAAATAACTTTTCAGATGCTTTAGTGACACTTTCCTCTTCGCATACTGTTTTAAAAATACGTAAATGCCTAATCTTCATTTTCCCCTCCTAATTCATTACTAAATGTTTATATATTATATAAAATTATACTATTATACTTATCCTATGTCCATGCTATATACTTATAAGCATAAGAGTAAATCATAAGGAGTGCATGGCATGAAAATTAAAAGTTTTAAGCTATATTTTTCACTTTTTAAGGTGACATTTTTAGTCAGTTGCTTCAGCTTTGGTGGAGGCTACGTAATTATTCCATTATTAAGAAAGTATTTAGTTGAAGATATGAAACTGATAAATAATGAAGAGCTACTAGATATGGCAGCAATAGCTCAATCGAATCCAGGAGCCATTGCTGTTAATTTATCCTCACTAATAGGATATAACCTTTTAGGTGTAAAAGGAGCTATTATCACATGTATAGGTACGGTTTTACCTCCTTTATTAATATTATCTATTATATCTTTCTTCTACGAAGCATTCAGAAGTAATATGATTATTTCTTCAGTTCTTAAAGGAATGGAAGCCGGTGTTGCAGCTACAATTGTAGATCTAGTTATTGATATGAGCCAAGATGTATTTAAGAAAAAAAATTTATTACTATCACTTTTAGTTCCTCTATCATTTATAGCTAGCTTCTTCTTTAATGTAAATGTACTAGCTATTATTATTTTTGGAGTAATAGTCAGCCTTACTCAAGTATATGTTAAGAAGAAAAAATTAGGAGGACTCAGAAATGATTAATATCCTTATTACCTTATTTTTAAGCTTTTGGCAAATAGGTTCTTTTAGTATTGGTGGTGGCTATGCTATAATGCCTCTAATTCAAGACCAAATGGTAAATAAATATGGTTGGCTTACTATTCAAGAATTTACTGATATTATTACTATATCTCAAATGACTCCTGGACCATTATCAATTAATGCTTCAACTTTTGTTGGCCTAAGAATAGCTGGAATCCTTGGTGCAATATTAGCTACCTTCGCTTGCGTAATTACTGGTGTAATTATTTCTATTTTCTTATTTAATTTTTTTAAAAAGCATAATGATATCGAAGAAATTGCAAATATTTTAAAAGGTCTTCGTTCAACTTCAATTGGTCTTATTGCATCATCTGCTTCCTCTATAATTTTAATTGCATTTTTAGGTAGAACTACACTAAGTGGAAATTTGAATAACCTTAACATATTTGCTATTATAATTTTTTCTATTTCACTATTTTTACTTAGGAGATATAAGTTTAATCCATTAACAATTATAGCATTAACAGGCTTTTTAGGTTTGTTTATTTATATATAACTATTATAGATATCAATATACATGATTATAAAAATAACCATAATAAGAAATCCTAATACTTATTATGGTTATTTTTTAATTTTACTTATTTTATTAATTTTTCATTTAATTAATTTCTTTTGCTGTTCATATATAAAATATAAAGGAAAGTAGCTTCCTTAAAATTACGTATATCAAATCCAGTTTCCTTTTTAATTTTTTCAATTCTATACATTAATGTATTTCTATGTACATATAGATTTTTAGATGCTTTAGTTAAAGATAAGTCACATTTTAATATTTCTTCAATTGTTTGTATTAATTCATGACTTAAGTTTTTAAATATATCCTTATATTCTTCCTTTAACTCTTGTACATATTTATCTGATAAATTAAAAATAGCCTTTTCTAAATACATTTCTTCAATACAATATATTTCAGGCTTTATTTTGAATTTTCTTCCTATTTCTAAGGTTTGTACAGATTTATTATATGCTTTTTTAAATCCTTCGAATGTATAGTCTAAATTACTTATACATATTTTTATATTTATTCCTAAAGTTTGAATAATTGTTTCCTTTAATGAAAGAGCATATTCTTTTTCATCTTCTAAATTCCCAATTACAATTATTCTATCGTAGATTTCTCCAATATAAACATTATTATCGGAATATGTATCCTTTACTATTTCTAAAACTTCATTTTCTTTAATAGCTTCAATAAGTAACATTTTATTTGCTTTAGTTATTGATGGATCTAACAATACATCCCATTGCTTTTTCCCTTCAAGCAATTCTTCTATTATATTTTCTTCTGTTATACATTTATTTAATATATACTCAATTGCTGGTATTATTCTAATATCATCTTGTTCTAAAATCAATTTATAAATTTTATCTTTTACAGATATTTTTCTCATAACCTTTGATTCCGTTGTTGGTAAATTATCAAAAATTTCATTGTTACTAGAATCTAATAATCTAACCCTAATATTAGTTTTTTCACATACTTCATTTAATAGTTTTACAATTGCTACCATATATTCCTCCTCTTTGAGTTTAAATCCTTCTCATACTTATATTATATATATGTTTCAATTAATAATCTATATGATTAACATAATAAATTAGGTAGTACTTTCTTAATTATACTTAATTTTTAAACAAAAAAGTTATAGGTAGCCCTATAACTTTTTTTCTTCTACAATCTTTTTATTTCCTCTATAACTTTATTAATATTTATTTTTTTGTATGTATTTTTCTATTTCTTCTGCAACTATTTTGGCATGGGATGCTGCTCTAACCACAGTTTTAGCTCCGGTAACTACATCTCCTGATGCAAAAACTCCGTCTCTTGTTGTATGACCATATTCATCTGTTAATAGAAGCCCCCACTTATTTGTTTCAAGTCCTGTTGTATTTGAAACAATATTATTCTTTGGAGATTGACTTACAGCAATTATTATTGAATCACATTCAAATAGTCCTTCTTTTCCTTCAATAACTATAGTGCTGATTTTTCCATCTTCATCTACAACATTTTCTGTTTCTATATATTTAACTCCTTCTTCTGTTAACTCTACAGGAGACTTAAACAACTCAAACTTAATTTCATCTGAAATTGCTCCTTCTAACTCAGCTTTTGTTGCAGGTATATTTTCCATTCCTTTTCTATATAAAATATATACTTCTTTAGCACCATTTCTTTTTGCTGTTCTTGCTGCATCCATCGCAACATCTCCAGCTCCTATTACACATACTTTATTTCCCAAGTTATAAACACTAGGTGATTTTAAATAATCTATTGCATAATGTACATGCCCTAAACTTTCACCTTTTATATCTAATGTCTTAGGATTCCATACTCCTGTACCTATAAATATAGCTTTATATCCATCAAAGAAAAGTTTATCTAGGGTTAAAACAGGCCCAACTAATGTATTTGGTCTTATTTTAACTCCTAATTCAATTAATCTTTCTTCATAATGATCTATAATACTATTGGGAAGTCTGAATTCTGGTATTCCATATCTTAATACTCCCCCTATTTTATCATGTGAATCAAATATAGTAACTTTATATCCTTTTTGTGCTAATATAAAAGCTATAGTTATTCCAGCTGGTCCTCCACCTATTATTGCAATTCTTTCTTCTAATTCTTTTTCTTTTTCAAGCTTTATGTTTTCTAAATAATATTTTGATACATGCTTCTCTATATCACAAAAGCTTACAGGCTCATCTTTAATCCCTCTAATACAATTTCCCCTACATTGATCTTCATGAGGACATACTATAGCACACACTAATGATAATGGATTATTTTGAAATAATATTTCCCCAGCTTTTGCTATTTGCCCTTCTTTAAATAATTCTATAACTTCTGGAATAGAAGTATTTATAGGACAGTGCGCTTGGCATCTTGGTTTCTTACACATATAACATCTATTTGCTTCTATTACTAATTCTTTCATAATTAACACTCCCCTTTTCTTTAGTTAAATTCAGTCTTTATATTATATCATCATACTTAATATTAAATAAAGATAAACTTCTTTCCAAAATTCCATTTAAATATGCTAGTACAATTCCATAATTAGTTATTGGGACATTTTTTTCTCTACATTGATTTACTCTATTAACTACAGTTTTTCTATTAATCATACAGGCTCCACAATGAATTATCAAATCATATTTGTCTATATCCTCAGGAAAATCATGGAATATGCTATAATCATACGTTAATTCTGCTCCAACATAGTTATTTAATAACTTTGGAATTTTTACTCTTCCAATATCTTCATGAGAAACATTGTGAGTACAACTTTCTGCCATTAATATTTTTGAATCTTTATTTAAATTTTTTATTTGTAATGCTCCTTTTATAAATTCTTCAAAGTCTCCTTTTTGCCTTGCAAATAGCATTGAAAAACTTGTTAAATTTATGTTTTTAGGAACAATCTTATCTACTTCTTTAAATGCTTGAGAATCTGTTATTACTAAATCTACATCTTTTATATCTTCAAGTGCACTTTTAAGTTCTGTATCTCTAACAACATAACTTTTTATTCCATGATCTAAACAATCCCTTATACATTGTACCTGTGGTAGTATTATTCTTCCCTTTGGAGCTTCTGAGTCTATTGGGACAACTAAAATTACTTTACTATTATATTCAAGCAGATCCCCTACTATTGGAAGTTCTTCTTCCTCCTGCTGTAATATATTTATAAGTTTATCTCTTAATAAATCTATACCTTCACCTGTTTGTGATGATAAAAATATTGAATCATTGAATTTACTTTTTAATTCTTCTAATATATTTTCTTTTACACTATCGCATTTATTTATAACAATTATATAAGGTATGTTATACTTTTTAAAACTTCTCTTAATTTCTTTAAATTTTTCTAAATCAATATCATTGATATCAAAAATATAAATCGCTACATCTGTTCTTTTAATAATATCCAATGTTTTTTTTATTCTTATTTCTCCAAGTTCACTTTTATCTTCAAAACCTGCTGTATCTATCATCAAAATTGGTCCAACTGGTATAAGTTCCATAGCTTTTTGAACTGGATCTGTTGTTGTTCCTTCCGTTTCTGAAACAATTGAGATTTCTTGGCCTAAGAATTTATTTATTAGTGATGATTTCCCCGCATTAGTTTTCCCAAACACTGCAATATGCTTCCTATTTGCATTTGGTGTTGAATTCATGGTAAGCTCCCCCTATATATATAAATCTCTTTGTCCTTTTCTTAGTTTTTCTAAGTTACTTTTTAGTACATTTTTTATATCTTCTCTTTTTATATTCTCTATTTCTTTACTTATAACTTTTTCTGATTTTTCTAATATTTCCTTATCACCATAATCTAGAGCAAATTCTAATAATGTAGCCATTGCGTTAGGTTCACACATATTTTGAATTTCTCCACTTTTAGCAAGAGTCATAAATCTTTCTCCAGTTCTTCCTTTTCTATAGCATGCTGTGCAATAACTTGGAATATATCCATCATCTAAAACTCCCTTTAATACTTCAAGAGGAGTTCTTTCATCTGATGTTTTAAATTGAGAAACTTCTTTTCCTTCTTCTCTATCCTTATAGCCTCCAACACCTGTACTTGAACCTGCACTTAATTGTGATACTCCACATTTTAATAATTCTCTTCTCATCTCTGCAGTTTCTCTTGTTGACATTATTATGCCTGTAAATGGTACAGCAATTCTTACTATTGCAACTAATTTTTTGAACATATCATCATCAACTATATGAGGAAATTGCTCTAAAGTCATTCCTTTAGCTGGCTTTAGTCTTGGCATTGAAATGGTATGGAATCCTACTCCAAACTTTTCTTCCAAATGTTTATTATGCATCATAAGACCTATAACTTCAAATTTAGGATCAGATAAACCAAATAAAACTCCTGCGCCAACATCATCTACTCCAGCTTCCATTGCTCTATCAAAAGCTGTTAAATGATAATTGTAGTCTCCTTTAATTGATTTGGGATGCATTTTTTCATAAGTTGGTTTGTGATATGTTTCTTGGAATAAAATATAAGTTCCTATCTTAGCTTCATTTAATTTTTTATAATTCTCAACAGTTGTTGCTGCTATATTAACATTTACTCTCCTTATTTCTCCATTTTCATTTTGAGTTTTATAAATTGTATCTAAACATTCTAATACATACTCTATTGGAGCATTTACAGGGTCTTCTCCAAGTTCTAAAGCAAGTCTTTTGTGTCCCATTTTTTCAAGAATTTTAACTTCTTCTCTTACTTCTTCCATAGTTAATTTTCTTCTTCCAAATTCATTACATCTTTGATATCCACAGTAAACACAATTATTTACACAATAGTCACTTACATATAAAGGAGCAAACATTACAACTCTTTTCCCATAAATTGAGTCTTTAATTTCTCCTGCTAATTTATATATTTCTTTCAAATCTACCTCATCTTCTACTTGAAGTAATACTGCTATATCTTCATATGATAATCCCTCTCTCTTCTTAGCTCTCTCTAAAACAGCATTTATTTCTTCTTTTGTTGCATTCTTAGCTTCTTCTAAAATTTTTTCAATATACTCATGATCAATAAACATATAAAACACTCCTATAACTTATAATTTATTTATTTTAATTTATTATCCTTATATTTTCAGCTCTGATTTTTTCTTGCACAAATTTATATCCATGCTCTTTTTCCCAGGCTACATTATCACCTCTTGTTACTTCAACCTTAAATCCAGCCCTTCTTATCCTTCCTTCGATACACTGCCTACATTCTGCAGCCTCATCTCCAGTGCATATTTTCCCATCATAAAGTGAATATTTTTCCCTTACACTAGTTGGTGATAAATTTGGCATAACTACATTTCCTCCTGCTTTTATGCCTTTTTCTCTACCTGTTGAATCTATACTTCCAAGAGCAGTTGTAGATGGCAATAAAACATTAGGCAATAGCAATCTTACTAATGCTAACATTGTAGTTGTTTTTTCTAGTGTTCCAGCTTTATTATTTTTAAGAGGAGTATCCTTATGGGGAATAAACGGACCAATTCCACACATATGAGGCTCCAACTCTTTTACAAATAGTAAGTCATTAACTAAATCTTTATTAGTTTGTTTTGGAAGCCCAACCATAAAGCCTGCTCCCACTTGATATCCTATTTCCTTTAGATTTTTTAAACACTGCCTTCTTTCTTCAAAACTAGCTCCTGGATGAAGTTCATCATAAAGTTCCTTTGTAGCTGTTTCATGCCTCAATAAATATCTGTCAGCACCGGCCTCAAACATCTTCTTATAAGATTCATAACTTCTTTCTCCTAAAGATAATGTTATTGCATTATTGGGGTATTTTTCCTTAATCATTCTTATTATTTCTATCATTACTTCATCTGTAAAATAATCATCTTCTCCACCTTGAAGAACATATGTCTTATAGCCCAGCCTGTCCCCAATATCAACACATTCCATAATATCTTCTTTTGTTAATCTATATCTATCTGCTTCTGTATTACTTCTTCTTATTCCACAATAAACACAGTTTCTTTTGCAGAAGTTTGTAAACTCAATAAGACCTCTCATATAAACCTTATCCCCATAAGTTTTCATTCTAGTTTCATGAGATTTCTGTATTAAATAAGTTTTATCTTCTTGATTTAGATTATCTAATAAAAAAATAAGTTCATCCCTACTAGCATTATTAAACTTATATAGCTTATCTATAATATTTTTAACTACCATATACACTCCTCCAAAAATCCATTGATAGATACTTTATTATGTTTATTTTTATTATGTACTTATACTTTTTTACTACAGCTCTTTCTTACTAATAGCTGTTTTAACTGTTACTCCTTTAATATTTCCGAGTTTTCCTGTTAAACTATTAATTTCATTTAAGTCACCTGTAACAACTATAGATATAATTGATATTTCATTTTCTAGTGGTATCCCCATCCTACCTTTAATACTTCCTCTAAAGCTTGCAACAACTTCATTAAATTCAGAATTACATTTATTTGGATCTTCTAAAATAGCACTTATAACCCCTATTTTCATAGTTACCTCCTTAATTTTGTGAAGCAAAATAAAAGTCTACTTTCTTAATTCAAAGAAAATAGACTTTTTATATTAACAATAAAATTTATAACATTATAAAATAAACTAAGCGTATGCTTAATTTATAAACTTTTATTCTTAATAAATTATTTTCTACTATCTTTCAAATTAGATTTCTCTTTTTTGTTAGATGTTATATTTTTATTTAAGTATATAGATAAATATTAAAACAAATGAATAAAGACTTTTTCTCTAAACAAATGAATTTATATTAATCTTATTAATTATATGATAATTATTCCAGTTTATGATGTCAATAGAACTTCATCTTTCATTAATAAATAGATGTTCTCTAAAGACATCACTTCTTGCTATTTATTATAATACATTAAAATTTTATCTTTTTCTCCTGGAGCTAAATTAAAATTATCTAATTCTTCTAAACTTACCCAAGCTCCTTCAACTATATCATTTCCATATGTAACTTGTGTCTTTAGTTCTCCTTGATAAACTGCATATATTTCTTTATTTTCTTCATTTACTATATTATCTATTTTCTCTACATTAAAGACTATAGATTTTAAATCTTCCTTTATAGCACGTGAAATACATTTTTCTTCGGATTCTCTTCCTTTTAATTTTTTCCCTACATTGTACCAAAATTCCTGTTCATTTTTCTTTACTTTCTTTTTTACAATAAATACATTTTTAAAATCATCCTTAATCACTATTGAACAGGAAGTAACCTTAGACATATTATTTCCCCCTTATACCTCGTCTATATTCTTAATTACTTATATTATTTCTTACCTAATCTAATATTCTACAATAATTTTCTTTTACCTTTATATAATTTTATAAATTATTTTTTATATCTATTAGATAAGATTTAATTACTGCTAGTAACTCTCTAGAATACATAACTGGAACTAATAAAGGTAATGTGTTGTTTGTATAAAAGCTAACTGTATTATAATTTAGTTTCTTTGCTATCATATTACTTCTAAATGCATGAAAATCTGAAGTTATTATTTTTATATCTAAATCTGATACACTCTTAGATGTCTCATTTTCTAATATATCTTTTGAAAATAATAAATTTTCATTTGTATTTGTAGACTTTTTTTCCATTATTATCAGTTCTTCTTTTATTCCATTATCTACTAAATATTTTTTCATTGCTTGCGCCTCTGATATATCTTCACCTGGACCTTGTCCCCCTGATACTATTATCTTAGGTTTCTTGTCTTGATTATTAATATATTTAATTGTTGTATCTAATCTTTGTTTTAATGTAAGGCTCGGCCTTTTTCCTTTAACTCCTGCACCAAGAACTATAACATAATTAGAATAACTATTATCTTTTTTAGGAAATATAACTATTGCACATTCTATAATCATAAAAAACAAAATAATAGCTATTATACAGTATTTACCTATATTAATTATTTTTTTGCTTTTGAATTTCTTATTAAAATATTTTCTCAATTTATTTTTTATATAATGATAAATAATTAAAATAACTCCTAATGCAAAGAAAACTTCACTAAAAGTTATTTTCCCAAATAATAGGTTTATGCTTATAGAATATATAATTATAATTGTTCCTATTATCAAGTCTAATTTCTTACTCATAACCAAGCCCCTTTATATTTATTCTCATTATATATTATCATAATTATACATTTTTATAACAATTTAATATTAACCTTAACTTAATATTAAGAATTAAAAAATAGCTAAAATTATAAAAATATAATCTTAGCTATTTTAAGTTTAAATTATTTTATTGGTTCTCCATCAAAATCTGTATATTCATTTTTATTTTTATCATTTCCAATATTATTTTGATTTTCATGTAACTTTTGTCTTCTTAATCCCTTTTGCATAGGATTTTTACTTTTTGTATTCCTTGACATATAAAACACATCCTTTCAAAAGTATTTTATACCCCAAAAATTTTTTAATACATCATTTATTTACTTTATAAATTACAGTTCAAATTCTTCTACTTCTATAGAATACATACCACAATTTTTACAAACTATTACTGTAACTAAGTAACTCTTATCTACTATACCTTCTCTATTTAGCCTAGTGAAAGATTTTTTATCGTATTGATTATCTATACTGCTTGTAATAAATTTATTATTTTTTCCATAAGCATAAAAATAGAACTCTAAGAAGTCAAAAACTTTCTTTTTTTCTTCTTTTCCTGCCCTACAATTGCTACAACAACTTTCATAATATGCATTTTGAAATTCTGCTTCATTGCTATTTGAAAGTAATTCTAATACCTTTTCAGTATCAAATTCTTGAAGTTCTTCATTTTCATCATTTGCAAAATATTCTAAGTTTTCCTCTTCTAAAGTATATTCCTTGTCTTCAAATTTAAATTTATATATCATTTTATCTTCCTTTCAAGATTAGTTATTTTACTTTTATTATTTTAACTAAAGCCTAACTAATATTTCGTTTATCTCTTCACTTACTTTAAGCCTTTCTTCATGTATCCATTTAAAATCAAATTCCAAATTGAATATTTTACAAAATGAATAGTAAATATTTATCCTTTGATAATAGCATTCAAGCTCATCTAAATTTCCCTTAAAACATTGTGGTCTAGTTATTGCTTTATTTTTTATAACAAATAACTCTTCAACATAATCTAAAAATGTATTCATAAGCTCTTCTTTTGATATATCAAATGGTATTTTTAATAGATCCCACTGAACTTCTTCCTTCAACTTATATCTCTTAATACTATCTAGTATAACTAAATATTCGTTTATATCCATTTTTCTATAATAATCTATAGATTCTTCCCTCGTTGCCCATAAAGCTAATTTTTCATTAAGAGGTAAGCTTTTAATATTTAATATAGCTTCTGAAGGTCCTATCACAGCTGAATTTATGATTTTATCTCTTTCTTCTAGCTTCTCTTTTATAAATTTCTGATTATCTCTTACAGTAGCTACATAGCCAATCTCATATATACCTTTTCTACCGGCTCTACCTGCAACTTGCTTTATTTCTTGTGATGTAAGATACCTTATTTCTTCTCCATCAAATTTTTGTATATCTAAAAATACTATTCTCTTTATTGGAAGGTTAACACCCATACCTATAGCATCAGTAGTTATAAGAACTTTATTTTCTTTGCTTATAAACATATCATATTGTTTTCTTCTAACCTCTGGAGGTAAATCCCCATAAATTATACTAGTTTTTATACCTAAATCCGAATATTGCTGCGCTATTTGTAAAACCTTTTTCTTAGAGAATACAACTATAGCATCTCCCTCTTCTGCATTATTATAGTTGAAATTATTTTCTTGAACTTCTAATGGAATACTTCGTTTATATTCTTTAAATTCATAATCATCATTACAATCAGTTACTATTTTCTCTACTACAGCCTTAGCATTTAAAGCTCCACAAATATGGATTTCATTGCACCTAAGTCCAAGCAAGGCTCTACTCCAAGCTGCTCCCCGTTGAGAGTCATCTATCATTTGAATTTCATCTATAATTGCTATATCATATTCTTTTTTTAAATCTACCTTTTCTATTGTACAAGATGTATGTGTTGCTCCCTCTTTTAATATTTCTTCTTCTCCTGTTAAAAGATTACAAGGAATATTATTATTATTTAATTTTTCATAGTTTTCTAATGCTAGAATTCTTAAAGGTGATAAATAAACACCTTTTTTAGCCACTTTTAATCTTTCCATAGCTGTATAGGTTTTACCTGTATTAGTTTCACCTAGATGTATATAAATCTTTCTCTTTATATTTCTTGCTAATTTGTATTCATCTTTAGGATTACTTGGGAAATTTTCTTCAAACTCTTTAGAAATAAGCTTTGGTATATGTTGCTTTGTTAATACAGACATAAATCCTGAGTTTATAAAACTATTATAATTTCCTCTTATTACTTGATAGAAATCGAAATTTGTATTGTTCTTTTTATTATAATCATCCAGTAATCTTTTAGAGACATATTCCAAAAGTTCTTCATATCTTTCATTTATATCTGAAAACTCTTTAAATCCTTCGCTTTCCATTTCTTTTAATTGTCTTATCTTTTTCCTTAATGAAGATTCTTGTTCAATTAAAGCACCTACTTTTGAATTATGTGCTATTTCTTCTATTTGACCAATCTGTGATTTTAGCTTTTTAAATTCCCTTTGCATTGCATTCTTTTTCAAATAACCACCTCTTGCATTAAATTCCTATTGTAAAAGATCCATTTATAAATTATAATATCTTATTGCTAAGCATATTTCTAGTTTATATTAATTAATCAAATATTATTTATTTTTTATAATTATTATTTATTTAATTATAAAGCTTCATTAATATATCATTGACATAATATATATATATTAACTATTAAATATTTTTAATAAAATTTGTATTTTTTCAGATTTTCTTAAGGATTATTTAAGATTTATAATATATAATCATATCTATAGAATGCTTTTATATTATTATTTATTATTTGGGGGATGATTTTACAATATGAAAAATAAACATATTTACTTAGTGTTTTCAAATACTGGTACGCTACTTTCAAAATGTATTAATTACTACACAAAAGACGAATATGTACATGTTTCCTTGAGTTTTGATGACTCCTTCAAAAAAATGTATTCATTTGGAAGAGTCTTTCCACAAATTCCTTTTATAGGTGGACTTGTAGAAGAAAACTTACAAGATGGTGTATATAAAAGATTTCAAAATAGCAGATGTGTCATTTATAAAATTAGTGTCGATAATAACCAATATAAATTATTAAAAGAAGAACTTAAAAGCTTCCTAAAAGAGCAAAAAAAATATAAATATAGTCTATTAGGATTAATTGGAGTTGCTATAAATAGACCAATGAAAAGGGACAACCATTATTTTTGTTCAGAATTTATTTCACACCTTTTAATTAAAAGTAACATATATGACTCTGATAAAATTCCAGGCCTAACAAAGCCTAGTGATTTATTAAATATTAGTCATAAAGAATTTATATATGAAGGCCTAACTTATGAATATAATAATGTTTATTCAAATTTAATATATTAAAAAACTGAGAGTATCATCTCAGTTTTTTAATTTATAAACCTATGCTGATATCATCTTTTTTATAATGTCTTACTATACTTTTTATAAAGTTATATATTTTAAATAACCTGGGAAACTTTTCTTCTTCTTCTACTTTATTTTTAAATTCTGTCATTTGCATAATTGGCTCTAAAAGAGATATTGTATCTTCGTATCCTTCTCTTATTCTATTTTTTTTAGCTTCTTCATCTAAATTTAATGTTCCATTAATTACACTTTCATTTAAATTTCTTGGATATATCTCTATTATTTTAGTATTGGGATATAACGCTTTATCAACTTTTGCTTCTTTAGATAATAATACTACTATTATAATATCACACCCTTCTCCATAAACGGGTTGTATAGGTGTATTATCACAAATACCTCCATCTATATACTTACATCCAAAAAGCTCTGTAGGCTCATATATTAATGGGAGTGATGCGGATGCTATTATAATTTCTTTTCCCAATTCTTCATTAAAATCATTTACTTTAAAATATTTTACTTTAAAATCAGGCAATTCAGTACAAGCTGCATAACAAACCTTATTGTTTTCCTTCATCATATTAATATTTAAATACTTGTCTACTATATTTCTTGCACCTTCTTTAGATACTGCACCTTCTTCTATTTTTTGATTCATATACTTTTTAGCTATATTTAAATTTCTTCCTCCTAATATAAGACCTACTCCCTTTTTGAATAACTCAAATTTACTAATAGGAATTAATTTATCTATTGTTACTTCTTCCCATAAGGATTCAGCATCTTTTATATTATCTTGAGCAAATAATACAGCATTAAAAGCTCCAATTGATGTTCCTGAAAATACAGTTATGTATTTATGAATATTTAAATATACTAATGCCTTCCAAACTCCAAGTTCATAAGCTCCTTTTCCTCCGCCGCCTGATAATACTAATCCTATTTTCACTTTAATCCCCTCTTTTTTTAATCTTTGTAAGTCTTATATATATTATATAACTACCATATAAATTTTGTTAATCAATATATTCATTAACTCTACTAAAATATCATTTTTTAAATTTTAAATTTTTTTATAAAATAAAAACACCTTAAAATATTAACTTTAAGGTGTTTTATAAATAGTATAAACTACTTAATTGAGCTCTTTGCTAATTCTACTAAATCTGCAAATGCTTTTGGATCGTTTATAGCTATTTCTGATAACATTTTTCTATTCATATCTATTCCAGCTAATTTAATTCCATTCATAAATTTTGAGTATGAAAGACCATTCATTCTTGTTGCAGCATTGATTCTTGCTATCCAAAGTCTTCTAAAATCTCTTTTCTTTAATCTTCTTCCAACATAAGCATTTCTTAAAGCTCTTATTACTGATTCGTTAGCAGTTTTAAATAGTCTGCTTTTTCCACCATAATATCCTTTTGCAAGCTTTAATACTTTTTTATGATTCTTACGAGCATTTACCGCTCTTTTAACTCTAGCCATGTTTAATCCTCCTAAAAACCTCTATATTATAGGTATGGTAATAATTTCTTCATTGCTTTTTCTTGAGTAGTTGAAACATAAGCAGCTTTTCTTAAGTTTCTCTTTCTCTTAGCACTTTTCTTTGTTAATATATGACTCTTAAAAGCTTTCGCTCTTTTTAACTTTCCAGTTCCAGTTTTCTTAAATCTCTTTGCTGCACCTCTGTGGGTTTTCATTTTTGGCATGATACTTATCTCCTCTCAAGTTACGCTTTTTTAGGGCCTAAAACCATTGTCATGTTTCTACCTTCATGCTTAGCAGGCTTTTCAACAACACAAACGTCTTCTAATTTAGAAACAAAGTTATCTAATATTTTTTGTCCAATATGTCCTAATTGTGCTTCTCTTCCTTTAAATCTAACAGTGATTTTAACTTTATCCCCGTCTAATAAAAACTTTCTAGCATTTTTTGCTTTTATTGCAATATCATTTTCTTCAATAGTAAGACTGCATCTTATTTCCTTAAGAACAGTTACCTTTTGCTTTTTCTTAGCTTCTTTTTCTTTCTTTGATTGCTCATAAATATACTTACCTAAATCCATAATCCTACACACTGGTGGATTAGCATTTGGAGAAATCATAACTAAATCTAATTCTTTCTCTTCCGCAATTTTTTGAGCTTCCTTTGTTTGAAGTACACCTAATTGATTACCTTCTGAATCAATCACTCTAACTTCTTTAACTCTTATAGCTTCATTACAAGTAAAATCCTTACTTATACCAAGTCACCTCCAAAATTTTAAATAAAAACACAACAAAAATAGAGGACATATTATGCCGCCCTCTAGTATCTTATAAAAACCTAACTAAACTTATAGCTAGAAATTAATACAAAATTACATACCCTACTAAGCATTGCCGTAAGGTGAGAAACGGCTGTTTCTTCTTAAATACATCATTCATTGTATCATTGTTTTTTTGTTGTGTCAATCTTTTTACATAATTATTATTTACAAATATAGCATATATTATACCAATATATTTTATTCTATAGCTCCTGTATAATCTAAGATTCCGCCTCTTAAATTATATAATTTTTTAAAACCTTCTTCTTCCAACATAGCGCATGCTACACTACTTTTGGCTCCTACTTTACAATATACTAAAATAGGCTTATCTTTAAAATCTTCTAGTTCCTCTAGTTCCCATTCTAATTCATCTACAGGTATATTTTTAGAGTTAACTATTCTTGACTTTTTGAATTCACTAAATTTTCTTACATCTATTATTAATAATTCTTTACTATCTTTAATTAACTTCTGAGCTTGTTCATTATTAATTAATTTTATGATACTCATTTTTTCACCTCTTGATTTATTATTATAATACTTTAAATTTATATATACAACTTTCAATATAAAAATAAGAGGCACTATCGCATAGACAGTCCTCTCTTAATTTATAACTTATACTAATTAAATTCTTCCATTCTTATTATATTGTTAATTTTATAAACTGAATTTAACTTGCAAACACTATCTATTGAATTTAAAATATTGCCCTCTTTTGTGTAGTGTGTTACTAAAACTAACGTCACTTTATTTTCATTTTCTATATCTCTACCTCTTTGAATTACAGAAAGCAATCCAACATTCATTGAACCGAAAACTGATGTTATTTCACCTAAGACCCCTGGTCTATCTTCTACTGTTAACCTTATATAATATTTGCTTATGACCTCTTCTATATTATATAACTCTTTATCCCATAAATTGTTTTTTACCACTGTATTAATATTATCTATATCAATATTACTTCTTAATATTGATACTATATCTGATATAACTGCACTACCTGTTGGTAAATCGCCAGCACCTCTTCCATAAAACATCAAATCTCCAACTGCATTCCCTTTTATGAATACAGCGTTAAATGAATCATAAACATTGGCTAATGGATGATTTTCAGGTATCATAGTTGGATGAACTCTAAGCTCTAATTTTCCAGCATTATCTTTAACTATTGCTAATAGCTTTATAACTTTTTTAAATTCTCTTGCATACTGTATATCTATTGATTCAATTTTACTTATACCTTCTCTATATACATTTTCAACTTTAATTTTAGTTCCAAATGCTAATGAAGAAAGGATAGCTAACTTATATTGAGCGTCAAACCCTTCAATATCTGATGTTGGGTCTGTTTCGGCATATCCCATTTCTTGAGCTTGCTTCAAAGCTTCATTAAAACTTAAGTTTTCAAATTCCATTTTAGTTAATATATAATTAGTTGTTCCATTAACTATTCCATATAACTTTTCTATTTTATTAGCTGTTAAACTTTCGTTTATACCATTAATTATTGGAATTCCGCCTGCTACACTAGCTTCATAATTAAACATAACTCCTTGACTATCAGCTTTTTGAAATAATTCATCTCCACCTGTTGCTAGAAGCATTTTATTTGCAGTAACTATATGTTTTCTTTTATTCATAGATTCTAGCATATATTCTCTAGCAGGTTCAATCCCTCCCATTACTTCTACTACAATTTTAATAGAATCATCATTGATGATATCATTAAAATCTGTTGTTAAAAGCTCGCTAGGAACTTCTACCCCTCTTTCTTTTTTTAGATCTCTAACTAGAATTTTACTTACTTCAACTTCGTAGCCTGATCTTTTCATAATTTCTTCTTTGTTCGAATTTAGTATCATCCAAACTCCACGCCCAACATTGCCTAGCCCCAATAAAGCAATTTTAACTTTTTTCATCTTTACTCCCCCTTATACTACTTATTGCTATTATTGATATTATACTAATTAATATATTTTTTTACCATATATAAATATTTTTTCATCAATATTTTTATAAGTTATTATTTTAATTGCACCTTTTTGATGAAATCTGAATTATATAAGATTTATAATTATCAACTTTCAACTACAAATATACGCTCTTCCATAATTAAAAGCTGAAAGTTAATTCTCTTTTAACTTTCAGCTTTTAAAAATTTCTTTATCATTATTCCTTATTCAAAATTAACGAATTTAAATCAACTTTATCTTCATCATTTTTTGAAATTTCATATTTGTCTTTATTACTCATGACATCCTGAAGTTCTACATAAGAATTTGTAATTTTTGATGAGTATTCATCAAAAATTATATCTTCATTCGAAGTATCATCATTTATTTTTAATTTATCAACATCTTTGTTTATTCTCAAAGATGAATTTGTTTGAAAATTATGTTGTGATAAATTTTCTGAGTTTTTAAGTATCAATTCATCTAATATTCCTTTAATCATCAATAACACCTCCATATTTCTATAAAAGTATTATTAGTAACTTCTCATTAATTTATTAAACTATTTGTAAATCATCCTTGTATAGTTTTTTTAATAAACAGTAGTTATAAATTAAAACCCTCAACACTTTTATTTGTTGAGGGTTTTATTATTTCATTTATATAATTATGCTGCTTCTACATCACTTTCATCTATAACTTCTATTTCTGGCTTGTCCTCTTTTAAAACTACATTTAGTATTAATGCTACTATAGTTCCAGTTGATATTCCTGATGAAAAAATCATTTTTAATCCTTCTGGTAATTGTGAAATAAATTCTGGTCTAAAAGTTACACCAAGTCCTAATCCAATAGATGTAGCTATTATTAATAAATTACGTTCATTTATTTTTACTTTACTTAATGTTTTTATTCCTGCTGCTGCAACTGTTCCAAACATTACTATGCCAACACCACCTAAAACAGGTTGTGGAATACTATTAACTATTGCTGCAAGTTTAGGTAAAAACCCTAAAATAACTAATATAATTCCTGCCATAACTGCTACGTATCTACTAGCAACTTTAGTTAACGGTATTAAACCAACATTTTGACTAAAGGTTGTATTTGGAAATGCACCTACAAATCCAGCTATCATACTTCCAATTCCATCTGCTAAAACTCCTGCTCCAACTCTTTTTTCCTTAAGATCTACTTGTGAAACTTCTCCAATGGCTTTTAAGCATCCTACAGTTCCAATTGATGCTACAAAATATGCTGGAACAAATGCAATGACTGCTTTTAAATCAAAAGCAACTCCATATTCCAGTATTTTAGGAAGTGAAATCCAGCTTGCTTCCTTAACTGCAGTAAAATCTACTAATCCAAGTGGAATACACGCAATATATCCAATTAACATTCCTATAAGTATTGATGCACCACTAAGCATCCCTTTTCCATAATGATTTAATAATAATGTACCAGTAAGTACAAGCATTGAAATAACTATATTTTTTATACTTCCATAATCTATTGCACCACTTCCACCTGCGGCCCAATCTATTGATACTGGTAATAATGTTAGTCCAATTAAACATACAACCGTTCCAGTAACCAAAGGTGGAAATAACTTCATTAGGGGTTTTATAAAATAGCTAAGAATCACTTCGAAAAAAGATCCCAAAATTGTTGCTCCTATTATTCCAGGAAGTCCTAAAACAGATCCAACTGTAATAGATGGAGCTACAAATGTAAAGTCAGTCCCCATTATGCAAGCTACCTTAGAACCTACTGGTCCTACTCCCCTAGCTTGTATTATAGTTGCAATTCCTGCTGAAAGTATTGATGCACTTATTAATGCTGTTGATGTTTTAGAATCAAACCCTAAGGCACTAGATATAACTAGTGGAACAACTATTATGCCACCAAATGCAGCAAATATATGCTGAATTCCAAATAATATTTTTTCTAGTTTTGTTGGATTATCATCAACCCCATACAATAAGTTAATTTTATCTGTTGTTTTTGAATTATTCATTCCTTCATCTCCTATCGTTTTAAATAAAAAAACACCTCGTAATCGAGGTGCTGTATTTAAAATTAAAAAGGTATCTATAAATTCATTCAAAATCTACGATAATTTTATCTATTTCAAATCCAATACCTCGTAGTCTGCAAATTTACGGTTAGCAGGTAGAAACTTTCGATCCATATTATCGATGATATACGAGTTTTTTTCTAATTTATATTGTATTATACACAAGCATTAAAATTATTTCAACATTTAATTATTTATTAAATCAACAGTACTACTCTTTTCTTTAACTTGATTCTCTCTTATATTAAATAAAATTTTTGCAATTATTAATATTAAAGAGCAAGCCCATATTGATTTAACACCTATTACTACAGTTAAGATTCCTCCTAATGATGCTCCAATTAAAAATGAAAATATTATTATTGAATATCTAATTGATTTTATATAAGCATCTTTATTTTTTTCTACTATTGCCAAATAAGCTGACTGACAGGCTATTCTTAAATTACCTGTACACATTGTTGTGCTATATGGAGAATCTACCAATTTTCTAAAGGATGATATTTGTACTGATGAAACAAAAGATATAGTAACCGTTACAAATATATGTGGAACATCCTTTGGTACAAATCCAACTATGAATAATACCATTGCTTCAACAATTAAAATAACTTTTTCGCCCTTAGATGATTCTAAATAATTTTCTGTAGCCTTCTTCTTTATTGCTTCTGCAACAAAAACACCTATTATAAATGATAAAATAGGAAGTGCTGCCATAAATACATCGTTATAATTTCTATTAGTAATACCTAAAGCTACTAATACCATATTGCCAGTTTCAGCATTAGCAAATACGCCTCCCCTACATATAAATGTATAGGCATCTAAAAACCCTCCTACTATTGCAAGAAATATTCCTAAGGTCACTGATTCAACTGTATTTTTATTACTTGGTAAATTTTTTCTTATGTCTATAATTATTTCTTTTGCTCTAAGTTCTTTTATGTCCACCTAATGCCCCCTTAACTCCTATAATAATTATTGTAATTAAGTTACATTTAATTTTATCTTTATTATACTCCAACTATATTTTTAAGCCATTTCTTTTGTTTATATCTTCTAAATCCTAATATAAATTTATATACTTCTTCTAGTGTTATCATTGCATAAACATAATAAATAGGTAGTCCTAGAACTATTCCTCCTAAGAAGGCAAATGGAATGCCAACACACCATACTCCAGTCATATCTAAAAGAAGAGATGCCTTTGTATCTCCTCCACTTCTAAGAACTCCTACAATATTAACTAAATTAAAAGTTCTAAATGGTAGATAACATACGAATACAGTTAAACATTTAGTTATATCGCTTGCTACATTATTTGGAACAGAAAATAACCTAATTAATGGAGTTCTTATTAAAATACATATTATTCCCATTACTAAGGCTAACATTAATTGTAATGTAAAAAAACTCTTTGCATGCTTTTCTGCATTATTTAATTTATTTGCACCAAGCTCATTTCCTAATATAACTGCTGTAGCTGAACTTAGCCCTTGAAATAAAACCACACAAATTTGTTCAACATTTTGTGTTATTGTTATTGATGCAACTGCCTCATCACCCATTCTTCCATAAACTAATGAATACATAGTGACTCCAAGTCCCCATATAAATTCATTTGCTATAACAGGTGATACTGTAACAAAGTATCTTTTTATAAATTCTTTATCAAAATCTATAAGTTCTTTTATTTTAGCTGCTGCTGCACCTTTATCAATATAAACAACAGATAAAATAGAAATAGCTTCTACTAATCTTGCAATAACAGTTGCAATTGCAGCTCCTCTAACCCCTAGCTCTGGTGCACCAAAATTTCCAAATATAAATGTATAATTTAATATTACATTAACTCCAATAGATACTATACTTATGAAAACTGGAGCTTTAACTTTATTCGTTGCTCTTAAAAGTGCTATATAGCAGTTTGTAACCGCAGTAAGTGGATAACTTAAAGCTACTATAAATAAATAAGATGACCCAACTGCTATTGTGCTTTCACTTGGTGTAAAAATTCTCATAACTATATTTGGTATAAACAATCCTGCAGCCATAAAAATTACTGATGCAGTAACTCCAATTATAAGCGAGACTCCAAGAACTCTTCTTATATTTTTCACATCTCTTTTTCCCCAGTATTGAGCGGTTAATATGGACGATCCGCTAACAACTCCAAATAATAATAATGTAAAAACAAAAAATACTTTATTAGCAAGTCCAACAGCAGCTATAGCACTTTCTCCTAAACTGCCAATCATCATTGTATCTACAAGATTTAAGGTTGTGTTAAGAAGTGCTTGCATAGCTATTGGAATACCAATAGTTATAGTTTTTCTTAAAAATTTTTTATCCTCGAATAAGTCATTTAAATATGACAATATCATTTATCCTAATCCCCCTATCTCTATATTTTATATTATTTTCTTATTTCATTAATTTTTCAATTATAAAAAGCGTATCTTTCGATACACCTTCTATAAGAATTGCTAATATTTATATATAAAATATATTTAAATTCTAGTTTAAGTATTATCTTTATTTTTCTTAAAATGTTTTTCTTTTATTTCATGCAATTTTTCTCTTTTATTATACTAATTATATCATGATATATATGTTACTATCAGTTATGTTATTATTTCTACTACGGTTTCATTATAAGTAACCTGTCCACCTATATCTGATATTCCTGAATTAGTTAAATAATTTGGATTTCCATGTTTAGTCCACCATCCAGCATACATTAATACTACAAAATCAGCAACAGAATTGTCTATCTTTAGCTTTGCTTTTATTTCACCATTTTTATTTTTCAATGATATGATTTCATTTGCCTTTATAAATAATTCATTTGCCATTTTTTCATTCATATGTACAAATGAAATTTCATCATTATCCATTATATGTTGACTTGATAAAGTATCTCTACTATGGTTAGTTAACAACCTAAATTTTCTTATATCTTCATTTTCTTTTTTGTAATTTTTATATAATTTATTATTAAAAAAGATCTCAAATTTGCCTGATTTAGTATCAAATTTTTTATCTTCCCACGCTATAGGATTATGAATAGTAAAATGATTATCTTTTAAAAACTCTATATCAACTTCACTATTAAAAGCTTTTAATGGCTCTAAAACCTTGGATAAGTATTCCTTTTTACTTACATAAGGATAGTTTCTTAAGTTAATTCTTTTTGCAAGTTCTTTAAAGAATTCATATTCATCCATCAATAGTTCCTTTGGTTCAACAGCTTTCTCATTATAAACTATATATGGATTATTCATTGAACTATAAATTAAGTCTTCACTTTCTAAAGTACTAGTTGTTGGAATAAATAAATCACATTCCTTAGCTGTATCTGTCATAAACATATCAAAACAAACTTTAAATTCTATATTTGAAAAAGCTTCTTTCAAATTATTTAGATCCGCCAATTGGTTTATCATATTACTTTTTGTTATTACAGCCATTTTTATTGGTTCATTAAATATATTAGCATCTATTCTTAAGTTATCATCTTTTATGTATATTTTTTCTTCATCATAATAATCTTTTCCAACTAATGAGTCATTTATAAAATCTGCTATATGACTTACATAAAAAAATCTATTTTCACAATTTTCTTCACTGTTATATGGATCAGAGTTAATTACATTAGGATAAACCTTATTCGCATAGTTAATTCCTCCACCGCTAAAGCCAATTTGCCCTGTTATTGCTCCTAAAATATCTACTAAGCTTATAGTATTTCCTCCGTTCTTATATTTTTGCATACCATACCCAAGTAGTATAGTAGAATACTTCTTAGTATATAATGTAACTAACTCTTCTATATCTTCCTTACTTACACCACAAATTTCTATTAAAATTTCAAGACTTAAGCTTTCTAAATAATTTTTGTAGTCATTAAAATTATTTACATAAGCTTCTATATAATTTTCATCATGTAAATTCTTATCAAGTATTATTTTTCCCATTGCTAGAGCTAATGCTCCATCTCCACCAGGTTTAATTCTTACATACTTATCAGCCAGTTCAGCTGTCTTTGTATAAATTGGGTCAATAACTACTATTTTACTTCCATTATTCTTTGCCTTTTTTATACTTTGCATTGTATGTATACTAGTAAATGCCGGATTTTTTCCCCATACAAATATTGTTTTACTATTCAGCATATCATCTAATGAATGACTTTTCACATCTCCAAAATTAATTGTTTGTGCTTTAATCCCTGCACTCCAACAAGGACCTCCCTTGGATTTACTAACACCTCCATAAAAGTTAAAAAATAAATCTCCTACACTTTTAAGTAATGCACCATTTCCATATTGCTCATAATATAATATTGCCCTTGAAGAATAATTGTTTTTATAATATTCAAGTTTTTCAGTCATAATATTTAGAGCTTCATCAAAAGAAATACTCTGCCATTCATTATTAACTTTTATCATTGGAGAATATATTCTGTTTTTATGATTTAATCGATCTAAATGTGCCAACCCTTTTTTACATATAAAGCCTTTTGTATACGGGTGACTTTTATCACCCTCTATCTTCACAATTTTGTTTTCTTCAGTATATATATTGAATTTACAACAATCAAAGCAATCAAGTGTACATCCATGACTAAATTTCTTCATAAAGCACCTCTATCTAAATTTATATATTTTTATAATTTTATCATACTTTTGAATTTTTTTCTTAACTTTCTATTTTAGAATCATAACTTTTTTATTTCTTACTATAATAGTATTTTAATTTATAAAACAATAAAAATTGATTGACTTCACATATATTACTTTAATTTCATTACCTTTTTTTGTAAATTATTACCTTTTACTACTACAATTTACTATATTATTAAAACTTCTGGATTTTCAGGACCAAATTTCTGTATATAATTATCTTGAAAATTTAAATCTATAGTGTTATTATATATTCACACTATAGATTTTAAATCTTAAATAGTAAATTTAATAAATTCTGAAATATGCGTTAAGCTCCTATTTTGAACCTACATTTATTTTACGGGAGTTCAATATTTAGATATAGAAATGTACTTTCTTATGAGTCCCTTAGACGGCATTGAAGGCGATTGAAATATCTGTGCGGACACCCACCTATCTGAGGATAGGGATCAAAATTGGAGTACCGGTATTTTGGATTTTATATGTAATTTAAAAAGCCAATATTTTTCTATATGAAAACTATTGGCTTTTTTATTGATTTTGATTTTAATAAATCTTTAAATTATATTAAGTATGTACTATACTTTAAATTTATTTATTCTACTCATTAAATGTTTTGTCATATTATTTATCCTTTGAGCTGTAGATGCAACTTCTTCAGTAGAAGCGTACATTTCTTCTGATGAAGCCATAATTTCCTCTGACGAAGCTGAAATTTCTTCTGCTGATGCAGATGTCTGTTCAATCTTCATTAATATAGAATTTTTATCAGAGTCAATACTGTTTACAGATTTATTTACCATTTTAATTTTAGGTACTATACTATTTATCCCATCAATAATTTTATCAAAAGAATTTATTGCATAATTAACTATATCTGTCTGATTATTTAACTCTTTGCTCATAATTTCAGTTGTTTTAAGCATAGAATCTTTATCTCTTTTTGTATCACTAACCAAATTATCTATGTTAATAGAGGATATTCTACATTGCTCTGCCAGATTTCTTATTTCTTCTGCAACTACGGCAAATCCACGCCCTTGCTCTCCTGCTCTTGCTGCTTCAATAGATGCGTTTAATGCTAATAGATTCGTTTGTTCTGCAATGTCATTTATTAAATTTGTCATATCACTTATTTTACTAATATTTTCACCTAAATTGCTGAATTTAATTAATACATTATTAAATGATTCTCTTATTTCATTTATTGATTTTACTAAGTTTTGCATACCACTATTACTATTAACAGCCATAGTGCCAATGCCTTCTGAGAATAACTTAACATCTTCTATTAGGTGTACAATACTATCAATTTGTTCTCCAAAGTTAGTTATTATAATATTCATATCTACTAAATCTTCACTTTGAGAAGTAGTTCCCTTAGTTACTTCTTCTATTGCAGCCGTAACATTTCCTGAAGCTACAGACATTTCACCTGCAGTACCAGATAATACCCCTGCTTGTGTATCTAAAGCATCTGATGCTTTCTTAACAGCTTTGATAATCCCTGATATTTCACTTATCATTTTTGATAAAGTTCTTTTCATTGTACCAAACTCATTGTTTTTATTATCTTCTAAATTAATAGTGAAATCTCCCGTTGCTAAGATCTCTAATCTCTCATTCATATCTTTTGATTCAGTTTTTATCATTTTAACCAATTTATAAGAAAGAGTTGAAAGTATTATTATTGTCAATAATATAATAGCAATAAATACTCGTCTTGAATTAATATAAATGGTATTACCTTCGTTATTTAAATCATAAGCTTTTTCTATATTGTGAGTCTTTAAATCAAATAATGCTTCTTCCGCTTTTATTGCTACATCTGATAATTTATTATAATCATCATCTGATACCTTTTTTCCATTACTTAAATCTTCATTTATTTTCTTCCAGACCTCTAAATAAACTTCATAATTGGATTGAAATTCATCCAAGTCTTTTAAATCCTGTCCATCTTTATTCACATCGCTAATTTGTCTTAAATAACTTTGAATCTTTTCATTATGCTTATCTATGCTATCATTATATTCAAAGTTATATTTAAGCATTTCTTTATTAGCTTCTATTCTCATATTAGCAAATTCTCCTCTAATTCCAGCACCAATAGATAAAGGCTGTACACTATTATTATACATAATCCCTATATTTTCATTAATTTTACTGATACTAAAATATCCGACAATACCTATTATAATTGTAAATATGATTGCTAATAATGATGTTATAAAAACACCTTTTGATAATTTTAAATCTAATAGCTTCTTTATCAATTTTTCTTCCTCCTATTATTAATAAATAACTTATTTTAAACATATGCACTAATATTGTTTATTAATTAATAATAATTATTTTTTATTATATACTATTGTACCATAAAATCTTAATATTTCTATATTTTTTTATTTCATAATTTATATAAATCTCCTTTAAATAGAAAAAGTACTAGTTGCATTATATTTTACATATCTATGATCTAACTTTTATGATAAACTCATATAAATAATAAAAGCGTTCGATAAAATCTATAAGAGGTGATTTAATGTACAATTATAATACTTTAGAAAATACATCTATTAATATCTTGTATCAAACATTTTTATCTTCATTTTCAGACTATCAAGTAAAATTTAATATTTCACTTTCTGATTTTGAAAGCATGTTAATTAGACGAGGATATACACCTAAATTCTCAATTGGGGCATTCAAAAACGATGAATTAGTTGGATTTATATATAATGGGCTAAGAATCTGGAATGGCAAGAAAACTATTTATGACACAGGAACTGGAGTTATAAAAAACTATAGAAAACAAGGTATAACTACATTAATGTTTAATTACTTAATAAAAGATTTAGTAAAAACCGATGTGGAATGTTATTTACTTGAAGTGTTAAAGTCTAATATATCAGCTTTTAACTTGTATAAAAATCAAGGATTTGAAATTGTAAGAGAATTGGAATGTTTTAAAATGAAGAAATCTAAATATAAAATATCATCAAAGGTCAATACAGAAAGTAAATATGCTTTAACTGATGAAGAGTGGAGTCAAATAATTGAATTTTGGGATATAAAACCTTCTTGGCAAAATTCTATTGATTCTATAAAGTCAGCTATTAATAACTTTATATTTTTATTAGTGAAAGATAAATCCAATATTATTGGCTATGGAATTATCGATAAAAATACTGGTGATATTCCTCAATTTGCAGTTCATCACAAATATAGAAATAAAGGAATTGGAACAAGTATAGTAACTAATTTAATTAAAAATACACAATCAGATACAATATCTATTCTTAATATAGATAAAAGCTATACTCCTATAATAAAAATGTTATTATCTCTTGGATTCGAAAATTTTGTTGGCCAGTACGAAATGTTATTAAATTTGAAATAAAGATTTTCTTAGTTTATATAATGAATGTTATAATATTACTATAACGTTGAAAGGAGCTAAAATTTTGATTAATGTATTAACTCTTGTATTATCTTCTATTATAGCCACTATAATTTTCAATTACTTCTTTAAATATTTAATAGGAAGTGGAAAAATTCCATTTAAATCTGCAAAAACAACTAAGGGCAAAATAATTTGGCTAATCATTTGCTTTTCAATTTATATAGTTGGTTATGTCTTTTTAGATTTTTTAAATTTAAATGTGATAGGCTTTAACATAGGTAGAGGAATATTACTTGCTCTATTTGTGACAATGCTATTATTTGACTCTTATAAGAAAGGAAACAAATGATGGAAAAATATATTTCAAATATAAAATCACCTAAAATTAGTATTGCTCCAATGGTGGATAAATCTCATAGACATTTTAGATATTTTTCAAGACTTTTAACTAAAGATGCTCTACTTTATACAGAAATGGTAACTGCTCAATCTATTATTAATGGCGATAGAAATAAAATTCTTTATTTTAGGGAAGAAGAAGGTGCTGTTGCTCTTCAAATAGCAGCCTCTAATGCAGAAGATGCTTATAAAGCTGTTAAATTAGCTAATGATTATAACTATACTGAAATTAATTTAAATTGTGGATGTCCTTCTGATAGGGTTTCAGGGAACTTAATGGGAGCTGCTTTAATGTCTTCTAAAGAATTAGTTTATGATATTTTATGTGCCATGAAAGAAGCAACAAATAAACCTGTAACTATAAAGCATAGAATAGGTATAGATGGTACAGGAGTTTTAGAAAGCGAAAAAACTAAAATTATAATGGATGGGTATGATGATTTACTAGATTTTTTAGATACTGTATCAAAAGCAAGACCGGATAGATACATTATTCATGCAAGAACTGCCATATTAAAAGGCCTAAGTCCAAAAGATAATAGAGAAATTCCTCCTCTTAATTATGATATGGTTTATAAGTTAAAAGAAGAATTTGACTACTTAAACATAGAGATTAATGGTGGTTTTAGAACATTAGATTCTATTAAAGAAGCTCTTAATAAGGTAGATGGAGTAATGATTGGAAGAGCCTCTTATGAGGATTGCTATCTTCTATCTCAACTATATAAACTTAATGAAAATAGCGAAGTTGTAGCTCCTACTTCAAGGGGCGAAGTAATAAAAGCTTATATTCCATATGTAATAGAGGAAATGAATAATGGAAGTAGTGTTCACTCGTTAATTGCACCTCTTCAAAGTTTATTTCAAGGACAAAAGGGAAGTAGAAAATATAAACAATTATTATCATCTTCTAATATAAAAAAAGAAAATCTATTAGAGATATTTGATAGCATTTTTGAATTAATGCCATCATCAATTTTATGGGAAAACAATTAATTTGTATTATTATCTAATAAAAATAACCATTACATCTTAATATCTTTTATATGAAAAGTATATTATTTATTTTATTATATCTATATAATAGTATATAAGTTCTAAAACAAATCACTAAGGGGGAGAATATTATGGTTAGTTTTAAAGAAATTGAACCTAAAGATTTAAATCAAAGTACATTTCAATTAATAGGTCATGACTGGATGCTTATTACTGCTGCTAAAGAGGATAAAATAAATACAATGACAGCTTCTTGGGGAAGCTTTGGTATTATGTGGGGAAAAAATGTGGTTTCTATAGTGGTAAGACCTCAAAGATTTACTAAGGAATTTATAGATTTTTCTTCAACTTTTTCACTTACATTTTTTGATAAGTCTTATAAAAAAGATTTAGGATATTTAGGATCAGTATCTGGTAGAGATGAAGATAAACTTTCTAAAACTAATTTAACAGCTACTTATATTGATAATACTCCATCTTTTGAAGAAGCAAAGCTTACAATCATTTGTTCAAAATTATATTCTCAAGAGCTTAAACCTGAATGCTTTATCGATACCTCTTTAGATAAGCAATTTTATCCTGAAAAGGATTATCACACTTTATATATAGCGGAAGTAAAAAAAGTATTAATAAAAGAATAAATAAAGAATCCTGATTTTCAGGATTCCTTATTTAGGGGTTATTAACAAATTAAATTGATTTATGAGAAAAATGTTATATATTAAATTAATATATACTAATTTATGTTGTATATGAAGTCATATAATAAACTATTATTGTGCCTAATTAATAAGCTTGGCTATTTGTTTTCCGTAATCTTTACATCTCTCTGCTTCTTCACCTTCTGGAGTATAATTAACTATTAATGAATCTAACGGTAAAGTTGCTCCTGCTTCTCTAACTCTATCTTCAAACTTTTCCATCCATTCACCAGATCCCCATCCATATGAACCAAATAAAGCTACATTTTTGCCATTTAGATCACCTTCTATAGATTCTAGAAAAGGTAAAAATTCTCCTTCTTCTAACTCTTCATCTCCCATAGACGGACAACCTAATACAAGTAAATCCTCATTAGCAAATGACCTAACCTCTGTAGATGATATATTTACTAATTCTCCTTCTTTTCCTGAATCCTTAATACCTTCTAAAATTAAGTTTGCCATTGCTTCAGTATTTCCTGTACCACTCCAATAAATAATTTTCATATATCCTCCTTTTTCATTCTCTTTTCTTTGAGAATGATTATCAATACTATTATGATATAATAGTACATGTTTGTTAAAGTAAAGTCAATATATTTTTTCCAATAATTCATAAATTTATATAATTCATTATTTTATTAATGATATAATAATCCAAAAGTATATAAAAAAGGCATAGTAATTCATTGCTACCATGCCTTTATTGTTTATCTCTCCACCCTATACTTAAACATAAATATTAAAATTCAATAAGATTTAATCCTATATTTTCATTAAACTTTCTTCCCATAGATCCATTTATTTTTGTTATTATTATTTCTGCTGTAGCGCTTATAATTGCTTTATTTAAATGACCACCTATACATTTACCTTCGAAGTTTGCAAAAGTTCCATGTATATGTAAATATACTTCATTGTTCATTCTTGATATATTTCCAGTTAAATTCGTAATTTCAAAATCTTCCTCATATGTATTTGAATAATATTTCTTTTCATCAATTTTGAATAATCCTACAACCACATGATTTGAAGCTCCTAAACCTGATATAGATCCCAATTCTATATTTTCTTTTTCACACAAACTTTTAATAGACTCTATAACTTCTTCTCCTTTTTCTAATCTTAATACTATTGAATCATCGAACACTCTATAATTCATATCTACCACTCCATCTCTAATAAAAATTTATTATCTTTATATTTTGATTTTATCATAAAAGTAAATATAATATTAGCTATAATCCTAACTTTTAGATATTACTTGTATTTCTTTTAGATAATAGTAGCTTTCTACTAAAATATTAAAGAAGCATACTACTTTTCATAATTTATAACATTTATATAAAATCTTTATAACATAAAAAATCCCTTAGAAAAATTCTAAGGGATTTATATAATTAAAAGCATTTAGCCATTTTTATTATTCTTTCACCTAATAGTACTTTATCAAATACTTTATCGTAATCTAATTTTTCATAAAACTTACTTACTTTTTCATCTTTTGCTAGTAATGATATACCATCATACTCTTCTTTTTTAGCAACTTGCTCTGCGTATTTCATTAATTTTTTACCTATTCCCATACCTCTTGCTTTTTCATTAGTAGCAATATTGGATATATATAAGTTACCTTTTCTACACTCTCTGAATATCATATATTTTATTCTTGTGATTAAGTAATAAAATTTTTCACTTAAACCTTCCATCTTAGGAATTTGCTTAAAATCAGTCTTCATACTTAACCTATCTAATTCATCATAAGGTATTAATATTACTGCACCTAATATCTTATCATTCAATTCTGCTACTGTTATATATTCAGTGCTATACCTTGAACCTTTTGTTTTTATTAGTGATTTTAGGTTATCTAAACTTTCTTGTTTAGATTCTCCCCCTCAAACGTAATCAGGATGAACTTCTGTGCAATAGATTAAATCAGCTATTACATCAATATCTGGATTTGTTGCTTTTCTAATTTTAATATCATTTTTTCCCATTTTTATTACCTCCTATACAGAAAGTTAATTTACTGTATAGTTCTATTATATATACTAACTACTAAATTATCATTGCTATATGTGCTGCAATAATGATACTAATATGCTTAACTAACATTTATGTTAAAATGATTAATCATATAAAAATATCAAAAAAAGCCATATATAAAGATAAGATATAAATTTCTTCTCTTTATAATGACTTTTTTACTTGTTTTATAATTTTTATTTTACTTAATAGAAATTTCCTTTGATAATACTTCTTCTTTTATTTCATTTGCTATTGCTTCATCTTTTATTTCTTTCCTAAGACCTTTAAGAGACTTTTCTCTTCTTTGATTTCTTTCTTCTAAATCTTTAATTGTCTTTTGATCATCTGTTTTAGACATCATTTCATTTGCCAAATTAATATTTTCTAAAGTACTATTAATATTCCTTTGAATTCTTTCTACATTATCACTTCTATCATCAGGATTATTTTTCATATTACTTCCTCCTTATATTGAACTACATTTATATGATGTTCAATATATAAGTTTATACGCAAGTAATTTCTACCAACCTATCCTTCTTTATTTTCCTTTTTTATCAAAGTCATAATTCCTGCAATTAAAAATAATATAGCCGGTATTATTCCAAATAGTGAAATAGATATAAAAATTCCAACTGCCGAAACAATTAATCCCCATCCAGCTAGTTTAGGCTTTGAAGATACTAAAATTGCAGTTACAATTCCTAAAATCGAAAACACAAAAGCTAGTATCCCCAATCCCCCTAGTCCACCTGAATCTCCATTAATAGCTGTACCTACACCTCCTAAGAACAAAGCAAATATTCCACCGAACATTCCTAAAATACCACCAATAATCCCCAACACTTTTTCGGTTGTTCTTGATATATTTTGGCTCATAAAAAAATTCCCCTTTCTTCTTTTATTCATAAAAGTAATTTATACTTTACTATATGAGTACAAATATATATTCTAGAACTTATAATAATTCTTTGTATTTGTATTTGTATTTTTATTTCATCTATATTCATTTATATACATTAAATTTATATATCATAATTGTTTATAAAAATAAAGTGAAGAGCATAAATTTATACTCTTCACTTTATAAGTAATTGAAATTCATCACAAGAAATAGGTTTACTAAAATAATATCCTTGTACTTTATCACATCCCATTTCTTTTAATATATCAAATTGCTCTTTTAATTCTACACCCTCTGCAACTACAATTATATTCATTTCATGTGCAAGGCTAATTATACATTTAACTATTGTTCTATCATGACTACTTAAATGTATATTGTCTATAAATGATTTATCAAGCTTAAGTTTGTTAATTGGAAGTACTCTTAGATAACTTAATGATGAATATCCTGTTCCAAAATCATCTAGGGCAATTTTAGCTCCGATATCCTTTATTTTATTAAGAATCTTTAGATTTTCTTCTATATTACTCATAACTATACTTTCTGTTATTTCTATTTCTAAACATTCTGCAGGTAATTTAGTTCTTTCCAGTATATTCTTTAGCTCATATAAAAAATCATCTTGATGAAGTTGTGCTACTGAAACATTCACAGCTATTGTTATTGGATATAGTCCCATGTCTATCCATTTCTTACTTTGTGTGCAAGTATTCATTAATACCCATTTTCCTATAGATATTATTAATTCTGTTTGTTCTGCTAAAGGTATGAATTCTCCTGGAGAAACATTGCCAAATTCATCACTATTCCATCTTAGTAAAACCTCGGCATTTTCAACTCTACCATCACTTAAGTTTACTTGTGGTTGATAAAGCAACTTGAATTCTGATTTATCAATAGCTCTTCTAAGACCATCTATTAATTGTGATTTTCTTATTATTTCCTTAGACATATCCTCATTATAAAATAAATATCTATTCTTTCCCTTTTCTTTTGCTTTATAGTTTGCTATATCTGAATTCATAAGAAGCTCATTTTTTGTAAAAGCATCTTTTAAAAAAATACTAATTCCTATACTTACCGTTATAAATATATTTTTTTCTTTTACACTTATTGGCTTTTTAAATAAATCAAGAATATTTAAAGCAAATTTATCTATATCTTCTCTACCTTTTACTCCCAATCTTAATATAAGAAATTCATCAGCATCTAGCTTACATATAAATTCATCAGTATTTAATGTATTTAAAAACATTTTAGAAATATATTTTAATACTTCGTCACCATAATCGTGCCCTAATGTATCATTTATAGATTTAAAATTATCGATATCTACTAAAAACACTACTCCTTTATATCCTTCTTGTAAGTTTACAAGAAGTGCATCGTCAACTTTATCTAAAAACATTTGTTTATTAGGTAATCCTGTTAATTGATCATAAAAAGCTAAGAACTTATTTTTTTCTTCTATATTCTTTCTATCTGTAATATCTGTGATAGATCCAGACATTTTTATTGGAGTATTTTTATCATTTATTAATGCTTTTCCTCTTATTAGAACCCACTTAATTTCATTAAAATTGTTTTTTACTCTACATTCAACTTTAAAATACTCAGATTTCCTATTTAAATGTTCATCAAATAAAGTTGTAACCCTATCTAAATCTTCTTCAATTATTAACTTTTTAAAAGTAACCATTAGATTTTCATTATAAGTTAATTTATATCCAAATAAATCTTCAAACTTATCTGAAATATAATGTTCTTTAGTTATAAAATCATATTCCCATATTATGTCGTTTGAACCATCAACAGCAAGCTTATATCTTTCCTCACTTGCTTGTACCTCATTATATTGCATCTCTAATGATTCCTCTATAGCTGCAAGTTCTTCATAAACAACATTTAACTCATCATAGTTCCTATTTAATTCTTTCTCTGTTATAATACGTCTCTTTATATTTGCAATAAGAATTCCTATTAATATTAATAAAAATATTATTACTCCTATTATTATATGTATTTGCATTTTATAAGAATCATAAAGTGAAAATGGCTTATTTATTATTTTATAATCACTTGGTAATTCCTCTATATTAATTCCATACTTTATTAGAGCATTATAATTAAATATAAATTCACTAATATCTTCTTCTTTAACTTGTATATCCTCAATCTTTTGCCCGTCTAATATTTTAATAGCCATATCTGCTGCTGACTGTCCTTGGTCATATCCCTTTATGACTTTTCCGCCTATCACTTCTTCGTTTAATAAAAAATCCCAACACACATAAATTGGTACATTAAATTGCGATATGAAATTTTTATTTTTTTCATATGGAATATATTTTCCATCATCAGTTTTAAATTGCCCAATTACTAATATTGCAGTAGTATTATTATCTAATATATATATTTCATCTAATAATTCTTTTGGCTGCATATCTTTGTAAAAATAAAAATTGATATCATGCTCTAAATCTACTATTGAATTTCTTACTAATTCTTCATTTATTTTTCCTGTAGTAGTATTATCATATACTACTACTACATTTTTAATATCCTTTTGTAAATACATCATACTTAATATTGTTTCTTTTACATTTATTTCTTCCACGATTCCAGTATAATTAGTCTTTCCTTTAAGGATATCTTTGGTAAAGTTATTTACTCCGCAAAATATAACAGGCGTTTTTCCAAATAAGTCTTCTCCATATTTCACCATAAATTCTAATGCATCATTATCCGTACAAATTATCATTTCAAATTTAGTATTTTTATATTTCTCTTTATAAAAATCATATAGCATGTCTATATACATATCACCATTATTATTCTTTAAATCCATATATTCATAATATAAAAATACTTCATTTTTATATTGTAATACATCTTCTATTCCTTCTTGTATATCTTTAACCCACTGTAATTCCTCGCTATAAGAATTTAAAATTAATATTTTTTTATGTGAATCTGCTCTTACCGTCATCTTAAAATAAAAAAACGTACTTAAAAATATTATAAAAATAATAATTCTTTTTTTTAACTTTTCATCCATAACATCCCCCCTCTAATAATTTTTTAATTCTAATCTTTCAAAACCCTTTTCCATTCTCATACTTATTTTCTGTTTTTTTCTACAATAAAAAACAGAAAAACTTATGCTTTTACTGATATTTTATTATAATTTTAAATTATTTACTAGTTATAAAATCAAATTATTTATTATGTAATTATTTTATTCTTGTTTTTATTTTAAATATATAAAAATTATTGTAAGCGCTTCAGAAAATGGCGTCTATAATTATTTTTAAGCAAATGATACCCTATCACTATAGAAATT